>RYWP01000119.1 GCA_003979135.1 Alistipes sp.
TCCGAAACCCCTCTCTGGTCATACCACATCTGGCATCCCCAAGATGATCCCACGCAAACGCTACGATACGGATATACCTATTCGGGAGCGTACGATGTCATGCCGATTGCGCTGGGAGCAACGGCTAAGGCGACTGTGACGCCGACCGGTACGGCTACCAACGATACCAATCTCGAATCCTTGGGTTACTATTACCAATGGGGGCGCAAGGATCCGCTCGGTAGACCGAACTCTATTACGGCCACAGCCGAAGGTTTTGTTGCAGCGACCGATGGCGATGGCAACGCTTTCAAATTCGGAGATGCAGTCAATGAAATCGATATGGTCGATCTGCTCGGTGGCGAAGATGTCCAAGAGAAAGACGGAAAATCCGTCGACGTTTGGATGGTCGAATATGCAACCGCTAATCCGACGCGATTCATCAAGGTCTATGGCCCGTATGGTAATGACTGGGCAGGCTTAACTAACAATAATTTGTGGGGCAATCCGCAAGGCTATGATTTTCCGACGATGGGCGGCACCTACAAATCGGCATTCGACCCTTGTCCGAATGGATATCGCGTGGCACCGAAAGATCTCTGGGTTTCATTCACTATTGACGGTAACAACCAAGCGGTCAACCTCAGCAACGAAGCGACTTGGCCTGAAAATATATTCAATATTCTGAATATAAACACGACCACACACACTACGACATTAACTACTCAGCGTGGTTATTTCTTCTGTTACGGCATGAATGAAAATGGAACCAGAAAATGGCAACAAGAACCGGCTGATTTCTATTCTGCTGCCGGTATACGCAATTGCAATAGCGGCTCTTTGTCGTCTGTCGGTAGTAATGCTTTATTTTGGTGTAGTTCTCCGTACAGTAGCGATTCGGGAAATGCCGGATTCTTCAACGGCAGTGGCGGAGGTGTGAATCCTCTCAACAACTACAATCGTTCATACGGCTTTAACATTCGTTGCGTTAAAGAGCAATAATGCTTGTTGTTTAATAAGAACTGGACCGCTGTAAAACAGCGGTCCAGTTCCGTTTATACGTAACGATTGAATTCATCGTATCAGCACCGATGAATCGCCGTAACTCAAAAAACGGAAATCGTGCGACAAGGCATAATCGTAGATGTCGTGCCAAGCGTCGCCGACGTACGCCGACACCAACAGCAACAACGTCGATTTGGGCTGGTGGAAATTGGTGACGATGTTGCGCACGATGCGGAATTCGTAACCCAATGGCGTTATCATGATCTGCGTTGCGGCTTTCAGCCGGTCGAAACCCATGTTATCCATGTAATCGAGCAATGTCGCAAGAGCGTCGCTCCCCTTGAAATCTGTCGGGATGTCGTATAATTCCCACTGCCCGATGACACGGTCGGTCTGCGGGTCGCCGCAAGTTCGGATGCGCCATGCAAGAGCTGTAAGCGATTCGAGCGTCCGCACGGAAGTCGTTCCGACAGCCGTGATGGCGCCCCATTTTTCAGCAAGTTGCTCGATAGTCGACCGCCGGATTTCAAAATGCTCGGTGTGCATCGGGTGCTGCGTCGCATCGTCGGTCTTGACAGGCAGAAAAGTACCGGCGCCGACGTGCAACGTCACCTCCTCGAATGCAAACCCGCGCGCTTGCATCGATGCAATCAGTTCAGGCGTGAAGTGCAAACCTGCCGTAGGCGCGGCGACCGAACCCTCGAATTTGGAGTAAACCGTTTGATAGCGCGTATTATCGACCTCCTCGCTTTCTCGATTGAGGTAGGGCGGAATCGGAATGCGGCCGAGGTATTCGAGCAACTGGCCGAACGTCATCGGGGCCGTCCACTTGAACCGCACAGTCTGTTCGCGACCGCCGTCGCCGATGCGCCACGCCTGCAACCGTTCCTCGTGTCCGTCAAGGGTGAAACGGATTTCAACGGGTCCGTCTTTCCATTTTTTGAGGTTGCCCACAATGCACGACCATGTACAACTGCCCGTGACGGCGAATGCCCGTTCGTAATCGGCAGGTTCCTGCGGTTCCAGACAAAACACCTCGACCCGTGCACCGGAGGGTTTGTGCATGATGATGCGTGCGCGGATGACTTTCGTGTTGTTGAACACCAGCAACTGTCCCGCAGGCAGGACGTCGCCCAAATCGGCGAAACGCCGTTCGGAAATCCGGCCACCCTGCCAGACCAACAATTTCGAGGCCGACCGTTCGGCGAGCGGGAATTTGGCGATTCGCTCCTCGGGCAACGGATAGTCGAATTCGCTGATGGAAATGGATCGGTTCATAACGAGACTTGCTGTTATTAAGCCGTGCAAAATTAAAAATAATCGCCGAAAGTTTATAACTTTGCGACGCTGCAAGGCTGATATTAATCTCGAAAATCATGAAAACCGACTTTTTAGTCATCGGTTCGGGCGCGGCAGGGCTTACTTTTGCCCTCAAGGCCGCTGCATACGGTCATGTCACCATCGTGACCAAAGGCCGAATGGACGAATGCAACACCAACTATGCCCAAGGCGGCATCTGTTCGGTAACCTATGCGCCCGATACATTCGAGAAACACATCCACGATACGTTGGTCTGCGGTGCAGGGAAATGCGACACGGCAGCCGTCGAATTGGTCGTGCGCCGTGCGCCGGAGTTGATCGCCGACTTGCTCGAATGGGGTACGCGTTTCGATAAAACTCCCGACGGACGGTTCGAGCTTAACCGCGAGGGGGGCCACTCCGAACATCGCATCCTCCACCACGAAGACCTTACGGGCGCCGAAATCGAACGGGCATTGGTCGAAGCCGTGCGGAAACATCCGAACATCACCGTGTTGGAGAACCATTTCGCCATCGACTTGCTGACGCAACATCACTTAGGCGAGTTCGTAACCCGCCACACACGAGGGCTGGCCTGCTTCGGCGCCTATGTGCTCGACCTCGATACGAACGAAATCGAAACCATGCTGGCCCGATTCACGGTCGTGGCGACGGGCGGCTGCGGAAATATCTATTCGACGACCTCCAATCCGGTCGTGGCAACGGGCGACGGCATTGCAATGTGCCATCGGGCCAAAGCCATCACCGAGAACATGGAGTTCATCCAGTTCCATCCGACGACGCTCTACCATCCGGGCGAGAAGCCGAGCTTCCTCATCACCGAAGCGATGCGCGGATTCGGCGCCATCCTGCGGTTGCAGAACGGCGAGGAGTTCATGGACAAATACCATCCGATGAAGTCGCTGGCCCCGCGCGACGTCGTGGCCCGGGCCATCCATCGCGAAATGTCGAAGCGCGGCGAGGAATTCGTCTATCTCGACGTGCGGCACAAAGACCCCGATGCGGTGCGCAGCCATTTCCCGAATATCTACGAAAAGTGCAAGTCTATCGGCATCGATATCACGCGCGACCTGATACCCGTCACTCCGGCGGCGCACTATTGCTGCGGCGGCGTGAAGGTCGACACCAACGGAGAAACATCGGTCAAGCGGCTTTATGCACTCGGCGAGACCTCGTGCACCGGTCTGCACGGAGCGAACCGGCTGGCATCGAATTCGCTGATCGAAGCGTTGGTTTATGCCGACCGAGCGGCCTGCCATGCGTCGGCCGGCATCGACAAAGTGGATTTTCAAGAGGGCATTCCCGACTGGGATTTCGAGGGCACGCAGCACACCGAGGAGATGCTGATGATCATCCAGTCGAAACGCGAGATGC
>RYWP01000120.1 GCA_003979135.1 Alistipes sp.
GTTCGCCCACGGAGCGCTCTGCATGTCCATCTCGGGCAAATGCTACCTCTCGCTCTACGAGACCGGCTGTTCGGCCAACCGCGGCGCCTGCCGCCAGCTCTGCCGCCGCAAATACACCGTGCGCGACAAGGAGACCGGCGCCGAACTGGACATCGACGGACAGTATGTATTGTCGCCCAAGGATTTGTGTACGGTAGACTTCCTCGACAAGATGATTGCGGCCGGTGTGCGCGTACTGAAAATCGAGGGCCGCGCACGCGGTGCCGAGTACGTAAAACGGGTCGTCGAGACCTATGACGAAGCCCTGCGGGCCATCGAAGCAGGCACCTATACGCCTGAAGCGGCCGCGGCATATAAAGAGCGTCTCGCGATGGTCTTCAACCGCGGATTCTGGGAGGGGTACTATGCCGGTCGTCCGGTCGTCGAGCACAGTCCGGCCTACGGCTCGTCGGCCACCAGCCGCAAGGTCTACGTCGGTAAGGTAACCAACTTCTACAAGAAAATTTCGGTGGCTGAGGTGCTGGTCGAAGCATCGCCGCTGGCTGTCGGCGACGATATTTTCTTCATGGGTTCCACGACGGGGGTCGCCGAGCAGCATTTGCCCGAGATTGACATGCAGAGTGCGCCGTGGGCGAACATCTCGATTTCGACCAGTTCGCCGCGCGGGCCGCGGATATCGTTTTCGACGATTTCGCGATGGATGGCCGCAACTTGTTCGAGGGTCAGCTCGCGTGCCAGCACGACCGTGTCGGCCCACTGGGCGAAGAAACGCACGGCCTCGGAGTTGGAGATGTTGCTCTGGGTCGAGATGTGCACCTCCTGCCCGATGCGGCGGGCATAAAGGATAGCCGCCATGTCGGTGGCGATGATGGCGTCGACCCCCTCGCGGCGGGCACGGTCGATGACTTCGTGGACGGTCGCGATTTCATCCTCGTAAACGACCGTATTGACCGTGAGATAGGTTTTGACCCCCGCATCGTGGGCGATGCGAACGATGCGGGCCAGATCGTCGAGGGTGAAATTGGCCGCCGAGGCCGACCGCATGTTCAGCTTCCCGACGCCGAAATAGACCGAATCGGCGCCTGCCTGAATGGCCGCAGCGAGCGCTTCGTAGGAGCCCACAGGGGCCATGATTTCAATATCGGAACGTTTCATCGTGTTCTACCCATTAAACTGCGGGCGAAATCTTTGAGCGGGGCGATGCGCGACGGATCGACCGCGAGTTCGTCCAGCAGCGCCAATGCCCGGTCGAATCGCACCGAAATCTGTTGTTCGGTAAGCCGCGGGATATCGTAACGGTCGTAGACGGCTTTGACCGCAACGATCTTTTCGGCATCGGTCAGCGCCGGATTCTTCGCCGTCGTGCGCAGGATTTCGCGGTCGGATTCATCGGCATGGCTCATTGCCGTAATCATCAGATAAGTCTTTTTGCCTTCGAGGATGTCGCCGCCGATCGCCTTGCCCAACCGTTCGTCACCGTAGCTGTCCAGCAAGTCGTCCTGCAGCTGGAACGCCAGACCCAGTTCGATGGCGAAACGGCGCAGTTTGCGGCAATCCTCCTCGGGCGCACCGCCCAAGATGGCACCGATGGCCGTGGCTCCGGCCAGCAGCACCGAAGTTTTCAGTTCGATCATGTGCATGTAGTCGACCACCGATACTTTGGGTTTGCTTTCGAAGTCCATGTCGTATTGTTGTCCTTCGCAGACTTGAAGCGACATTTCGTTGAAGACCCGCAGCAACTGCGGAAGATGCGCCTCGGGCACCTCCGCCAACAGACGATAGGCGCAGATAAGCATGGCATCGCCCGAAAGGATGGCAGCATTTTCGCCCCCATTTGGCGAATACCGACGGTCGTCCGCGCCGCACGGCAGCATGATCCATGATGTCATCGTGCAGCAGCGTGAAATTATGGAACATCTCGACTGCCGCCGCAGCCGGCAGCGCCGGACGAATGTCATCGGCAATTACGATTTCAAGGGCAAACGCGCCATCATCCGCGTGGATTTCAACGTGCCTCTCAATGAGCAGGGCCAAGTGACGGACAATACCCGTATTCTTGCGGCCGTGCCCACCATCAAGAAAGTGCTTTCGGCCGGTGGTTCGGTCATCCTCATGTCGCACCTCGGACGTCCCAAGAAGAATCCCGATCCGAAATATTCGCTCGGACAGATCGTCGGTGCCGTTGAGGAGGCGCTCGGCACGAAGGTCGCTTTTGCCGGTGACTGCATGGGCGAAAAGGCCGCCGAGATGGCCAAGAACCTGAAACCCGGCGAGGTGATGCTGCTCGAAAACCTGCGTTTCTACGCCGAGGAGGAGGGCAAACCCCGCGACCTGAAAGAGGGCCTTTCGAAAGAGGAGGAGAAAGCTGCCAAGGAGGCATTCAAAAAGGGCCCGCAGCAGGAGTTCGCGAAGAAACTGGCTTCGTATGCCGATTGTTATATCAACGATGCATTCGGTACGGCGCACCGCAAACATGCTTCGACCTATGTCATCGCCGGATTCTTCCCGAACGATAAGATGTTCGGTTATCTGATGGAGAAAGAGGTGAAAGCCATCTCGTCGTTGATGGAGAATCCCGCCCATCCGTTCTGCGCCATCATCGGCGGTTCGAAAGTTTCGACCAAAATCGGCGTCATTAAGGCGCTCATCGAGAAGGTCGATTCGATCGTTATCGGCGGTGGTATGACCTATACGTTCGCGGCTGCCCAGGGCGGTAAGGTCGGCGATTCGATCTGCGAACCCGACATGTTCCCCGTGGCGTTGGAGATTCTGGAGCTCGCCAAGCAGAAGGGCGTGAAGCTTGTCATGTCGCCCGATGCACTCATCGCCGATCAGTTCTCGCAGGAGGCCAATACGAAAGAGGCTCCGGCCAATGCCATTCCCGATGGCTGGGAGGGTGTCGACATCGCCGAGCAAGGCAAGAAGGCTTTCCTCGAGCATATCCTCGGTTGCAAGACCATCCTTTGGAACGGCCCCGTGGGCGTGTTCGAAATCGATAAGTTCGCGACCGGTTCGCGCGTCGTGGCCGAAGCGATCGCCGAGGCGACCGCGAAAGGCGCCTATTCGCTCATCGGCGGCGGCGACTCGGTGGCCTGCGTCAACAAGTTCGGACTGGCCGACAAGGTGTCGTACATCTCGACGGGCGGCGGTGCGCTGCTGGAGTACATCGAGTTCGGTACGCTGCCGGGTGTCGAAGCCATCAAAAAATAAAAAACGGGCCGCTTAAAATCCATGCAATGAAACGTTTTCTGTTATTATCTTCCGTCTTGTTTATGGCAGCCTGTCAGAACAACAACGCGTCGAAAGTTCCGGCCATCGATTTGGCGAATCTCGACACTTCGGTCGCTCCGAACGAAGATTTCTACCAGTACGCCACGGGCGGCTGGCAGGAGCGCAATCCGCTGAAACCCGAGTTTTCGCGCTACGGATCGTTCGACATCCTGCGCGAGAACAACGAAATCCGCATCAACGACCTCTTTGCGGCCATGACCGGTGTTCAAGCCGAGCAGGGCAGCGTCGAGCAGAAAATCTCCGACCTCTATAAGATGGGACTCGATTCCGCACGGCTGAATGCCGAGGGGGCCGCACCCATCCGTCCGATGGTCGAGCGGATTCTCGCCGTGAAGGAGCGTGCCGAACTGACGCCGCTTATCGCTGAA
>RYWP01000121.1:0-755 GCA_003979135.1 Alistipes sp.
AGATGTGTATAAGAGACAGAGTCTACACAGCAGCGGCGAATGCCGACTATTGGCGGATACTCAACAGCTTCGAAAGCACATTCACCTACGACGCCCTGCGCGACGAAGACGAACGCTACACCGATTTCCGAGCATGGAAAAGCCACGGTGTCATCTACTGCAATCTGCGCGAAACCCCGTTCTACGAGGCAACACCCATGCAGCCCGACGTCGTACTGGCCGACCTCATCAAAGTCTTTCATCCGGAACTGGTCGCTGACCATCGGCCGGTCTATTACCGATTACTGCCGTAGAACGATGGAACGCCGCTGGATCGGATTTTTGGGACTGCTCGCACTCGCGGTCGTAATACTGGGCCTGTTCAACATCTGCATCGGCACGGTCGAGATTCCGCTACGGTCGGTCGTGCGGATTCTTTTCGGCGAAGAGGCCGAGGAGAGCGAAATCTGCCGGAACATCATTCTGAAATCGCGGCTCCCGCAAACGCTTACGGCGCTGATGGCCGGAGCAGGACTGTCGGTTAGCGGCCTGCAAATGCAAACCGTTTTCCGCAATCCGCTGGCAGGGCCCTCGGTGCTGGGCATCAGTTCGGGCGCCAGTTTGGGCGTGGCGCTGGTCGTACTGGTTTCGGGCATCGGCGGCCATGCGCTGAGCAGACTGGGCTACTTCGGAAATTTGGCGCTGACGGTTTCGGCCATTGTCGGAGCGCTGGCGGTGATGGCGCTGATTGCGTTCATCTCGCAGAAAGTCAAGGG
>RYWP01000121.1:765-3602 GCA_003979135.1 Alistipes sp.
GATGATCGGATACGTGGCCAATGCTATCATCGGCGTACTGAAATTTTTCAGCGTCGAGGAGGACATTCGCGCCTATGTCATCTGGGGACTCGGTAGCTTCGCCCGTGTCTCAGGCAACCAAGTGACGCTTTTCGTCACGGTCATGGCCGTGCTGCTGCCGCTCTCGATGCTGCTCGTCAAAACACTCAACCTACTGCTCTTAGGCGATCGATACGCCCGCAACTTGGGACTCGACATCCGCCGTGCCCGACTGTGGACAATCGGTTCGGCCGGCATACTGGTCGCCATCGTCACGGCCTACTGCGGCCCGATCATGTTCTTAGGGCTGGCCGTACCGCACCTCTGCCGCGGAATTTTCGGCACCTCGGACCACCGGATATTGATGCCCGCGTCGCTGCTAATGGGTGCGGCATTGGCGCTGTTCTGCAACGTGATAGCCCGCATGCCCGGGTTCGAGGGCGTATTGCCCATCAACTCGGTAACGGCGCTTATCGGCGCACCGGTGGTGATGTGGGTACTGCTCCGCAAACGCAAAAACGATCTCAACGAATGAAACGGCAGGAAACCATACGGCTCGACAACCTGAGGATTGGTTATCGCGTGCGGCACGAAGAACACGTCGTAGCCGAAAGGCTCACGGCCTCGATCCCGAGTGGCGAGCTGACCTGTCTTTTGGGTCGCAACGGAGCCGGCAAATCGACGCTTCTGCGAACACTGGCGGCATTTCAATCGCCATTGGGCGGTTCGATTGAACTGTTCAACCGACCACTTTCGGACTACACCGACCGCGAACTGTCGCATCGGCTTGGGGTCGTACTGACCGACAAATGCGACCTGACGAACATGACCGTCGTCGACTTGGTGGCGATGGGACGTGCCCCCTACACGGGATTCTGGGGGCGGCTCACACCGGAAGACCTCGAGGAGGTGAAACGGGCCGTGGCAGCAGTCGGAATCGAAACGCTCGTCGATCGCAAAATACAAACCCTTTCGGACGGCGAACGCCAAAAAGCGATGATAGCCAAAGCGCTGGCCCAACAGACGCCCGTCATCCTGCTCGACGAACCGACCGCATTTCTGGACTATCCAAGCAAGGTCGAAATCATGCAACTGCTCCACCGACTGACACGCGAAGCCGGCAAGACCATCTTTCTGTCGACCCACGATTTGGAACTGGCGCTGCAAATCGCCGACAGGCTTTGGCTGATGAAACGCGGCGAACCACTGACAACGGGAACTCCCGAAGACCTCTCGATAGACGGTACGTTGGCCGGATTCTTTCCGCAACGAGGCATCGCATTCGAGCCCACGATGGGGCTTTTCCGCATCGAAAACCGCTATCATCGGCAAGTCCGCCTGACAGGCAACGGCATTCTGCGAGCTATGGCGGAAAAGGCGCTGCGCCGCATCGGAATCGACCCATCGGCCGAGGAGGCAGAATTTGTCATCACAGCTGCACAAGATTTTACGATACAACGCGGAGAATCGGCGATACGATGCCGGACAATCGGCGAACTGCTCAACCACATCGAAGCCAAAGAAGCTGAATCCGTCCGAATAACCGACACGGCCGGATCCGCAGCCATTAATCAAGACCGATAGGCGATTTCACCCGTCTCAGCAATCAACAACACCTCGATTTCGCCCTCGGGCAACAACGGAGTGCACACCTTTCGGCAAATGTCGGCCACGCGCTGCAACAACCGATCACGGTCGGCGGCATCGAGCGCCGACCAAAGTTCGCGAGCAAGCGCAATGCGTCCGATGACAGCCCGAGCAACGTCAGAACATCCGGCCTCGGTAGCCAGCTGCGACAAAAATGCACGATTCAGAGTCACTTTATGACTGTGCGTATCGAGATGTCCCTCGGCCAACTTCACGGCCTTGCCCAACATGATGCCCAGCGTCACACAACGAAATCCGCTGCGAGCAGCCGCCCGCAGCGTTTCGCCGATGAAATTACCGTACTGCACGAAAGCCTGCGGAAGCAATTCAGGACAGGCTTCACGCAGAATGCGTTCGCTGCGAGCACCGGAATTGACGACCAACCGGTCACACCCCACAGCACGAGCCACCTCGACTGACTGCTCGATCGACCGGATAAAAGCCTCGTTCGAAAACGGCCGTACAATGCCCGACGTCCCGATAATCGAGATACCGCCCACGACGCCGACGCGCGGATTGAACGTCTTTTCAGCCAACGCGGCCCCGTTCTCGACCGAAATTTCAACATCGGCGCCTGTGACACCCATCGCTGCGAAATTTTCGGCAATCATCCGGCGCGGTGCGGGATTGACAGCAGGTTCGCCTACAGCGAGCCCCAACCCGGGCAACGTAACACGTCCGACCCCCTCGCCCTGCAAGAAACGGATCGCCCCGCAATCGTTCAACTCAACCCGCGCGGTGATTGCACATCCGTTCGTGACATCGGGATCGTCGCCGGCATCCTTGCGAACCGTAGCCGAGGCCTGCACACCATCCCAAACAAGGCGTTCGACCGGCAAGGCAACCCGCTCGCCACCGGGCAAAATCACCGTCACAACGGATTCCGAATCGTCCGTAAGTAGCCGCCGCAGAGCGGCACAGGCAGCGGCGCAGGCACACGTTCCGGTGGTATAACCGCTCCGGAGCACGAAAAATTCGGGCAACAACTCGTCAATACGGCGCAATAACCCCGTCTCGGTATAGACACAATCGAATGAATCGGGCAACGGCGGCCGCCGGACGACATAGACGGGGATTCCGGCCTGCCGTGCGGCCGCAATCTTGGCAGGCAAACCTCCCGATACGCCGCTCTCTTTGGTCAACACGGCATCGGGCCGCACCCGCTGCAAAAC
>RYWP01000122.1 GCA_003979135.1 Alistipes sp.
TGTTCGCAAACTCCGCAGCAGACTGGAATAAGCAACTGGCGGCAACGCGGAAAGGTGGAAGGAAAAGATGTTCGGGGCGGCCGCGGCTTGCAGAGCTAAACACCGGCTTCAGCCGTGCGAGCCGAAGCCCCGCCCTGCGGAGGCTCGCAGAATTTACAAATCCCCGTTCTTAACGGGGCTCGCCCCGCTGGCTTCGGCACGAGAACACCTCCCGTACCTCTGTCAAAACCGGACTCGGCTGCGGTTCATTCGACGCCGTGAATTACCCAAACAACTATTTCTTATCAACCCTCCCGCGCCATTACGCTGCCAGCGGACTGCTGAATCTACTACCTCTCTGACAAAGAGCCGTAACCCTTGTCACTCCGGGTGTGAAGTTGCCGGGAGCGAAGATAGTGCAAAGCGGGAGAAAAACAAACAGAAAGCGACCCGGGAATAGTCCCGGGTCGCAACGGATGGCTGAAAGGGTAGGGATCGCAGAAAAATCCCTGCCTGCGAAACTATCTGACGATTTTGACCTGGAGAGGTTCGGCCAGCGACGCCGAGAACTCGGCCGTCATCCGCTCCCATTGCTCCATGTCGTCGATGCCGCCCTTGCTCCAGCCCGAGCCGGCATAGTAGACCAGCGGTTCGCCGTCGGCCGCCGTCTTCACGGCCAGCGCATGCCCCAGCGTGTCGGGCAGAATCTCGGCTCCGGGCAGTACGATGGCCAGGTAGATGTCGCCGTCGCGTGCGGGGTCGTCGGAGTCCGAGGCGGCTTCGCGCAGGGCCAGCCAGCCGGCGCCTTGGGCGAATTCCTTGACGTCATGACGCACGACGCCTGCCGCGATCGGCATCTCGGCGCCCGTATAGCGGTTTTCCATGCGCGAGAAGTGCGAGCCTGCATCGAGCGAGATGGTCTTCACAAGCGCCACTTCCTTGCCGTCGACTTCGAACGGAGCGTAGGTCAGTTCCACCGTGGTGCGGATCGGGCCGTTGTCGAGCGTGCGCTGCCCGGCGTAGTTGTGGCCCATCATCCAGAATTTGCCGCCCACGAAGGGAAGCGAAGCGCCCGAACCCAGCGTGACGCCCACTTTGTAGCAGTCCATGCCGTCGCCGTAGTCGTGGTGGTAGTTGCCGCGGGCGTAGCGTTCGTCGATCACCAGCCGGTCGGTCGACTTCACCCACACGTCGATGCCCGGCGTGATGAGTTTCTCGGGCGAGGTCTCCAGCGCCGGACCGTAGAGGCGGTAGGCCACCTTGTCGTTTTCCCACGCATAGTCGTCGTAGCGTTCGGGCACCTGACGGCCGTAGACCTTGGATTCGAACTCCTTGCGTTCGCCCGCCGAAACGGTGAAGCGCAGGGTCCGGCCGGGTTCGGCGTCGGCCTGGAAGATCAGCGACTGCGGCGTTTCGCTGCCGGCATAGATCGTCTGCGAGGGAATCTGTTCTCCCTCGTCGTTGAGAACAACGACGTTTTCGGGCTTCACGCCGCGGAGTTCCGACCAGGCGATCTCCACCGTGCGGTCGTGCGCCACCGACTGCGATGCATTGGTCACTTCGATTCGTACGTCGTGCGTACAGGAAGCCAGCGCCAGCAGGGCGGCTCCCAGGATGATTGAGCGGTTCATGATGTTGTTGCCAAATTGGTTTCGTTCGTCGTGCGGCAAAAATACGGACTTTTCGCTTACCGGCCAATCGAAGTGGCAAATAATGCATTCTTTCGGCAAATATTATACTTTATTTGGTAATTTTTCACATTGGCGATTCGCATATAATTGCTATTTTTACAAACTGAAAAACTGCATACCTATCATGAAACAGTTCAACGACGACAATTTTTTGTTGCAAACTTCTGCTGCAGAGCGTCTTTACCACGATCATGCAGCCAAAATGCCGATCATCGACTACCACTGCCACCTGATTCCCGAGTATGTGGCTTCGAACCACCGTTTCGACAACTTGTCGAAGATCTGGCTGGAGGGCGACCATTATAAGTGGCGTGCGATGCGCACCAACGGCGTCGACGAGCGTTACTGCACGGGCAAGGATACTTCCGACTGGGAAAAGTTCGAAAAGTGGGCCGAGACGGTGCCCTATACCATGCGTAATCCGCTCTACCACTGGACCCACCTCGAGCTCAAGACGGCTTTCGGCGTCTCGAAGCTCCTCAATCCCCAGACGGCGCGCGAGATCTACGATTGCTGCACCGAGCAGCTGCAGAAGTCCGAGCGTTTCGCCCGCGGTTTGATGCAGCACTACAATGTCGAGGTCGTCTGCACGACGGACGATCCCGTCGATTCGCTGGAGCACCATATCAAGGTCGCCAAGGACGGCTTCGCCGTGCGGATGCTGCCCACGTGGCGCCCCGACAAGGCCATGGCCGTCGAGGTGCCCGCCAATTTCCGCGCCTACATGGAGAAGCTTTCCGAGGTCTCGGGCGTCTCGATCAGCAAGTTCGCCGACGTCATCGACGCCCTGCGCGTGCGGCATAAGTTCTTCGGGGAGGTCGGCTGCCGCCTCTCCGACCACGGCATCGAGGAGTTCTACGCCGAGGATTACACGCAGGCCGAGATCGACGCCATCTTTAATAAGGTGTACGGCGGTACGGAGCTGTCGCGCGAGGAGATCCGCAAGTTCAAGACGGCCATGATGGTCGAGTTCGCCGTTATGGACCACGAGACGGGTTGGACGCAGCAGTTCCACTACGGTGCCATCCGCGACAACAATTCGCGCATGTTCAGGCAGTTGGGTCCCGATACCGGTTTCGATTCGATCGGCGACTTCACCGTCGGCAAGACCATGTCCAAGTTCTTCGACATGCTCGACCGCAACGACAAACTCACCAAGACCATCATCTACAACCTCAATCCCCGCGACAACGAGTTGGTCGCCACCATGCTGGGCAACTTCCAGGACGGCCGCTACGGCGCCGGCAAGATCCAGTTCGGGTCGGGCTGGTGGTTCCTCGACCAGAAGGACGGCATGGAGAAGCAGATGAATGCGCTTTCGACGCTGGGTCTGCTGAGCCGCTTCGTGGGCATGCTCACCGATTCGCGGTCGTTCCTTTCCTACCCGCGCCACGAGTATTTCCGCCGTACGCTCTGCAACCTCCTGGGCAACGACATCGAGCAGGGACTGCTCCCCGCTTCCGAGATCGACTTCATCGGCCGCGAGATCGTCGAGGGCGTCTGCTACCGCAATGCCAAGAACTATTTCAAATTCTAAACAAACTGTCATAACCCTATGAAAATCGTCACTTTGGGTGAGATCATGCTGCGTCTCTCGACGCCCGGCAACACCCGTTTCGTTCAGTCCGATTCGTTCGATGTCGTCTATGGCGGCGGCGAGGCCAATGTGGCTGTCAGCTGCGCCAACTACGGCCACGAAGCCTACTTCGTCACCAAGTTGCCCAAGCACGAGATCGGTCAGTCGGCTGTCAATGCGTTGCGCAAGTACGGTGTCCGCACCGACTTCATCGCCCGCGGCGGCGACCGCGTAGGTATCTACTACCTCGAGACGGGTGCTTCGATGCGTCCTTCGAAGGTCATCTACGACCGCGCCCACTCGGCCATCGCCGAGGCCGACGTCGCCGACTTCGATTTCGACGCCGTCATGGAGGGTGCCCAGTGGTTCCA
>RYWP01000123.1 GCA_003979135.1 Alistipes sp.
AATATGTAGTGATTTCGCCCGATTCGGGGCGATTCCAGGATTTCATATTAAGTATATGTTTTTGAAATATTCCTGAAATAAACAACGGGCATTTTTGCATCGTCAAACAGAAAGAAACCGATATGAGAAAAATTGTACTTTTTATAGTGGGCTTGTTCGCATATTCGTCGATAAGTGCCACCGTCCTCACCGGGATGATAACCGATAAAGAGAGCGGCGAGCCTCTTATCGGGGCCGCCGTTTATGTAAAAGGCACTACTTTGGGCGGTGTATCCGACGCGGAGGGTCGTTATGCGCTGACCCTTGAGCCAGGCTGTTATTCCATTGTATCGACTTATGTGGGATATAAGGATTTCGTGTCGGACAATGTGCAGGTCGCCGGCGATACCCTGGTGCTCGATATTGCGATGCAACCCGATGCGCAGTTGCTGGGTTCCGTCACGGTCCGGGCCGTCGCGCGAAAAAACAGCGAAGTCGCCCAGATTCAGGAACAGAAGAAAAGTGCGGTCGTGCAAAACGGCGTATCGGCGCAAGAAATCGCCAAGACGCAGGACAAAGATGCTTCCGAGGTCATCAAGCGCATTCCGGGCATCTCGATTATCGATGAAAAATTCGTCATGGTCCGCGGGCTTTCGCAACGCTACAACAATGTGTGGCTGAACGGAAGTGCGGTGCCGAGTTCCGAAGCCGATTCGCGGGCGTTCTCTTTCGACATCATTCCGAGCAGCCAGCTCGACAACATGGTAATCGTCAAAAGTCCTGCGCCCGAATATCCGGCGGATTTCACCGGAGGGTTCGTTCTCGTGAATACGAAAAGACAACCCGAAGACCGCGCATTCGACATCTCAGTCGGATTGGGCGTCAACGACCGGACTCACTTCCGGTCGTTCCGCGAAGCGGAAAGCAGCCCGACCCATCTGAGAGGCGGCATGAAAGGAACGATGACCGCCTATCCCGGTTTTGCAGGTGAAAATCCGCGCATCGACCCCGTGGCAAGCGGGTTCAACAATGATTGGCGAGTCAAAGCAGTCCGTCCGCTCCCCGACCTCAAACTGAATGTAAGTTATACACAAACGTGGCAGTTGAACGGCGGCGCGCGATTCGGTCTGCTCGGGGCCGCCAATTTCTCGAACAGTCACCGGACTTTGCTCGACATGGAAAATTCGCTTTACGGACCATTCGATGCGGGTAACGACAAGTGTGTGCCTTTGCGAAAAGCCGTCGATAATCAATACACCCGCGAAAACCGCATAGGCGGAATGTTGAACCTCTCTTTCCGTCCACGTGACGACCGGCACTATTTCGAATGGAAAAACATATTCAATCAGACGATCAAAGACCGGTATTCCGACCGCAACGGATTCAATGCCCAGTCGGACAATATCAATGATATGGAGTATTATCACGCTTCGCGTCCCACTTTCAATACGCAGCTTACCGGACGGCACTCTTTCGACCGAGATCACCTCGACTGGAGTGCAGGCTATGCCTTTGCGCAGCGGAATCTTCCGGACCGCCGGCTGATTCAGCGGACGGATCGCACCGAGCAGACGATGGGCATCTACCGCATCAGCCGCGAGTTCACCCGTCTCGACGAGCATACGGCTTCTGTCGGAGGCAACTATCGCCATGACTTCGATTTCGGTGCGGTTGCACCTTCCCTGAAAACGGGCGTTTACGGAGAGTACCGCACCCGTTCCTACCGTACTCGTCAGTTCCAGTACGGATGGCAGCCTGACAACGCACTGCCCGAAGGATTCCTGTTCAATCCGAATGTGCAGGGTGAAGTTCTGACGGATGCAAATTACGGTGCGGACAAACTCTACCTCTATGAAGAGGTGAATTTTCTCAATAACTACAATGCCTGCCAGAGCATGGGGGCTGCTTACGTCGGTATCGACATTCCGTGGAGGCGGTTCCGTCTCTATGCCGGCGTGCGATATGAATACAGCCGACAAACATTGGAGATGAATACGCGCCAGTGGGAAGAAAGTCTGCAAAGTACCGATTATGATTATTCCGACCTTTTCCCTTCGGTGAATCTTACTTACAGCATTTCCGACAAGCACCAACTGCGTGGGGCTTACGGTCGTTCGACGAACCGGCCCGAGTTCCGCGAATTGTCTTCTTCGGTCTTCTATGATTTCGACTTGGGCAGCAGCGTGATGGGCAATCCCGATTTGCGGGCTGCCTACATCGACAATGTCGATTTGCGTTGGGAATGGTACCCGTCGCGAGGCGAGCAGATCTCGGTGGCGCTGTTCTACAAGCATTTCACCGATCCGATTGAATGGACTTATACCGTTGCGGGCGGTACCGACCTCATTTATTCTTTTGTCAATGCCAGAGACGCCGACAATTACGGGGTGGAGGTAGATATCCGCAAAAGTCTCGATTTCATAGGGCTCAGGAATTTCTCCCTCTCTTTCAACGGCGCATTTATCCGAAGCAAGGTGCTTTTCGAGAAAGGAACGAACGACATCGACCGCCCCATGCAGGGACAATCCCCTTATCTGATCAATACAGGGCTGTTCTATTCCAATTCCGAACACGGCTGGAATGCAGCTATCCTATACAACCGTATCGGCAAACGGATCATCGGCGTAGGCAACCGTTACGGTACGGCTTCGGACGGTACGGCCCGAAACATCCCCAACTCGTATGAAATGCCCCGAAACAGCCTCGATCTTTCGGTGGCGAAGCGGTTGGGCAAATGGACACTCAAATTCGCCGTGCGCGACCTCCTTGCGGAACCCTGTCTGTTCAAGCAGATGGAAGATGTCGTACAAAACGGGAAAAGCAGAACCATCGAGGAGACGACACGCAGGTACAGACCCGGACGCAATTTCAATATAACCATAGGATACAATTTATAAACCTTTTAATTCAAATGAGTATGAAAATGAACATGATGCACACGAGCAAACTCGTCTTGGCGGGTGTTGCTCTCGGAATGGGACTGATGTTGGGTTCCTGTTCCTCCGATGACGAACCGGTTCTTCCGGTCGATCCGGAAGTGACCTACAAAGGCAATGTGGCTTACAGCAGCGGAATCCTTTTCAACGAGGGCAAAGAGTTGGGCAACGGTACGCAGCATTTCCACTTCACCGGTGACGTGGTGCTTGAACGAGGCACTTACCTGCTGAAAGGCTGGGTATATGTGGATGCGGGTGCCAAACTCAGCATTCCTGCCGGAACGATTATCAAAGGTGACCGGCAGACGATGGCCGCTCTTATCGTGGAACCCGGCGGCTACGTCGAGATGAAGGGGACGAAAGAGGCTCCCATCGTCATGACTTCCGCTCAACCTGCCGGACAACGGCGTCCCGGCGACTGGGGCGGTCTGATTATCTGCGGCAATGCCCGCAATAATCAGCAGACCATGCAGATCGAGGGCGGACCGACGACGAAGCACGGCGGCAACAATGACAAGGACAATTCGGGTATCTATCGATATATCCGGGTGGAGTTCGCCGGTTATCCTTTCGACACCGACAAGGAAATCAACGGTGTTACCTTCGGTTCCGTGGGCAGCGGCACGACAATAGACCACATTCAGGCTGTCTCTTATACACATCT
>RYWP01000001.1:0-75478 GCA_003979135.1 Alistipes sp.
AAATTGCATACTCAGATGGCATAGTGGTTCTCACGCATATAGCGTGGGCTGCTATCACTACATCTGTATGCAAGGTTTCCTACGACCTCCAAATAAAGACGTGGCATTGCAGTTCCACGCTTCGTGGTTAATAATAGTTCTTGTAGGGGCTGGAGAACATGTAACTTATTGTGTATGATTTTGCTTAAAAGATTGATTCTTGTATTGTTTTTTGTAAACGTAGCTTTGGTTTCGTCTGCACAAAGTTCGTCGATTTACAAAATGTACAAAACACGAAATTACCACAATCAACTCCGATTAAATACAAAGACGGGAGAGGTACAACAAATTCAAGATGATGGACAATCTTGGACAATTTGTAGTGCCCGAGAATTATTAGGAGATACAGCAGGGCGATTCTGTCTTTATGAAACGCAAAATATGTGGACTTTCATTATGCTCGACACATATACAGGCAAGAACTGGCAAGTTCAATTTAGCGTGAAAGGCGAGGACTATATGTTTGCTATTCCAATTAATAGACACTCTCTCGCTTTTCCATCCGAAGATTCAAAATGGACGAATAGATTTCAAATGTTTGCGACTCAGAATATGTGGACGTTTGTATTATTGGATTCTTATAACGGCAGATTATGGCAGGTACAATACAGTTCGCAAGATTTAGATAATTTAATGTGTATACCCATCAATAGCCGTGAATTGGTTTCTGATAATGAAGAATCTATCTTCTCCATTCAACCTTTAACAAGTATGTACCAATATTATCTCATCAATGACAATACTGGGGATATGTGGAAATTTCAGTGGAGTACAAAGGGGGATGATTACAGGTGGATTGAGCGATTTCGATAGAGCCGCTTTTTGATATGCCGAATCTGCTTATTATAGCTATTTGCCTTGTCGCTATTTTACTCTCAATCATAGCGACAAGACGCATACACCTGAAAAAGCAATCTGAACAGCTTTCCGCAAAGATTCGTCACATCCCATCCTACGAAAGCAATCGGATAAACGAGGAACAAAAGTTCGCAATCTCTGCACGCAACGAGTGCTTTTCCGTTGATATTGTTACGGATTTAGAAACATGTTTCGGGAACTGCTATATAACCTTTCTACAAGAAAAGGAGTTTTCCTGTTATTATACGGATTATTACAAGGAAGCGGTTGCACTCGTTCCACAGCTCAAGACTTTCTGTATCGAGCCGTCGGAGGCTATCGTGAAGTTGATTCGGGATTTCAAAAATATTGACAAGCTCGTCAGATTGCATAACCAGCAAGTTATCCGAAATACGCTCGATACGCACAAACTCTTTTTCGATCATTGTTTGAAATATCCGTTGGACGAACAACAACGGCGTTCCATCGTATCGGAAGAGGATAATTGTCTGGTCGTAAGCAGTGCCGGAAGCGGCAAGACATCCTCCATCGTAGGAAAGGTCAAATACCTGATTGAAATAAAGAAAGTCGATCCGACACGGATTCTTCTTATCAGCTATACGAACAAGGCTGCCGCCGAGCTGACCGAACGAATGGGAATCGAAGGTTTGCATGGCTATACGTTCCATAAATTGGCCCTTGATCTGATCGGGCAGCAAACAGGTAATAAACCTTCGATCTGCGACAATACGGATGCGTTGTTCGTGAAAATATACCGCGAATTGCTGGCCGATTCGCGATTCCGTAAACATGCGGTCGAGTATTTCGTCGATTATCAAGCCAACGAGGCAGATTGGGAGAGACGGAAAGATGAAAGGCGCCAGCAGCTATCCGAGCAAAAGGATATGCGGCTGAAAGCCCTGCTTCCGGATATGGACGGCAAACAGATTTACGTGCGAAGCGAGCAAGAACAAAAAATCTGTTTCGTCTTATCGTCCCTCGGCGTGAAATTCAGATATGAGGAACCTTACGAATATCCGGTAGCGGACGCGATGCACTCCCAGTACAAACCCGATTTTTCGATCCACTTCGAGCGAGACGGTAAACCGCAGCGTCTCTATCTGGAGCATTTCGGGGTAGATGAACACGGCTTCGTACCCGCATGGTTCGCCAAAGATCGGAATATATCCTACGAGGAGGCCAATCAAAAGTACAACGACGGCATCACATGGAAGCGGGCCGCCCACGAGAAATTCGGAACAAGACTAATTACGACGTCCAGCGTGAATTTTTACCGTTCGGATATTCGTGAGACGCTCAAACAATTGTTGCTCGATGCCGGTGTCCCTTTGCAAGAACGAACAGATGCTGAGTTGTACGGCATGGTATTACCGGAGGGCAGCAAGCAGGAAAAGGCATTTATTAGATTGATCGCTACATTCGTCACCTCGCTGAAATCGAGTTGCCGATCATTGAAGGACGTCTTGAAACAGACAGACGAAGCCGATGATCGGCGTAGTGAGTTCGTAGTCAAAAACATTTTCCGTCCCGTGTATGAACGCTATGCGGAGGCTTTGCGCAGTAGCGGACAAATCGACTTTACGGATGCCATCTTGCAGGCGACCGAACTTTGCCGGGCAACGCATCCAGTGTCGTATGAATATATAATTGTCGATGAATTTCAGGATATATCCGTTGATCGCTACAACTTTCTCAAAGCCTTGCGCGAGGGAAATCCTCCGGCAAAACTCTATTGCGTAGGTGACGACTGGCAATCCATCTATCGTTTCTCGGGAAGCGATATGGCTCTTTTCAATAATTTCGCAGCTTTTTTCGGCCCAACCGAAATCAATAAAATCGAAACGACCTATCGTTTCGGTGAGCCGTTGGTTGGTTTGTCGGCTCGATTCATCCAACGTAATACGGCTCAAATAAGAAAGAACATTCGGCCGTTCAGCGAGCAAAAGAAAACCGAGCTATCGTTCCAAGCCTACGACCGAAACAGCTATTGCAATGTCATCGGACAGATGATTGCATCCATTCCGGCCGACAAATCTGTGTTCCTGCTGGGGCGGTATTCATTCGATGATTACTACCTCTCGTTTATGTATAAAAGCGTCAAAGAGGGAAATAGGTTCTATTATATCATAGGCGATCGTAAGATCGAATTCCTGACCGTGCACAAATCCAAAGGGCTTGAAGCCGACTATGTGATTTTGCTCCAGTGCAACAAGGACACCTATGGCTTTCCCTCACTCGTAAGCGATGACCCGTCTTTGCAATACGTGCTGACGGCAAGCGACCGTTTCCCTTATGGCGAGGAGCGACGGTTGTTCTATGTAGCAATCACACGGGCCAAAATTAAAACATGGGTTCTCTACGACACCCGTTTTCCATCAGTTTTCGTGGACGAGTTTCTGCGTCCCGAAAAAGTTACGGCGGAGAGTTACGCCAAGCATCCGAATGCCAACAAGCGGTGGACGCGCCGTGCTGACCAATTTTTGCTGACGCTCCATCGTGAAGGGAAGAGCATCCGATATATTGCAGAGAAAATGGGGCGCAGTCAGACTTCCATCGTTATGCGATTAGGAAAATTGGAAAGTCGGAAATAAAAATTTATCTTGAAAAATAATAGGGCAAAGTTTGCCGAATATTATTACTTTTAATGACAAAATAGATTTCATGATGGATAATTTTGAATATAAAGGGTATTGGTATTTGCCTGATTGCGAAGATCATCAAGTTGCTGGAATTTTAACTTTCATAGCTAATAATTCTGCGATACTCGAGCTGATCGGTGATATTGATGCGCATGACGAACCGTTGATGGCTATATTTGAACAAAAATCGCATACCGTAATTTGGGGTGTAAATTCAGATGCAAAAAGAATAACACTGCTCAATTGTAACCTTATCGGAAAACGCCTTAATTCGAATTGTCGTTTTCCAATCATGCGATATTCCGTGCAATTTATCATTACAGGTAAATATGTGCGATCGTGTGATGAATTAGCTTTTAATAGTTGCCATGTTGAAATTCCAGCATTAACACCATGGTGTTTTCCAGCGGCGATTCAACAATCCATAGTATTCAAAGATGATAAGACAACCGTAAAAGAACTGTCATTAACTATTGATACAGAACAAATAGAGCATCCTATTGTTTCTGTGGATATAGAAGGTGCGAAAATAGAGTTATCCCGAGCTATATCTTATTGTGGGGATTTAAGATGTCCTAAAATAGAACAATCGACCTCTTTGACAATTAAAAAGCCACAAAAAGATCATTTAGGCTCCTTCCTTTACGATATACATATCTATGAACAGTTTTTATCATTTGCAGCTCTTTCGAATGTGTCTGCTTCGAATATTTGGTTGCAGGACGATGATCTATATCAACAATTAGATGATGGCCGGAAAATATATAAAAAGATTCTGTTACATTATGTTCGAAAAGAATGCTCGGAATGGAATGATAAGAAAATAGATTTTCTATTTGAATATGATACTATCAAAGATAAGTATCCAAGTATTATCAAAAAATGGTATTTGGAATCTGATGATATTGCACCGATTCGAGCTCATCTTATAGAGAGCATTAAAAAGAAAGGTAGCTTCAGTAGTGTGGATTTTTTGATCGTATTTCAAGCGATAGAGGGTTTTATGATCCGATTTCTTTATGAAGATAAATCATCTACGAAAAATAAACTTGCAACTCTGCTTCATGATTTTAGTGATATTGCTAAACTGAAATGTAATGAAATAGATGTTGATGCCGCAGTGAATTCCCGACACTATTATTCGCATTTTTTCAAAAAATCACAAAAAACGAAAATACTGGACGGTGCCGAATTGTTTTATTTGACAAGAAAGTTGCGAAATATCTTGATATGTTGTATGCTGACCTTTATAGGTTTTTCGCATGAAGACATCAATAAATTACTTTCGCAAAGCAATTATAATTTCAGAGTATAGAACACATTTCAAAATTCGCTTTTTGGATGTATTTTTGTTGCTATTTTGTTACCCAATGCGAGAAGATAATCATTCTACTTGCTAATATTCAGGTGAATATAAACGTAATCAAAAAATTTGTGGCAGAACTTTGTGAATAGCTACCAAATCTACAAAAAGGATAAAACGCCGGCGAAAGACTGCCAATAAATAGAAACCGGTCGTAATTCTCCCGACAGAACCGAGAATTGCCCGACAATTATTACTCAAAACAAGCTATGTTTCGGAAACTTGTAGCAATCGAACCCGTAAGTCTGGTTCCATCGGCGGAAAAAGCCCTGAACTCTTTTGCAAAAGATGTGGTTTTATATCCGGATATTCCGGCCGGAGATGATGAGATCGTCACTCGTATCGGAGATGCGGATGCCGTACTTTTAAGTTATACCTCACAGATAAACCGGTATGTTTTAGAGAGATGTCCGAACATCCGATACATCGGTATGTGTTGCTCGCTGTATTCACCCGAAAGTGCAAATGTGGATATTCATTATGCAAACGAACGGGGAATTACGGTTACGGGGATTCGCGATTACGGAGATGAAGGCGTGATAGAATATGTAGTCAGCGAACTGGTTCGTTGTCTGCACGGATTCGGACAGGATCCATGGGATGGAATGCCCCGCGAAATTACCGGACTAAAGGTCGGAATCGTAGGACTGGGTAAATCCGGAGGTATGATCGCGGATGCATTGAAATTCTTCGGTGCCGACATCGCCTATTATGCCCGTAGCGAAAAGAAAGCGGCCGAAGAAAAAGGCTTTCGATTCATGCCTTTGAACGAACTTTTGAAATGGAGCGAGGTCGTATGTTGTTGCTTGAATAAAAATACGGTTTTGCTGCACAAAGCAGAATTCGAGGCTCTTGGGAAAGGGAAAATCCTGTTCAATACAGGTCTTTCCCCTGCATGGGATAAAGCGCCGTTTGCCCAATGGATAGAGGCTGAGAACCTTTGTTTCTGCGATACATTGGGAGCGCTGGGAGACGCCGAATTTCTTTCGCATCCGCATGTGCGTTGCATGCAGGTATCGACAGGACGCACCCGTCAGGCGTTCGACCGACTGAGCGAAAAAGTGCTGGCTAACTTGTCAGAATACAATGGGTGATGTGATATTGAGCAAAGTGTTCACGACCGACCATCCCGCAATTTCCGATGTGGCGCTGTACACTTCCACGACCGCATGCACTTGCTCGTTCCTTATCTCTACCTTTTGAGTATCACCCGAAAAACCGGGGGTGGATTGTATGGACACCTGCATATTGTCCGGTCCTACCGAAGCCAGCGAAGCTGCTACGGCAACGTTCACTTTGGTCGGAAACATCCTTATAGCCTCCGTCGCACTACCGGAAAAGACCACACGTTTTTCTTTTTGCAAATCGGTCTCGTAAACCGACGTCCCTTTCAAAGCATCAGGACCTTTCTCATTGAAAAAACAAGCGGAAGCATTCCCCATCAAAGAAGCGGTTCTCAACACATCGAAACCTCCAGTGGCTCCGGAAACCGGATAGACCCGCACGTTGTTTGCTCGGGCTGTTTCCTTGACCGTTTCATAAAATGAAGCATCCGCCAATGCTCCGATAGAGAGCGTAACGATGGATGTTCCGTTTTTCAGAGTAGGCACAGCCAGTTCTTTCATAGCCGCAAGAGAGGCTGCCTCTACCAGATAGTCAGGATCCAAAGACAACAGTTCATCCAGCGTATGACAAATCGCACATGATTTTCCGGATTGTTCCAATTTATGTACGATGCGTTCGGCTTTGGATACCGTACGCGAATAAACACCTACCAATTCATAATCGGGCAATAGCCCATCGACGACTGCATCCGCCACAACTCCGGCAAGCCGTCCGCAACCTACTATAACCAATCGATTCATAGCATAAAGGTACGGCTTTTTTCCGAAACAAAAAACAGGATAATCAAGAAGCCTTGGTAACCTCGGATAATCGGTATCGAATGCACGATCGGAGATCGCAATAGAATTCACCTCCGATAAAATTCAAAGCCAAAGACACTATTTCCGAAAAATGAAATAGACAGCAAGAATCAAGCAGAAGAATCCGACAAGATGGTTCCAACGCAACGTGTCGGAACGCATGAACAGCAACGTGAAAACCGTAAAGACCGAAAGCGAAACCACCTCTTGAATCACTTTCAACTCCCACAAACTGAACGGTCCGCCAAATTGGCTGCTACCGATGCGATTGGCCGGCACCTGAAAGCAATATTCGAACAGGGCGATGCACCAACTCAACAACACGATAGCCAAAAGCCCGAAACGTTCCAGTTTCGATTTGAATGCAATATGGCCGTACCAAGCCAAGGTCATGAAAGCGTTCGAGACAACGAGCAGCCCGACGGCGGCAACTCCTTTCCACATGATAGCCGATATTTAACTTCTGCAAAAATATCGAATTTTCAGTAGAATCCGCAACGGTTCGGCCTGAAAATGCGACTTATCGCAGCAATCGTTCTACGTCGTCGAGTTCCCGATAGTCCGAAATGATGAGCGATGGCCCCTGCAAGGCAGCCAATTCCTGCCGGTCGAGAGTCGTCGCAATAGCTACGATTCGACCGATTCCAGCACGTACGGCCGATTCGATACCGGCTTCGGCATCTTCGAATACACAGCATTCGGAAGGTACCAGATCCAATGCTGCGGCAGCCGTCAGATAGATTTCGGGGTCGGGTTTACAGTGCGAAACCAGATCTCCGCTGATTTTCACATCGAAGAAATTCCCGATACCGCACTTCTCCAATACGAAATCGACATTGGCCCGACATCCCGACGACCCCACAGCGCAACGGATACCGGCATCTCGCAACCGTTCAAGCAATTCGACAAGCCCATCGATCGGCGCGATTTCGGGTGCATAGATTTCCCGATAGATCGCCTCTTTCTCATCGGCCAACGCCTGCAATCCTTTCTCCTGAATCAACGCTTCGGGTAAAATGCGACGCATGATGTCATCGTTCCCCATACCGAAAACAGCTTTCATTTTCGCCCGCCAATCTTTCACATCGTAACGTGCACAAAACAACTCGAAAGCCTTGACATGTACCGGTGAATTATCCACCAACGTGCCGTCCATGTCGAAAATCGCAGCTTGCAGCATATCCCTAAAATTTCAATCTTAAACTCATGTTGACCGCAAAATTCTGTACATCCTGCCCGGGCAACGAATCTCTGTGGGTAAGACGCCAGATGCAATCGACGCGGAACAACCGGAAAATATTCTCGATACCGAATCCCATTTCGACATAAGGTTTATCGACCGACGTCATCCCCTCGGGAAAAAGCAAAATGGCTCCGGTATCCGGTAAACTTCCGTTATTCCGATCGGAAAGCGTTCCCCACACGCCCTTGCAGACAAAAACTTCGCGCCATTTGAGTCTCTTTATCAACGGAATCCGTCCCAAAATCCAGCCGTTGAAATGATGTTCGAAAAAGACTCTGACCCACGTATCGGATGCGAATTCATAGAAATTCATACACGAAAAGGCATCCGGATCATAAAAATAAGTGCTGTTTCCTTCGTGAAGTTTCAGCAACGGATAGGGTACCCGTCCGAAGATTTTACCCCCTTGAATCCTAATATCCGAATAACCGAGCGGCGGCAACTCGGGACGGTAATGCAATCCGCCTTGAATGCGATAATATTCGTAAGCCCCATCCATTACCTGAGGGATGCCGGCCGTCAGCGAAAAATTCAATACGGGATACTTCGATTCGAGAAAATAACGATTGAATGTACTCCGCATTGTTTTCTCTTCAAGCGAGATACGCATCCCGACCTGAAGTACCGCATCGCCGATCGATTCGAGCAGCGCCCCATCGGGGCGTATCAACGGAACGTATTTGTTTCCGTAAATCCGTTGGATTCGGGTTCCGATGTGATTGTCGATACCGTGAATCCATTCGTGTTCATAGAACGCATCGAAACGATTGACCATCGAAAGCCGCTGTCGCCCGCCTCGCGAAAAAATCGAACTGAGAAGGTTATTATCCGTCAGTGCGTTCTGCCCTGCACCCAACTGCACGACATCGTGGCTGCCTCTCACGGTCAATTTACGCAACAACCGCCGGTTGAACGAAAGTTCGACATTTCCGCCACCCTTGACGTCCTCATCGCGTGTACCGTAGGCCACATATCCGCCCAAACGCACCTTACGACTGAACGTTTTCGTCGTGCGGACTCCGAGTTGCATGCGAAATCCTTCAAGCCGGTTGAAACTCGCCATCTTGTAGTATGGACCGATACCGATGTATTTCGTATTGTAATATCCACCTATCATAGTATTGATAAGCGTATAGATATTCCGATAGAGGGGTACGTTCTGCACAGAGTCAACCATCGCATAAATCCCCTTTTCCTTCTCGGTCAACTGATAGGGGCGGGCTTTTTCCCAATAGCTCTCCTCCTTACGTCCGACGCTTTCATCCCCGACCACTACCGAATGATCCATCTTCAGCACCTCGGCGGGAATCGGTTCGCCAAGCCGGACATCGGTATAACAGACCTCGCGTGTTCCGATGAACGAGGTCATTTTCGAGGAATCGCCCATCGCAATGGAAAACTCCGCCGACAGACGATCGTAATCGCGGAACCACGTCGTATCGTTCAGCATCCGGTTATTGTTCGTAATGTGCAGATGCTTGATCCAGTTGACATTCAATCCTTTCGGCATACGCACCGAAGCCGAACGCAGGGCATAGGTCGCCGAGTCGATATTGATTTCGCCATCCAGCACCGGCGTGGTCAGTCGTTTCGGGTGAAATCGGATTTTGTAGGTCTTGCGTCCGTCGATCGGAATGCTGTCGATCAGAAAATAGTTGTAGAACGATAATCCGCCATCGGCCAGCGGACTGGCGAAGCGCACGTTGAACAACTCGATGAAATTATGGTAAAAATTGATGTCGTTCTGCAAGGCTCCGGTAAACTGAGCAATCGCAAACGAATCATCCACACCCGAGACCCGACTGGCCCGAATCACTTCACGCGACACATCGGGCTGGCGGCTGTGGTAATAATCGGCCGTCGTCTCGGAAATCATCGCCGGCAGATAAGCCTGTCCGGTGAGTGCCGACGTATCGATATAATTGAAAACAAACCCGAAACTGCGTTGCAACCGTTTGTTACGGAACTGTGGTTTGACATTGGTCAAATCGAGTTCCATTTTCGTATAAGTGGCACAGCGATAGAGCGGAAGTGCAGCCGGATCGTTTTCCGATTTGTGTCGGATAACACCTTTCAGAATCGGATGGGCCGGATTCTCGCCCGGGGTAATCACCACATCGTCGATACCTACCTCCATCGGTTCGAGGGCAAAATCGACTTGATTGAACGACTGGCGCACGATGGGTTTCGTCTGCTGGTAATAGCCCACAATCGTCGCCAATACCACTGACGACGTATCGCGAATTTCAAGGGCGTAGACGCCTTCTTCATCGGTCGAAATGCCCGTAGTCGTATTGGGAAACAGTACGCTGACAAACGGCAACGGAGCACCGGTCGACGCATCGGTCACCCGACCGCGCACGCGGGTCGTCTGCGCCGACAAATCCGAGGAAAACAACAAACCGCATGAAAGCAATATGAACGACAAGCGTTTCATCGAGAGGCAAAGGTAGTCAAAATCCGCACACATTACTTAAAATATCATACCTTTGCATCAAATTCGCAGCCAATAAAAACAAATGTAAGATGTCGCATAAAAAAATCGAAAAGACGAATTCCGCCCGATTGCTCGATAGGGCAAAAATCGCATACGAACTGGTTCCCTACATCGTCGACGAAGAACACCTCGCCGCAACTCACGTAGCGGAACAGCTCAACGAGCCCATTGAGCTCGTATTCAAAACTTTGGTTCTAAAAGGCGATCGCACAGGCTATTTCGTCTGCGTCGTTCCGGGCGATCACGAGGTCGACCTCAAGGCTGCAGCCCGCATCTCGGGTAACAAAAAAGCGGATCTGATACCAATGAAAGAGTTGCTGCCCGTGACAGGATACATTCGGGGCGGATGTTCGCCCATCGGCATGAAAAAGCGTTTCCCGACCTACATCCACCAAACAGCGACTGAACAACCGTTCATCTACATCAGTGCGGGAATTCGCGGGCTGCAACTCAAAATCGCACCGAATGACTTGATCGGTTACGTCGAAGCCACAATCGCCGACATCAGTTCGCCGGAATAATGTAAACAGCGGAAGGAGAGAAGCGCTTCGACAACTGCACAGGTCCATAAAACGGAAGCCCGACCATGATGGTCGGGCTTCCGTTTATTCCGGACAAATCACTTCGTCTACTTCTCCTCGGCTGGTGCCGGACGCATCACGACCTGCACGAGATTGTTATCCTCCAATATCTTTTTAGCCAAAGCCTGCACATCGGCAGCAGTCATCGAACGGAGCGTATCTTCGTAATCGGTGATATAATCCAATCCGAGCAACTCGTAATCCAGCAGATAGGGTATCCAGCTGCCATTCTGTTCCAGCGAGTTTTTCCACTGCTTGGCAAGGAACTCGCGTGTCTTTTCGATTTCCTCGCTCTTGGGACCGTTTTCAGCAATTGCATGCACCTCCTGCATAACGAGTTCACGCAATTCGTCGGCCATTTCGGCATTCGTATCGAACCGAATATTCATCTGATAGGTCTCGTGGGGACGTGCCTGTGTCGAACCGTAAACCTGCACGCCATAGGTACCGCCTTTCTCCTCGCGAATCGATGTCAGATAGCGGGTGCTGAGTGCTTCCGTAAGCAACGTCAGCGCCAGTTTGCCCCGAATCGACTGCGGCATATCGCCCGTAAAGCGGTAGTGCACCGATACTTTGGGCTGCTGCATGGACGTTTGGAAATCCTCGAGAACCATACCTTTGACCGGAGCCGCTTTGTCATCAACCGTACCGGCCGGTTTGCCGGTCGTCGGGATGGAACCGATGTACTTCTCGACCAACGGTTTGAGCGTATTCAAATCGACGTTTCCGACGATGCAAAACGTGAAACTATCGGCACCCGGGAACAATTTCGCATAGATACCCGAAAGTTTGTCGAAGCTGAATCCCTCGAGCGTTTCAATCGTAATCACCTGACGCCGCGGATTATGGCCGTAAGCGACATCGGTGAACTTTTCCTGCATCACGAAATCGGGATTCGTGCGGACATTCTCCAGTTGCGCACGCAACATCTTCATGAGCGTATTGTAATCGTTCTCGTCGAAACGCGGTTGCGTAAAGTTCAGATAGAGCAATTGAAGCAACGTTTCCAAATCTTTCGGAGAACCGAGACCTTCGATCGAGTTGTTATATTCCGATGTCGAGGTCTGCACGCGAGCCGATTTGCCCGAAAGTTGTTTCCGGAGGTCAGCAGCTGAGAACTTGCCGACACCCGACATCTGACCGACAGCAGGCATCAGCTCACCCATGTAATACTCTTCGTCCGTCAGACCCGACAGGCCGTTGACTGCATAAGCCGTAATACGCACTTCGTCAGCCTTGAACGTCGTAGGTTTCACAATGACTTTTACGCCGTTCTTCAGCGTCCATTCGGTCGTACCGTATTTCGCATTTTCAGTGGTCTTCACGACCGGTGAGCCAGCCAACACTACATTTTCGGGAATCAACGGTTCTTTGACCGTATTATCTTCGTAAGGCGTCAAATCCGAGCCCATAACCTTTTCGCGGATAGCGAGGATTTCCGCCTCCGTGGGATTAGTCACGCCTTCGCGCTGGGGTGCTGTAATAAAGATGACCTGATTCTGCGGATAGATGGTCTGTTGCACATACATGTTCACCGCATCCACATTGATTTGCTTAATCAACATGCTGTCGAGCTTCCATTCGGTCTCGGCATCGGGAATCGGCGTATTAAGCTGATAATTCTGCAAATAGTTCTGTACGAACTCGTTATTGCGACGGTCATTGCGGTTGGTGTACTTCCGCTCGGCCGAACGCAACAGATTCTCCTGTGCACGTTCGAACTCGCTCTGCATGAAGCCGAAACGACGCAAACGCTCCATTTCGGAACAGATCGCCTCAAAACCCTCAGCCAGTTTACCGTCCTGCGTCGTAGCGATGAAACCTGTAATATTAAGCGTCGGCATGACACCTAAACCGCCCATTTGCATACCAGCACCAAGGAACGGAGCATCGGGCTTCATGGCGAGTTCCTGCAAACGGGCACCCTCCATCGTATTGGCATAGGCTTCGATAACATTGATCGCCTCGCCAGCAATCGTATTGTTGAGTTCGTTGGGCAATGCCGGACGTTTCACGAACAGAATGATGCGCGAACCCTGCATTTCCGGATCGGTGTAAATGCTGACAATCGGTTGTTCGTTATCGGGTACGATGACCGGTTCCTTTTTCAACGCATCGGCCGGCGAAGCTGGTATATCGCTCATCAACGATGCGATCTGCTTTTCAATCGCATCGACATCGATGTCGCCAACCACGATGACCGCTTGATGCTCCGGGCGGTACCAAGTCTGATAGAACTCCTCCAAATCCTTGTGCTGAAATCCTTTCAGACCGTCCAAGTAACCGATCAGATTCCGGTGTTCGTACTTCGACCCCTTGCCGATGGCCTTGATCATCTCGATCTGCGAACGCCATGCCGCTCCGTCGCGCGTGCGCAGCTCCTCCATGATGACCCCGCGTTCGGAATCGATCTCCTCGGGATGCAAAGCGATGAAATGAGACCAATCGTGCAGAATCAGCAACGCGCTGTCGATGATTCCCTGACGCGACGTCGGAACATCGGTCATCTGATAGGTCGTGTTATCCCAACCGGTCGCAGCATTGAGGTTGTAACCGAAATTGACGCCTACCTTTTCAAGGTATTCGATAATCGTCTTACCCTCGAGATTTTTCGTACCGTTGAAAGCCATGTGTTCGAGAAAGTGAGCCAGACCCTGCTGCGAATCGTTCTCCTGAATCGCACCGACATTGTGCAGGATATAGAAATCGGCTTGGCCTTTCGGTTTTTCATTGTGGCGGATGTAGTAGGTCATGCCGTTCGGCAATTTACCCATACGCAGCTCCTTGTCGACCGGAATGGGTTCCGGCTGCATCTGAGCTACCGCACTGCCCATCGCAAAGATTGCGACGAACAGAATCGTCAGTTTTTTCATACCTCTATTAAATTGATTGATAAATGTTTTCATTATTCTTGGGGGGGGGGTGGATTCCGGCTCGGGACGATATTCGATAACGTCTCCGGGCTGGCAATCCAATTCTCTGCAAATTGCTTCCAGTGTCGAAAATCGGACAGCTTTCGCCTTTCCGTTTTTGAGTATCGAGAGATTGGCCGGCGTGATGTCGATGCGGCGAGCCAGTTCGCCGAGCGGCATCTTGCGTTTGGCCATCATGACGTCGATGTTGATGATTATAGCCATGAATGATTTCAGTTCGTTAAACGACTTATATTATAAGATCAGATAGTGAGTTTCTGTTCTTCGCTCAATTGTGTGCCGATAGCGAAAACCTCTGCCATGAAGAGGAATAGCATACCGATAATCAGATTCCAATAGTTGAGCGGAAAACGGTTCAACACTTCGTATTGGGTTCCGGCCAGCAGTTCGACGGCCTTGCATTGATTGATATGGAGAATAAACGCATTCGCCAGTTCCCAGACAATCAATAGAATTCCGATCATTCGTGTCCGAACGATGTTGCTGTTCCGCAACGGTTGTTCATCGCGAATCGAACGACGCAGGGAATTAATCATCAAAGCAATCAACACGATGACCGCAAGGAACGAACATCCAGACACAAGCAGCAGCAAATAAGCGTATCCGCTGTCTGCCTGCACGCGGAACGCATTGTTCAGCGTAAATGCTCCCGGGTCGGAAACCTGCACATAAAGACGGGCGAGGTAAGTCTCGACGTTTTCGGGAAGCCCTTCGACCTCGATATACCCGGACGAATTCCGCACATCGGCTGCTAAATAATAGGAATGGGTATCGCCTTGATCGAGTTCGCGCTCCGCCAATGCCATACCTGCATCGAAACCGCTCGTAAAATTGGGAATCGTCTTCAGCATAAAGCCTGCGACAAGGACGATGAAATAAAGGATGTAGATAATAATCAGATGTTTATACAATCTTTTCTTGTTCTGCATGACAATCTGTTTTTGATTCTGCGATACAAAGATAAAATTAAATCCGACGGATAACAAATAATTTTTATCGAAATTCGATGATAAAACAAGAAAAACGGACATTTTCGGGAACATCGAATCGCTGTCGAAACAGAAATCAAGCATCCGTTCCTCCGATAAGCCGGATATTTGTTAACTTTGCGAAACATTTTCATTCAAAAAAACATCTATGGCCGAAAAATCCGTTTACGCTCATCGCGTAGAACCGCAGGACGTCGATTTCACTTTGTGTGCGACCTTTCCATCCTTGGGTGCCTCCATTCTCAACACGGCGGGTATCGACGCCCACAGCAAAGGCTTCGGCGTCGACGTACTCAACACAGACAATCATTCGTGGATTCTCTCCCGCATGGCGATGGAATTCGATTATCGGCCGCAACAGTACACCGATTACACAGTGACGACATGGATCAACGAATACGGGCGGGTGCTTTCAACGCGAAATTTCACGTTGTGCGACGCTGAGGGCCACGAATTCGGACGCGCCGTCACCCAGTGGGCCATGCTCGACCTGACGAATCGTACAGCCGTCGACCTCTCGCACGTGGGAGATACTCATGCAGACGCAATGGTCGCTTGTCCGTCGCCGACCGACAAGCCCCGCAAGATTCGCGAAGTCTCACCGACCATCCACTCAGAACACCGAATCGTGTACAGCGACATCGATTTCAATCGCCACGTCAACACGATGCGCTACATCGAGATGATGTGCGACCTGTTGCCGCTGGAACTTCTGACCTGCGCCGCACCCGTACGCTTGGACGTGCATTTCCTGCACGAGAGCCGCTACGGACAGACCTTGACGATCGGATGCGAACTGCGGGAGCGAGAAGCACTCTTCGAAATCAGCACCGACGACAGAACTGTCGCCGTACGTGCCTGCATGGCTTGGAAATAGGACTTGTCGCGACACCATGGAACGATTTTCCGGAACAGGTTTTGCACGTCACGACGGCAAAACCTTTTTCATTTATGGAAACCACCGTACAGAATCCCGCCAAGTCAACGACGACAAACAAAAACCAGTATCAGGTAAGTATCGACCTGCTGAACGATGCCATCGGGCGCGAAATCGCCACCACTCTCCAGTATATGTATTTCCACGCACGCTTCGAGGATGCCCGCTACCGGCACCTTTCGCGCATCATGCGCGAAGTGGCCATCGCCGAGATGCGGCATACCGAAGAATTTTCCGACCGGATCTTCTTCTTGGAGGGAGACGTGAATATGAATGCCGCATTCCAGTCTCGCCAGATGTCCGACACAGCCGAGATGTTGCAGTTCGCCATGCAACTCGAACAATCGACCATCAATTTCTACAATGAAGCCTCGCGTATCGCAGCGGAACATAAAGACGCCGTGACACACAAGATGTTTCAGGATATCATAGCCGAAGAGGAAAACCATTTGGACACGTTCCGCACCGAATTGCAGAATCTGCATGACTACGGAGAGAATTATCTGGCGTTGCAGTCCGTGGCCGGAAGCAAACATGCAGCGAAAGAGTTGCACGAAATCCGCGAAAAGAAAGAGGACGAAGAATAGAACAGGCGTCTTCAAGGTGACTCTCGCGAGGGCAATGCTCGAATAGATTTGGCATTGCCCTCGCTTATTCGTATCTTTGTTTTCATGAAGATTACAATTTTAGGTCCCGCACACCCATATCGGGGAGGGTTGGCCTCCATCATGGAGTTCATGGCCCGAACATTCGCTCGACGCGGACATACGGTCGACATCCGTACGTTTACGTTGCAATACCCAGCGTTGCTCTTTCCGGGTACGAAGCAGACGGTCGACACACCACCGCCGTCCGACCTTGCAATCCGACGTTGCGTCAATACGATGTGGCCGCTCAACTGGTTGCGCATCGGACACCAGCTTCGAGGGGAGCGCCCCGACTTCATTCTGATGAAATATTGGACGCCGTTCATGGCCCCTTGTTTCGGAACTATCGCACGGATCGCACGGCGCAACGGCCACACGAAAGTGCTGTGCCAAATCGACAACGTGGAGCCCCACGAACATCATTTCACCGACCGGCCGTTCAATCGTTACTACCTGCATTCGGTCGACGGATTCATCTACATGTCTGAACAAGTGCACCAAGAACTGGCCGCTTATACTTCCGCGCCTGCACTCTTTTCACCGCATCCGTTGTTCGAGAATTTCGGTGAACGGATCGACCGCACCGAAGCCTGCAACCGACTGGACCTGAATCCCGAAGAACATTATGCACTCTTCTTCGGACTGGTTCGCGACTACAAAGGGCTGGATTTATTGCTCGACGCTTGGGCTCGATTGAAGCAAAAGGACGGTTTTGTCGCTCGGAAACTGATTGTGGCAGGAGAGTTCTACACCGCAAAAGAGCCTTATCTGAAACAGATCGCCGACCTCGGGCTGCAAGACGATGTTTTACTGCACGACCGATTCATCCCCGACGACGAGGTCCGTTATTATTTCTCTGCGGCTGATTGCGTCGTACAGCCCTACAAGAGCGCCACACAAAGCGGCGTAACACAGATAGCCTATCAGTTCTGTACACCGATGATCGTGACTGATGTAGGTGGTTTGGCCGAAATCGTTCCTGATGGTCGGGTAGGGTATGTCTGCGCGCCGACCATCGAGGGTGTCGCCCAAGCAGTGGAACGTATCTATGAAGGCGATACCCTCGAACGATTCCGACAGAATTGCATCGAAGAACGCAAGCGCTTTTCGTGGGAAGCAATGTGCGACCGTATCGAAGAACTCTATCGCATGGTTATCCATTAATCCGGTCAGATGCTCGCACCGATACGCAAAGAATCGGGCCGCCGAATGCAACGGCAACCCGATTCTCTATATTATCATGTGTTCGGTCGGATCACTTCTTCACGTTCGGAAGTTCCAGACCATAACCTTTCCGATGGTCTTCGATTTTGAGGTAGCAACTGAAAATAAACGCCAGCACACCGAATCCCGAGAAGATAATCATCGGCATCCGATAGCCGCCCGTTGCATCAAGGACCTTGCCGATCAGCAACGGCACAAGGCAAAGACCGACATTCTGGATCCAAAAAATCACACAATAAGCCGAACCGAGAATCTTCGTGTCGATGATTTTCGGCACCGAAGGCCACAATGCAGCGGGCACCAGCGAGAACGACACGCCGAGCACAACGACCAAAAGCAAAGCCAACCACTTGTAGGGGAAAATCGGCAGCAGGAACGCAAAACTCAAGTGACAGCAAATCATAACGATGGCCCCGAGCATCAGCATCGATGCCCCCTTACCTCGGAAATCCAAGAAAGCGCCGAGGAACGGAGTAAGAATCATCGCCAGAATAGGGAAGCAACTGAAAATATGCGCCGCCGATTCGGCACCGATACCCAAAGTTACTTCGAGGAAATTGGGAGCATAACGCTGGAACGGGAAAATCGCCGAATAATACAGCACGCACAGCAGCGCCACCAACCAAAACATCTTGCTGGTGAAAATTTGTGCGAGATCCTTGATTTGAAATTCATCTTCAGAGGATTTTTCCTCTTTCATTTCGCCTGCGGCAATCAGCTGCTTGTCCAATTTGCGGTCCATGTAAACGAACACCGTGTAGCACAGCAGACCGATGACGAGCAAGGCCGTGCAAAACGCCACGGGCGCTACGATCGACTTATCGAACTGGTTGGAAACCATCGGAGCAATCCACATAACAGCGAACACACCCAAACGAGCAATCGCCATTTCAATGCCCATAGCCAAAGCCATTTCTTTGCCTTCGAACCACTTGGCGATGGCTTTGGAGACGGTCGTGCCGGCCATTTCGCAGCCACAGCCGAAAATCATAAAGCCCAACGACGCCATCTTCGCACTGCCCGGGAATGCGACCCACCAACTGTCGAGCCATTCGCAGAAAGCGGTCGTCTGGAACCAGTCGGTGATGCCGATGAACTTGACAGTCGCACCGATAACCATCAGCGAAGCCGAAAGCAAACCGGTAAAACGGATACCCATCTTGTCGAGAATGATGCCCGCAAAGATGAGGAATGCCACGAATACATTCAGAAAATATTCCGATGCGGCATAGGTTCCGAAAGTTCCGCTGTCCCAGCCGCGCGAAGATTCGATCAGCGACTTGAGCGGCGACATCACATCGACAAACATGTAGCCGAAAAACATCATCGACGCCACAAGCAGGAGCGCAGCCCATCGCGCGACGGGCGAATCGTTGAGTTTACGTTGGATTGTTTCTGTCATAAATCTATCGTTTTGTGTTAGTTTCAGTTTTCTACCGGTGCATGTCGTTTCAGCAGGTCGTAGGCTGTCGTAATGCCAAGCTCGCCCGCTTTCGACAGGTCGAGACACCCTTTGCGCGTATCCTTCATGAAAATCTGCACGACACCGCGATTATAATAGGCCTCCGCAAATGACGGATTGAGTTCGATGGCCTTCGTGTAGTCCTCGAAAGCCTCGGGCAGATTACCGGACAGCGCTTGCAGATTGGCCCGATTGTAATAAATATGCGCAAACTCGGGGAAGAGTTTCGCCGCCTTGTTCAAATCGGCGATCGCCTCATCGTAGCTATAAGTTCGTTTCGAGTTAGTGTTCAGACGATTGGCCGGATCCGAATCTATTGAGATGCGCTGGTACGAATTGTCGATAGACGAAATGAAATCGATCATCTCGGCCCGGGTCGTCGAACGGTTCAGATAGAGGAACGGATTGGACGGATTGAGTTCGATAGCAGTCGTCAGGGTATTCACCGAATTGGTGTATTGCTTGATAAGCGACTGAGTTATACCGCGTTGAAAAAGTGTCGACCATGTATTATCCGCCCGCAGCGCTTCCATGTATTCACGGTCGAGCGACAAGAGCGAATCTGCAGCTATATTGCTCTCCTGACAGGAAAGCGTCATCAGTCCGTTGCCGATACGCTGCTTGAAATCCTCGACGCGCTGCAATCGGTAATGCTCCACAACCGGCACCGTATCGGGTCTAATCAGTGTGAATTTAAACAGCGGCAACAACCGAATTTCCTCATGACCGCCATTGCGTCCTACGATACGCTCGAAACTGCTGCCTGCAAACTTGCTGTCGAACGACAACAACCGATCGAAATGCTGCGTCGTATCGGCATAAATGGAATAAGTGCTGTCACTCAGCCGTTTTTTGTAATCGGCGATTTTCCGTTGCGCCGTTTCGCGGTCTTGCTTCGCCCCCTTGGGATCGCGCAGAAACTCCCGCAATCGACCGCGATAAATATAGGCATTGGCGAAATCGGGATAGAGTTCGATGGCCGACGTGTAGTCTTTCACCGCCTTTTCGATGTCACCCAACTGCGCATGGACTCCGGCCCGATTGTAGTAGACCAGCACATTGTTCGGTGAATAGAGCGCCACCTTGTCATAATCCTCCAATGCCCGATTGTAGTCGCCGATTTGCGTCCGGAGCATCGCACGGTTGAAATAGGTCAGAGAATTGGTCGAATCGAGTTGTATAACCTTGTCGAAATCGGCCAGCGCCGGCATCGGCCGGTTCGTGTCGGAATAGACCAGCGCCCGATTGAAGTACGAAAGCAAGTAGGTCGAATCGCACCGGATGGCCATATTGAAATCTGCTTCGGCTTCATCATAGCGTTTTTGTTGCATCAAAAGCCCACCGCGACGGTTGTAACCGTTGGGATCTTCGCGATTCGTACGGATGGCCCGATCGAAGTTTTCATAAGCCCTCGCAGTATCTTTCAACTGGAGATAGCTCAATCCGCGACAGATGAAAGCATCGGCCACCTTGTTTTCCTGCCGGATGAATTTGTCGAAATCGTCGATAGCCAACTCGAACTGTTGGTTCAGCAGACGGGTAACACCACGACTATAATAGGGGCCCGGCAGATCGGGACGCAACTCGATAGCCTCCTTAAAATCTTGCAAGGCATCGTCGTAATTGCCCAGCCGCGAGCGGGTGATAGCCCGATAGGTGTATGCCTGCGTGTAGACCGGATTGAGTCGGATGGCGGTCGAGAAATCGGCTTCGGCTCCGATCAGATCGTCGAGATTGTATTTGGCGATACCCCGCAGAAAATAGCCTTCGAACGCATCCTCGTCGACGCGCAACAAGGTATTCAGCGTCCGGATAGCGTCTTGGTAGTGGTTGTTCATCATGCACGTGCGCCCCATCCAGAAGAAATACTCCCGATTGTACTGCGCCTGCGTTTGCATTCCGCACACCAACGCAACCGCCATCACTACCGTTATGACAACTCTCCGCATCGACTTATTAACGTCCCGTTCCTGCTTTTATTATTCCTGTTCGTATCCGAATTCGCGCAATTTGCGTTCATTGTTGCGCCAGTCATCGCTGACCTTGACCAACAACTGCAAGAAGACCTTTTTACCCAAGAACTTTTCGAGGTCTTCGCGCGCCGCCTGTCCCACTTTTTTAAGCATCGAGCCGCCCCGACCGATCAGAATGCCTTTCTGCGAATCACGGGCAACATAGATAATCGCCACGATACGGTCGATGGTCGGTTCCTCTTTGTAGCTTTCGATACCGATTTCGCAGCAGTAGGGTATCTCCTTGTCGTAGAACCGCAAAATCTTCTCACGGATGATTTCCGACGCAAAGAACCGCATCGGCTTGTCGGTCAGCGTGTCATCCGGATAATACGACGGTCCCTCGGGCAGCAGGTCGAGAATCGTACGGAACACCCCTTCGACATTGAACCGTTCTTTGGCCGAAACCGGAACGATATGCGCATCGGGCAGCTCCGAATGCCATTTTTCGGTCAACTGTTCCAACGCTTCGGGAGTCGAAAGGTCTATTTTGTTGATGACGACCACGGTCGGAATTCCACTGTTTCGGATATTTTCGAGAATCGCCGCCGAACGGTCGCTCTGCTCCACCGTATCGGTCACATAAAGAATAACATCGGCATCGGTCAGCGCACCGGAGACGAATTTCATCATCGAGGCCTGCAACTTGTAGGCCGGTTTCAGAATGCCCGGCGTATCGGAATAGACGATTTGGAAATCTTCACCCGAAACGATGCCCATGATGCGGTGGCGCGTGGTCTGCGCCTTGGCCGTGATAATGGAGAGCCGTTCACCGACGAGCGCATTCATCAACGTCGATTTGCCGACATTGGGATTGCCGATGATATTTACAAAACCTGACTTGTGCATATTATCGCCGCATCATGCCGCCCGGGAATTTCGGCATTTTCAGATTGCCACCCGCAACGGCTTTCATCATCTTGCGCGTATCTTCGAATTGCTTCATCAGCCGGTTCACCTCGGCCATCGTGCGACCGCTGCCTTTAGCGATGCGTTCGCGACGTTTGGTATTGATGATTTCCGGATGTTCGCGTTCAGCAGGCGTCATCGACGAGATGATCGCTTCGGTCGGTTTGAACGCATCGTCCGGAATATCGACATCCTTCAACATCTTGCCCATGCCCGGCAGCATCGAAGCCAAGTCTTTCAGATTGCCCATCTTCTTAACCTGCTGAATTTGTGCCAAAAAGTCGTTGAAATTGAACTGATTCTTCACCAGCTTCTTTTTCAGCCGCCGCGCTTCCTCCTCGTCGAACTGTTCCTGCGCACGTTCCACCAGCGAAACGACATCGCCCATACCCAATATACGGTCGGCCATGCGTTCCGGATGGAAAACCTGCAAGGCATCCATCTTTTCGCCGCTCGATATGAATTTCAACGGTTTGTCGACCACCGAACGAATCGAAATCGCTGCACCGCCGCGCGTATCGCCGTCAAGCTTCGTCAGTACGACGCCATCGAAGTTCAACCGATCGTTGAACTCTTTCGCCGTGTTCACAGCATCCTGACCCGTCATCGCATCGACCACGAAAAGCGTCTCCGACGGTTTGACAGCCGCCTTGATCGCCGCAATCTCCTGCATCATCGCTTCGTCGACCGCCAAACGACCGGCCGTATCGACAATCACCACGTTATAGGATTTCTGACGGGCATATTTGATGGCATTTTCGGCAATTTCCACCGGATTGCAGTTGCCTTCCTCGGTATAAACTTCCACACCGATTTGCGTACCGAGCATTTTCAACTGGTCGATAGCCGCCGGGCGATAGACGTCGCCCGCAACGAGCAACACCTGCCGGCCTTTCTTACTCTTAATGAACGACGCCAATTTTCCGGAAAAAGTAGTCTTACCCGAGCCCTGCAAACCGGCAATCAACACCACGGCCGGCGTACCGTTCAGCGAAATATCGGTCGCCGTGCCGCCCATCAGCTCAGCCAACGAGTCACGTACGATTTTGGTCAGCATCTGCCCCGGCTTGACCGCCGTCAGCACATGTTGCCCCAATGCTTTTTGTTTCACTTCGTCGGTGAACGATTTGGCCACCTTATAGTTGACATCGGCGTCGATCAACGCGCGACGAATCTCTTTCAGCGTCTCGGCTACGTTGATTTCGGTGATACGGCCCTCACCCTTGAGTATCTTGAATGACCGTTCAAGTTTATCGGTTAGATTTTCAAACATGATTTCGACTATTTCCTGCAAAGGTAGGAATTATTCCGGTTTTCTGCAATTTGTCACAGCCACCCCGCCTCGTAATAGACCACGATCTGTTCGATCATGCGGTCTTCGCCCTCACGGTCATACTCCGATTTCAGATTCTGCCCGAACACACGCGAAACTCCCTGCCAGAATCCCGCGACAAAGCCCCCGCGAAACTCTTTCAATACCTCGTAGGCCGTGTATTCCGTCTCGCGGTCGATAAGTTTCAGCAACACACGGCCCTGCGTACGGGTCATGTGTTTGAGCACCGGTGTGTATTCTTCCTTGATTTCGTTGTAGACCTGCTTGATATAGGCTTTCTGCTCCTTTTTTGTCGGCAAGCGGCACAATTCATCCTCCATCTCCGCCATCCGTTTCTTGGCGATTTGGGCGATGGGGTAGACCTTCTTCACCGCATCGACCAGCCGGCGATAACGGCGCAGATCGACCGGACGGCTGAACACATAGACCGGCAACGAATGAATCATCGGAATGGAATCGCCTTGTTCGATCGACCATTCCTGATGCCAGTAGCCGTGTCCCTGCTGCACCTGCGCACTACCATAAGCAGCAACTGCCAGCAAAAGCGGAAAAAATCCGTATCGTATGATTCGTCCGATTCGCATGTTACAAAAATACGTTTTTTATAAAAACGTCGTCAAATATCCGGATATTTTAGCGACACGATAGAAAAAATGCTCCGGCTGCAAAGATGCGAGCGGAGCATTTCCTTTTATGCGGGTATCCGTTATCTCGGACCGCCGAATCCTCCCGGAGGAGGGCCGCCGGGACCCATCCGACGACTGCCGCCCGTGGACGTATCCATACCCTCGTAATCCTTGATATTGCGCGAACCTTTCTTGCCGAAACGCCGCAGATTGTAGGAAAATTGCAGCATGTAGTAACGTCCGACGACACTGTTCGTCGCATTCTGCGTCCAGCCCGAACCGGTCGAACGAACGAACGCCTTATTTTGGTTGAAAATATCGTTCACACCGAACATGATTTCACCCCGTTTGTTTCGGAAAACTTTCTTACCGATATAGGCGTTACAAAGCAGATAATCGTCGTTGTAATTGTTCGTAAAACCGGTGTATTGCGTATAGGCAGCACTGGCCGTCAACGTAAATCCGAGCGGAAAAACCACTTTCAGATTACCTTGCGCCGTGTGGTTGAAATAGCGGTTTTTCGCATCGGCTCCGGTGAGGATGGAGTTCTTCGCGATGTTATAGGTGCCGTTCCACGAAAGGGTGAAATCGACGTTTTCCGAAATGTTGCTGCCCAACACCGCCCGGAAATCATAGCCCAGATTCTCAGCATCGTTGCGCTGTCCGTCGATCTGGCTCGGCGTCGTCGAATAAGTCACGCCGGCCATCACGTTGAAATTGCTTTTCAGAAATCCGACCGGCAAACCGTAACTCAAATGTGTGCGCAAGCGCCAGTAACCGTCCATATTGATCGGTCGGGTGTATTGTAGATATGAGTAGGGTTGCCCGTCAATATTCGTCGTGCCGTTGTATTGCACGTTGGAGGTGATGTAATCCGTAGCTGCATTCATCGAGAACATCCACATGAACGTCCGGCCTTTCTCGACATTCGAGTTAACATAGTGGAAATTGACCGAATGATTGTAGGAGGGATTCAGTTCGGGATTACCGCTCGATATGTTCTGCGCATTCGAAAGGTCGTAGATGCCCTGCAACTGTGTAACGGATGGATTATCCGTATAGGACGAGACGAAAAGCCGCAACGAATTTTCGCGGTTTATCATCAGCTGTCCCATCATGAAATAAGTGACATCATTGTAGGTGTGACGGATATTGTCCGGATTTTCCGACTGCAACACCTGTCCGTCGAGCGACGAACGTTGGTAGAACACATTCGCCACGAATGTGTTGCGGTCTTTCGAGTAGCGGAAACCCGGTCCGACACGTTGTGTCAGATAGTTGCTCTCGTACGAACTGGACAGACCGGGTTGAAGCACACCGCCAATGAAATCCGAACCGGTCTCGAAACTCTGTTTGTCGCGCTCCTGATGTTGGTACTGGGCACGGTATTGGAAGCTGACTTGCGCATGTTTCGCCACAGGCTCCGTATAGGTGAACTCCCCGCGCAAGTCGTAGTTGCTCGACGGGGCCGTATTGCGCAAATAACGCAAATCGACATACGGTTTCTCCTCTCCGGTTTCGGGATCGACATACGTTTCCGACGTCCATGCACCGGTCAGGCCATCGAGCGGGCGCACCGGCTGATAGCCTAACAGGTTGGAACTCGAATGGGAGTTGTTCTTGTTGTTCGCATAGGCCACACGACCGTTGACCGTAATCGTACGGCCGTCTTTGCCCAATTTAGCCCGATAAATCGCATTCGTCTGCAAACGATAACCGGAATTGGCAGCATCGCTGAAATTATCGGTGCGGCTGTATCCTTTATCGCCCCAACGCCAGCCGTTCGTCCAACTCAGCGGGTCATTCGACTGATAACTGAAACTCGGACGAATCATCAGATTCTGATTCTTCGAGATTTTCCATTCCAGACGACCGTTGAAACGGTGGTTATACGACTTCGTATCGGAATATCCGCGCGTGGCGAGTGTATCGATATAGGGCGTTTCATACCACCGGTCTGTGGTCGACCGGTTTTCCGTATCGGTGTTGTTGAAGAAATAGCTACCTTGAAACGACACTTGGTCGCGTTTTCCCCACGTATCGGAATAATTCAGACCGAAAGCGTTCACCGTTGCCACGCCGCTCTGCGGACGGGTCATGAACTGACCGACGCCGCCGCGACGTCCGCCACCGCCACCCGAAACGCCCAAAATATCCTCGAACGAGAAATTCTGCTGGTTGATGTTGTTGAACAGCCCGATGAGCGAAATCCGACTGTCACCACTGAAAATATTGGCATTACCTCCGGCCACGTACTTGAATTTGTCTTCGGTTTTCGTATCGGCATCGTAACCGAATCCGGCATAAAGCCGACCGAACTGTCCCTGACGCATACCGGGACGGGTCACGATATTCAGTGCCTTGTAGCCTTCGCCGTCATCCATGCCCGAGAACTCGGCCGAATCGCTCAACTTGTTGTAGACTTCGATTCGCTCGACCGCCTCGGCCGGCAACGACTTGATGGCCGTCGTGACATCTTCACCGAAAAACTCCTTCCCGTCGACATAGATTTTCTTGACCTCCTCGCCCTGCGCTTCGACCGCACCGTCGTTTATGGTGATACCGGGCATCTTCTTCAAAAGGCCCTCGACATCGGCATCGTTCGCCACTTTGAAAGCCGTGGCATTGTAGCTTACCGTATCGCCTTTCTGCGAGGTGCGCATCTGCTTCACCTCCTTGACAACGGTTTCGATGCGCACACCGGGCTGCAATTTCAGTTTGCCGAGATTCTGTTGTGCCGCTGCAACACGAAATTCAGTCTCGAAATTGTCATAGCCCAAAAACTCCACCGAAAGCGTATAGGCCCCATAAGCCAACGGTGGAATGGTCACGACACCCGCATAGGCCGATGTGAAATACTGTTTCTTCTCCGGATCGGACGTCGGTATCAGTGTCACGACCGCACCGGCAACGCCTTCGCCCGTATCGCCATCGACGATAGTAGCCGTAATCCGTCCCTGCTGGGCCCATGCCGCCACCGCCGAAAATAAGAAAAACGTGGTCAGTAGTATCTTTTTCATTATTTTTTTGTGATGTTTGTTTCGCCTTCTCTGCGTTTCGTCTGCAAGGCGCCATTTCTCATGACTAAAACTTGTGCTTTGCCTTGCTTTCGGATCGCATTCGATCCTTCGCCGCGCGAAGGTAAGTCATTTCTTCGGGATTTTCCGTCATATAAAGGTGAATCGTCCAAAAAAGAGGGTCAGTCGCCGCGCATCTTCGCATCCGACGACCGACCCGAAAGACCTATTTCCCTTTTTTCTTATCGCAGCAGCAGCCCTTACGATCCTTGCCGTGCTTCATTTGCTCTTGACAGCGTTTTCCCGAACGGTTGTCGCCCTGCTGCATTTTGTGGTGACCCTTGTGGCCCTGCATCTCCTGCCATTGTTTGAACTGCTCGGGCGTAAGGATGCTTTTCATTTTAGCCGTTTCGGCCTGCTGCGCTTTCCGCATCTGCTCGCGCTGCATCTGCATCTCTTTGATTTGTTGCAGATTGTATTTGTAGACTTGTGCTGCCTGTTCATCCGTCAGAGCAAGTTGCTCTTTCATCCGGTCGGTCTTGCACTGTGCCATCTGTTCGGCAGTCGGACGTTCTTTCATCATCCGGTTCTGCATCGGTTTATTCTGGGCCGATGCGCCCGTTCCGATCATCATGCAAAGGGTCGCTATGACCGCAAAAATGCTCTTTTTCATAAAGCGTCTATGGTTTGTTGGTTTGTCTGCGAATCGGCGTTTCCGATTCATCCGGAGCTCCGATGCAAAGGTAGCGCCAAAACAAAAGCCCCGAACTCCGGTTCGGGGCAAACGACTGAATCGCAGGGTGAACCGCCTATTCCTCAAGGTGAGCCGATGTCAGCCACACCTTGAACTCTGGCACACGCGCTTTAGATATGACGATCCGTTCGGGCGTTTCGACCGTCAGATGGAGCGTCAGCCGACTACCGAACCATACGGCAATCTCTTTCACGGCACGCCGTGCGATAATGAACTGACGATTGGCCCGAAAGAAATCCGTCTCGGGCAGCAGCGCCTGCAATGCTTCGAGCGTCTTGTCGAGCGGATAGACGGCACCGGCATAATCGCAGGCGGTCACTTTCTCGTTGGATGTATAGCAAAATGCGATTTGTTCGCGCCGCAACGGAATAATCTTGTCTCGCACATGCACCAGAAAGGTATCCGTCGGCCGGACTTCCGACGCCATCGAACGCACCCGCGAACCGTAGTCGCTCCGTTCGATGTTCGTAAACCGGTGCAACTTATCCAACGCCCGCCGCACATCTTCGGCATTGATCGGTTTCAGCAGATAATCGATACTGTTGACCTTGAACGCCTCCAGTGCATATTGATCGTAGGCCGTCGTGAAAACGACCGGCGCAGTCACCTCCACCTCGCGGAAAATCCGGAACGAATCACCGTCGGCCAAATGAATGTCGGCAAACACCAGATCGGGCATCGGATGATTGCGCAGCCACTCGATGCTTTCGACCACACTTTCGAGCGTCGCAACGACCTCGACCGCCGGAGCAATTTCTTTGAGCACCGCCTGCAAATTGACCGCAGCAGCCGTTTCGTCTTCGATAATGAGCGCTTTCATGACAGGGAGGATTTTTGCAACGGCATACGCACCGTAAATTCCCGTTCGGTATCGACAATCACCACTTCACAGCCCGTAATCAACCGCCAACGATTGCACAGATTGCTCAGACCGATACCGGTCGAAGGTTCGGGCGTGAGTTTGGGCACTTTCGGATTGGAGACCACCAGCCACGAACCCTCGGTGCGTATCGAAACATGGAAAGGATTAGCACGCGTAATCGTATTGTGTTTCACGGCATTGCCAACCAATGGTTGCAACGATAGGGCAGGCAACAGCCACTCCCGATATTCCGGCGCGATGTCGATGTCGAAAAAGAGCTTGTCCGCATACCGGATTTTGAACAGGTAGCTGTAAGCCTCGACGAATTTCAACTCTTCGCCGAGCGTTATCAAAGTACATTGACCGTTCTGAATGATATAGCGGAACGTATACGACAGTTGGTCGATATAGGTCAGTGCCTTTTCATCCTGCTTTTCGCGTACGAGCATCGCCAGCGAATTGAGCGAATTGAAGAAGAAATGCGGATTGATTTGTCCGACCAGCATGTTGTAGCGGGTCGTCAGATTTTCGTTTTTCAGTCGTTCGTTTTCCAGCACAACCGCTTGACGCTGAGAAATCAGCGTATAAATACGTCCGTAGAGCAACGACACCACGACTGCAAACGTCCATTTCAGCAGCAGCATGTAATCGAACATCCGTCCGGTCGAAAAATTGAGCACAATATGGCCCGTACGCCAATCGATAACCGGAGCAACGAAATAGAGCGCCACGGCCACGACGATTCCGGCAAACGACGTGCGCACGAGACTTTGCGAAGGTTCTTTCCGGCGTATCGCCGTAACAGCCAGCAGCACGAACGACAGAACAAGATAATAGAGCAGTTGTACCGTAATATCGGCTCCCGCCGAGGGACGGTTGAACACTGTGCTGTAATCGAAATCCGCCCCGTTGCGTTTCCGCACCTCGGACAACATCGGATGGGCTCCGGCCGTGCGGTTCGGCAACAGATTGACGACCAGCCGGTCACCATCTGCGAGCCCCAACCGACGGATACGGTTCATCGGAGCATAAATGCTGTCGCCGTTCTCGTAGACCACATATCCGTGTCCGTCAGGCGTTATCGTAAGTCGGCCTTCATCGGGTCGCTGAACAAGGTGTTCCCTCGCGGGCCGCTGTTGCTCGACCCGCTGGTCAACAATCAACAACAATACATACGAGAAATTGACCACTGTGCTGATTGCTGCGGCAACCAACAGATTCAGTATCCAATCGGAATAACGCAACGGCGATCTCATCTTCGTCCGAGATTTATTCTTCGTCCTTAAACCAAGAGGCGTAGAGCATATAATCGTGGGCCGTGCGGCGGATGATTTCATCACGTTGCTCGGGCGTCACCGACTTGACCTTGCGGGCCGGAATGCCGGCATAGAGCGAATCGGGTTCCAGTCGCGCGTTCGAGAGCACCAGCGCATTGGCTGCAATGATGCATCCTGACGGAATGACTGCATTGTCAAGCAGGGTAGCCCCCATCCCGATCAGACAGTTATCGCCGATGCGCGCACCGTGGATGATAGCGTTGTGCCCGACCGAAACATCATTGCCGATGATGGTTTGCGACGGGTGTTTCGCTCCATCGTAAATCGTGTGGAGCACCACGCCGTCCTGAATATTGGTACGGTCGCCGATGACGATTTTGTTCACATCGCCACGCAGCACCGCATTGAACCAAATCGAACAATCGCGCCCGACAGTCACGTCGCCCACGATGACGGCGGTTTCCGCCACGAATGTATTTTCACCTATCACGGGTTCATGCCCGCGCACTTTCTGGATATATGCCATAGTATTATTCCGATTTTTTCGCTTCCTGCCAAAGTTCTTCCATCCGGTCAAGCGTAAGTTCGTGCAATGAATGGCCCAATGCCTCAGCCTGTTGTTCCATGTAATTGAAGCGTCGGATGAATTTCTTGTTCGTCCGATCCAACGCCGCTTCGGGATCGACACCGTAAAGCCGGCTGGCATTGACCAAAGCAAAGAACAAGTCTCCGAACTCGCTTTCCAGCGGCTCTTTCCGGCCCGCTTTCATTTCAGCTTCCACTTCGCCGATCTCCTCTTTCACCTTGTCCCAAACATCCTCCTTTTTCTGCCAGTCGAAGCCCGCTCCGGCTGCTTTTTCGCCCATGCGATAGGCTTTCACCATCGCCGGTAGCGACCGCGGAACACCGCCCAACGTGCCGCTCTTGCGGTTTTTCTTACGCAATTTGAGCGCTTCCCAATTCGCTTTCACCTCATCGGGCGTATCGGCATGTATCTCGCCATAAACATGCGGATGCCGGTAAATCAGCTTGTCACAGAGCGCATTGGCCACATCGCCAAAATCGAAAGCGCCCTGTTCCTCGCCCAGTTTCGAGTAGAACACCACGTGCAACAGCAAGTCGCCCAGCTCCTCCTTGATACTCTCCATGTTGTGGTCCGAAATGGCATCGGCCAGTTCGAACGTCTCTTCGATCGTGTTGCTGCGCAACGAATCGAAAGTTTGTTCGCGGTCCCACGGACAGTCTCGCCGCAATCGGTTCATCACCTCCAACAAGCGAGCCGTCGCTTCCAAACGTTTATCTTCCATACAGTATTTGCCAACTTTCGGACAAAGTTAGGAATTTCGCCCGAAAAAGCGTAGTTTTGTCTGAAACAAATCGCTTTTCGCATGAAACGAACCTGTTCGGCATTGCTCGCCTTGTTATGCTGCTCTTTGATTCCGGCCTGCTCCCGCCCGCTGCCGACCCGATGCGTCATCACCGCAGCAACCCGCGTGGATTCTCCTCCCGCACTCACACCGTTGGCCGAATACATCACCGATTATCTGCCGGTCGGAACGGCAGAACCGGACAAACATACCAATTCCATCCGGTTGACCCTCGACACAACGCTTTCGTCCGAGGCGTTCCGGCTCGAAGTGCGTCCGTCAGGCGTCGACATCGCAGGGGCCGACTACGGCGGTATCTTCAACGGGATACAGGCCCTGTTCCGGTTGATGCCGTCCGAAATCTATGCAAAACAGCGTCCGGAACGCATCGAACTGACTGACACGATACTGACCGACAGACCGCGGTTTGCCTATCGGGGAATGATGCTCGACGTCGCCCGCACATGGCAAAGTCCCGATGCAGTCCGACGGTTCATCGACTTGCTGGCCTACCACCGCATCAACAAACTGCACCTCCACTTGGCCGACGACGAGGGCTGGCGCATCGAAATCAAATCGCACCCCGAACTGACCGAAATCGGCGGATTCCGGGGCGGCGACTCGCCCGTACGAGCCGTCTACGGCAAATGGAACGAAAAATACGGCGGTTATTTCACGCAAGCGGAGATACGTGAACTGATCGATTACGCAGCCGTACGCAATATAGAAATCATCCCCGAAATCGATTTGCCCGGCCACAGCCGCAACATCGCATCCATTCATCCGGAAATCCGTTGCAACTATCCGCCCGACACGGTTTCGACCAACGGATACGATTACCGTTCGGCTTGGTGCGTGGCTCGCGAGGAAAACTACGCATTGTTGTCCAACATTTTGGGCGAAATCTGCGAACTCTTTCCGTCGAAATACATCCATATCGGCGGTGACGAGGTTGATTTCTCGCAATGGAAGCGCTGTCCCGACTGCCGGCGGCTGATGCACCGAAAAGGAATGACCGTCCCGAGCGAACTGGAGGATTATTTCATGAACCGCCTCACGGAGATGCTCGCAGCTCACGGCAAACATCCGGGCGTATGGAATGAAGCAGCTGCTTCGGGCGAATTCACCCACGATTGCCTCGTTTACGGCTGGCAGCACGTCAAAGCCAACCTCGATGCTACCGAAAAAGGCTATCGGACGGTCGTTATGCCGGGCGAATACTTCTATTTCGACATGCGCCAGACCCCCCAAGAGGACGGCCATGACTGGGCGGCGATTTTCGATGCAAAAAAAGTCTACGGATTCGACTTTGCGAAACTCGGGTTCACCGAAGAACAGATGCAGCACGTCGTCGGGCTCGAAGGCACGTTTTTCAGCGAAGCCTACGTTTCGCACCATCCCGAACAGCCCGACTACCTCGACTATATGTGTTTCCCGCGCGTTTGTGCTTTGGCCCGTATCGCATGGCGCGGCAACGACGAGGGATGGGATGCGTTCTATCGCGAGCTTGTCGACGAGCACTACGACCGAATGGCTGCTATGGGCATCCGGTTCCGCCTGTTCCCGCCCAAAATAACCTATCGAGACGGTGTGTTCACAGCAGCGACGGACGACGGTTCGCAAATCTATTATATAAAGGAGGGTAGCGACGACGAGCACCGTTACAAACGGCCGCTCCATACCGACCAACCGCATCTCTATCGGTTTTTCACCCGCTATCGCACGGCTCGCAGTCCCTACGTGGCCGACAAATCCTATCATCGCACCATCGTGCCCGCTTTTACGCTCACCACCTCGATGGGAGAAAGTTCGAGCACACCGTACAGCAACGCCGAAAAATACAAAGGTTTGTCCCGCACTCGTCGTGCCTGCCGACAGCAGGATTGGATCCGTTATGATTTTGCCAATGCGGTTCGGTGCCGGGAAATGTATCTGCAAACGGGCAACCGTCAACTGCCGAAAACCATCGTCACGACCGGCTACGCCGAAGTATCCTATGACGGCGAACGATTCGAACGAGCCGGAGAATTGGAAAAAGGCAGCATCACTTTGCATCCTGACCGACCGATCAAGAGCGTGCGTATCGTTTCAACCTGCAACGACAACGGCACTCCTTACGTCACCATTCAACCGCCCCGCATCAAACCAATTTTATGAAACGACGATTGCTTACAATAGTCTTGTTGCTATTGACCATGCCGATTGTGGCCCGAAACGACCTGCGACAGGAAATACGCAATATCGTCCGCGATAAAAAAGCTACCGTCGGTGTGGCTGTACAAACATCCGACGGTCGGTGCTTCACGCTGCACAACAGTCGGTGCTATCCGTTGATGAGCGTATTCAAATTCCACGTGGCGGTCGCGGTCTTGCAACGTATGGAGCGAGAAAGCATCTCGCCGAACAGCCTTATCACGCTCGACGCCTCGTGGCTGCCGTACGGAACATATAGTCCGTTGCGCGACCGGAATCCGAGCCGAAACGTTCGCTTATCACTTGCGGAACTGATTCGCTATACCGTATCGCTCAGCGACAACTGCACTTGCGACCGGCTCATCGCATTTGCCGGAGGAATCGAGGCCGTAGATCGTTGTGCGCGAAAATTGCGAATCGGGCGATTCCGGCTCTCGGAAACAGAAGCGACGATGCACGAGGATATCCAGCGCAGCTACAACAACCGGAGTACGCCCCGCTCGATAGTGCGGATGTTACGAAAAGTCTATGACGGAGATGGTCTGAGCACCGAATCGTTTGCTCTGCTGGAGCAGGTCATGCTCGCCACGTCGACCGGCTCTGAAAAACTGAAAGCCGGATTACCCGAAAGTATCCGGCTCGGTCACAAAACCGGTCATTCGGATCGCACCGTGAGAGGCATTCTCATCGGTGACAACGATGCCGGAGTAGTCTATTTGCCCGACGGACGGCGTTATTATATCACCGTGTTCATCCGCGATTCGAAAGAAAGCGACGAAACGAACGCATCCGTCATCGCCGCCATCTCGAAAGCAGTCTACGACTGGGTTTGCATCACGCCCGCACCGTAGCGCCGCATTTCTGTTCGAACTGCGTCGTCAGATTGGACATGATCCGTTCGATGGTTTTATCATCCAGCGTGCGGCTCTTGTCCTCCAACAGGAAGCTCAACGCATAGGACTTCTTTCCGGCGGGCAGTTTGTCGCCTTCATAAACATCGAACAACGAAACACTTTTCAATAATTTGCGCTCCGTCGCAAATGCCACCTCGCGCAAAGCAGCGAACGTCACCTTACTGTCGACGAGCAACGCTAAATCGCGCTTTACTTCGGGATACTTCGAAAGTTCTTCGACCGAGATTTTCGACTTTTTCGTCGACTTCACGAGTGAATCGAAATTCAGTTCCAAGAAATAGACATCCTGCTTGATATCCAACTGACGACGGATTTTCGCACTCACAACTCCGATTTGCAAGAACTCCTTGCCGTTCATCGACATCGAAAGTCCGTCGCTGAACAAGTCGTTCTGCAGCTCCTCGGTCTGCAACGCATAAATATCCACACCGAATCGACGCAACAGTTTTTCGGCTACCGCCCGCAGCGTGAAGAACGACGCCTGCACCGGCTGCGCATTCCACGAAGCGGGTACGGCCAAACCGGTCATAACTATAGCCAGCCGATATTGTTCCGAATAAGCATTCAGCGGTTCTTCGTCCGTACGCTTCGCCGCATCATAATAGTAGCAGTTGCCGAACTCGTAAAGTTTCAGATCGCCATTGCGTCGATTGGCGTTAAGCGCAACTGCTTCCAGCGTATTGAACAACAACGTTTGGCGCATCACGTTCAAATCGGCACTCAACGGATTGAGTATCCGCACGCAACGGTCGGCAGGGTAGGAGGTCAAACCCTCGTAATAAGCCCCTTTCGTCAGCGAATTGGACATGATTTCCGTAAAGCCGTTGGCCGTCAGAAAATCGGCCGCCGTATTCATCAGTACATTGCGGTCGGGCTTCTGCGCATAGGAGAGCGTCGAACGTACTTGCAAGGGTATCTCGACATTGTTATATCCGTAAATCCGCAAAATGTCTTCGATCAGGTCGGCTTCGCGCTGCACATCGACCCGATAGGGCGGCACAGCAACCGTCAGCACGCCGTCTTTCTCGGCAAGCACTTTCACTTCCAGCCCGTCGAGAATCGTGCGGACGGTCTCCTCGAGGATATGTTTTCCGATCAATGCGTCAATACGCGCGAACGAAATATCGAAGACGAAATCCTGCGCCGGAGCGACACACACATCCGTAATCTCGCTCGAAATGGTACCTCCGGCCAATTCTTTGAACAGTAAGGCGGCCCGCTTGGCGGCATACACCTGCAAATTAGGGTCGATGCCACGCTCGAAGCGGAACGAAGCATCGGTATTCAAGCCGAACCGTTTGGCTGTCTTGCGCACCCACACGGGATTGAAATAAGCACTTTCGATAAATACATCGGTCGTCGTATCGCTGATGCCCGAATCCAATCCGCCGAATACACCGGCAATCGCCATCGGTCGTTCGGCAGAACAAACCATCAGATCGCGTTCAGTCAACTTTCGCTCCACACCATCCAGCGTTACGAAAGGCGTGCCCTCGGGACACGTGCGGACAACGATTTCGCGTCCTTCGATTTTCGATGCGTCGAAAGCATGCAACGGCTGCCCGAGTTCGAACAGCACGAAATTCGTGATGTCGACCAGATTGTTCTTGGGGTTGATGCCTGCAGCCCGCAAACAATTCTGCATCCATTCAGGCGACGGGCCGATTTTACAACCCGTAACGCTCACACCGACATAACGGGGAGCTGCCTCGGAATTTTCAACCTTGATTTTCACCTCCGATGCGTGATTGTCGACCGCAAAAGCCGACACATCGGGCCATTTCACCCGAATATCCTTACCGCGGCTCCGGAAATAGGCGGCCAAATCACGCGCGACACCGATATGCGATGCCGCATCGACACGATTGGGTGTCAGACCGATACCGATCAGATAATCGTCCTCGACATGCAGATACTCTTTCGCCGGCATTCCGACGGGTGCATCGGCCGGAAGTTCCATGATTCCGTCGTGCGAAACTCCGATACCCAGTTCGTCCTCGGCACAGAGCATACCGAGCGATTCCACACCGCGGATTTTGCTGCGCTTGATTTTGAACTCCTCGTCTCCGCCGTTGGGGTAGAGCACAGCACCTACCGTAGCACACAATACTTTCAGACCGGCACGACAGTTTGCTGCGCCACAAACGATTGGCAACGGTTCATCGGCACCTACATCGACCGTAGTCACGTGCAGATGGTCGGAATCGGGATGATCGACGCAGGTTTTCACTTCACCGACGACCACACCTTGAAGTCCGCCCTTGACAGTTTCGATTTTCTCGAAACTCTCGACCTCCAAACCGATATCGGTCAGAATCCGAGCTACCTCCCCAGCCGGAAGGTCGATATCGATGTAACGTTTGAGCCAGTTATACGAAATATTCATAGCGTAAGCATTTAATCCATAAAATCGAACAAAGGTAACATTTTTTTGCGAATATGTCCGTCCGGAATCCATGCGAATTTCAAGATATCCCGTGTTTGCATTCCGCCCGAACGCCTTATCGGGAGCCGATCCACAGAAAAACCATACCGACCAGGATGAAAGCCAAATCGACCGCTTTCGCACGCAGATTGTGTTCGTGAAAGAGTGCCGCGCCGCACACGAACGACACCACGACCGACCCGCGTCGAATCATCGAAACGACGGAAATCATCGCCTCGGGGTCGCGCAAAGCATACAGATAAGCGAAATCGGCCAGCGAAAGAAAAACCGAAATCAACGGAATCGCCCAATTCCAGCGAAACGGCGTGGTCGTATGGCGATGCGGCCACCAGACGACAGCTACGACGACTGCCATCATCAGAAACTGATAAAGGTTGTACCAACTCTGCACGAACACGGCATCGAGTCGTGCCATGATAAATTTGTCGTACAACCCACTGACAGCCCCAGTCAGGGCCGAAAGCGCCACGAACAAAATCCACCGGTTGTGCACGAAATCGACTCCTTCGCGGCGGCTCGACCGGCTCAAAAGAAAGAGCGAGACTAGCGCCACCCCCACACCGGCCCATTGATAACCGTTCAAGCGCTCGCCGAAAACCAGCATCGCTCCGACGAGCACCAGTACCGGACGAGTCGCATTGATCGGCCCGACGAGGGTGATCGGGAGGTGTTTCATACCGTAATAACCGAATACCCATGACGTCAGCACGATTATCGATTTGAGCACGACCAGTCCGTGCGCATACGGCGTCCCCGGTTCCGCCGCCAGCACAGTGCCGTCGAACCAACCGAGGTGCAACTCCGAGGAGAGCACGGCAGGCAAAAAAATCAAGGTCGAAAAAAGCGTATTGAGCAACAATACGGGCAATACAGCATTATCCGTGAGCGACTTCTTCTTGGCTGCATCATAAAAGCCGAGCAAGGCAGCCGAAACGAAAGCAAGAGTCAACCACATTTTTATCAGACAGAAATCAATGTATTGAGGTGCAAAGATAACGATCCGGCAGGAATCGGCAAATCGGTCGTCCATCGGACTAATAAAAAAATTCGTATCTTTGCGGACGATTTTATTCGATCTCTATGAAAAACATCCGCAATTTCTGCATCATAGCCCATATCGACCACGGCAAATCGACCCTTGCCGACCGCCTGCTGGAAAAAACCAACACGCTCAATCAACGCGAGATGCAGGCACAGGTGCTCGATGACATGGAACTGGAACGCGAAAAGGGCATCACGATCAAGAGCCACGCCATTCAGATGGAGTACACAGCCCACGACAGCGAACGCTACACGCTCAATCTGATCGACACCCCGGGACACGTCGACTTTTCCTACGAGGTTTCGCGGGCCATTGCCTCATGCGAAGGCGCACTGCTGGTTGTCGATGCGACGCAAGGCATTCAGGCCCAAACCATTTCGAATCTTTATTTGGCGGTTGCCCACGATCTGACCATTATCCCCGTGCTGAACAAAATCGACATGGATTCAGCCATGATCGACGAGGTGAAAGACCAAGTAATCGACCTGATCGGGTGTAAGGAGGAGGAAATTCTGCTGGCCTCGGGCAAAACAGGCATCGGTGTGGAAGAGGTGCTGGAAGCCATCGTGCAACGAGTCCCGGCCCCGCACGGCGATGAAAATGCACCGCTGCAAGCGTTGATTTTCGACTCGGTATTCAACCCGTTCCGCGGCATCATCGCCTATTACCGCGTCTTCAACGGCTCGATACACAAAGGCGAACACGTCAAATTCTTCAATACGGGCAGCGAATACGATGCCGACGAAGTGGGGGTGCTGAAACTCAAGATGCAGCCCCGCGATACGATTCATGCCGGAGACGTGGGGTATATCTGTTCGGGCATCAAAAATTCGGCGGATGTCAAAGTCGGCGATACGATCACCTCGGTCGCCAATCCGGCCCGAGAGGCCATTGCCGGCTTCGAAGATGTCAAACCGATGGTCTTCGCGGGCGTCTATCCGGTCGAAGCCGACCAATACGAAGACCTGCGAGCTTCGCTCGAAAAATTGCAACTGAACGATGCTTCGCTCACGTTCGAGCCCGAGAGCTCGCTGGCTTTGGGATTCGGATTCCGTTGCGGTTTCCTCGGCCTGCTGCACATGGAGATTATCCAAGAGCGACTCTACCGCGAGTTCGATATGGACGTCATCACGACCGTGCCCAACGTCTCCTACCGCATCACGACCACGCAAGGCGAAGAACTGGAGGTGCATAACCCGTCGGGACTGCCCGAAATCACCAAAATCGACAAAATCGAAGAACCCTACATACTGGCGCAAATCATCACCAAAACCGATTTCTTGGGCAATGTCATCAAATTGTGCATCGACAAGCGCGGCGTACTGAAAAACCAGACATTCATCACCCAAGATCGCGTAGAGGTCAATTTCGACATGCCGCTATCGGAAATCGTCTTCGATTTCTACGACAAGCTGAAAAGCATTTCGAAAGGATATGCGTCGTTCGATTATCACCGGACAGGCTACCAGCCCTCGAAATTGGCCAAACTGGACATTCTGTTGAACGGCGAACCGGTCGACGCGCTTTCGTCGCTCATCTATGCCGAGCACGCCTACGATTTCGGACGCAAGATGTGCGAAAAACTGAAAGAGTTGATACCGCGGCAACAGTTCGACATCGCCATCCAAGCAGCCATCGGAGCCAAAATCATTGCGAGAGAGACAGTAAAAGCCGTTCGTAAAGACGTGACTGCCAAATGCTACGGCGGCGACATCTCGCGCAAGCGCAAGCTGCTCGAAAAACAGAAGAAAGGTAAGAAACGCATGCGCCAGATCGGCAACGTGCAAGTACCCCAATCGGCATTCCTCGCCGTGCTGAAAATGGATTAGTGCGTATGAAAAAGACCCTTATAGACCTGTTCGAATCCTCCGTGGAAAAGTACGGAGACAAAACGTTCTTGCTCGAAAAAAGACATCACCGATTCGAACCCACGACCTATGCCGAAACCAGGGAGCAGGCTCTCAAAGTCGGTGCAGGATTGGTCGCATCGGGCATCCGCCCGAGCGACAAGGTAGCAATTCTCTCCGAAGGGTGCAACGCATGGATCATCTCCGAGTTGGGATTATTCTATGCTGGTGCCATCAGCGTACCGCTGTCGGTGAAATTGGAAGAATCGAACGATTTGCTATTCCGTCTGCGCCATGCCGAAGTAAAAGCGCTTTTCGTATCGAAACAGCAGCTGCCCAAAATCCGCCGCATCCGCGCCGAACTGCCAGAACTCGAACTAATCATCGTTTTCGGTTCCATTCCGCTCGAAGCGGGCGAAACGGCCTACGGAACACTCAAACGACAAGGACGCGAATATCTCGCCGACAACCAGACGGAGTTTCTGAAAATCGGTCAAAGTCTCACAAACAACACCTACGCCACGATAACCTATACATCGGGAACGACTTCCGACCCGAAAGGCGTAATTCTGACCCACCGCAACTACACGGCCAACGTCGAGCAGTCGCTTTCGCGCGTCGACATCCCATCGTGGTACCGGACGCTCATCATCCTGCCGTTGGACCATTGTTTCGCCCACGTCGTCGGATTCTATATCATGATTGCTTGCGGTGCAACAGTGGCGACCGTCCAAATCGGAGCCACACCGATGGAGACCTTGAAACACATTCCGGAGAATATCCGCGAAGTGCGGCCCCATTTTCTGCTCTCCGTACCGGCCTTGGCCAAGAATTTCCGCAAGAACATCGAAAAATCCATTCAGGCAAAAGGCCGCGTCACCGAACGACTGTTCCGGTTCGCGCTTCGCATTGCTTATACCTACAACGCCGACGGATACGGCAAAGGACAAGGATGGCGTTGTCTGTTGAAACCGCTCGTTTCGCTTTTCGACTTCGTGTTGTTCCGCAAAGTGCGTCAGGCTTTCGGCGGTGAGTTGCGGTTTTTCGTCGGTGGGGGAGCCTTGCTCGATTCCGAGTTACAGCGTTTTTTCTACGCCATCGGCATCCCGATGTATCAAGGCTACGGACTATCCGAAGCGACGCCGGTCATTTCGACCAACTCGCCCAAGCGGCATTGGCACCGGTTCGGTTCGTCTGGCAAGATACTGATACCGTTGGAATTGAAGATTATCGACGATGCAGGGCACGAATTGCGGCACGGCCAAAAGGGCGAAATTATCATCCGAGGCGAAAACGTTATGGCCGGTTATTGGAAGAATCCCGAGGCTACGGACGAAACGGTATGCGACGGTTGGCTGCATACGGGCGATATGGGGTATGTTTCGGATGACGAATTTCTGTATGTGCTGGGGCGATTCAAAAGTCTGTTGATTTCCGCCGACGGCGAGAAATACAGTCCCGAAGGAATGGAAGAGGCCATTGTCGACAAGTCGCCCTATATTTCCCAGATCCTAATTTACAACAACCAGTCGCCTTTTACCGGTGCCATCATCGTGCCCGACGGCGATGCCTTGAAACGCGAATTGAGCACCCGAAACGTTCACGCGGAACAACGACCGCATGTTGCTGCCGAAATCATCTCTGCTGAAATCGACCGTTATCGAGCCGGAGGCAATTTTGCAGGCGAATTCCCCGAACGTTGGTTGCCTTCCGGATTGGCGATCGTCGACGAAGCATTCACGGAACAGAACGGACTGGTCAACAGCACAATGAAAATCGTGCGCAACAAGGTCGAAAAGCATTTTTCCGACCGTCTGGAATACCTTTACACACCGGATGGACGCAAATCGGACAATCCCAAAAACCTTGCATCGCTCGAAAAAATCGTGAACGGACAATAAATTTATCGCTTCGGCGCTTGGAATTACAAAAAAGCAGTTTATCTTTGTAAACTGTAATGCGGAAATAGCTCAGTTGGTAGAGCATCAGCTTCCCAAGCTGAGGGTCGCGAGTTCGAGTCTCGTTTTCCGCTCACGAGGTCCTTTTCGAAGGACCTTTTTTGTTGGGTAAGGTTGCGCAATATGAAGCGAACGACAACAAAGCCCATATGCAAACACGTGTTACGGCCCGTATCGGACTTTCCGACACAGGCCGTAACCATCCCCGATAACAGAACCCGACAGGCTACTATACCGGTTTTTCAGTGCCAAAATTCCATATCGCCCGAATCCAACGCAACTTCTCAGCCAACCATTCGTATGCGTTTTTCGCCAACCGGGCCACCTCGTAGATCGTTTCAGCCTGTTCTCGAATATGTGCCAACGATTTCCGCATGGACAGAAAATAAATCGCCGTTGCGACAAGGGTAAACACGCCACCGAGAATCAAGGTCGAGAAAATGAACGAATCCAACAAAACGGATAACCATACGACCGCCGATACAAGCAACAAAAGCACAGCTATTCCAGCCGCAGTCACGAACAATAACAACGACACAAGGAAATTACCGCCGGAAGATTTTTGCGCTGCCATGAACGATATGCTTTACGCGTTAGTCAGCACAATCGCAGTGGCCGTGTTCGTCGCACTTACAACGTAACCGCTCGAATTCGTCTTTCACTTTATCCATTTCGTCATCGACGAAATCCTTGATGCGGCGACGCATTTCAGGACCCGAATGCGGTGTAAACAGAATGGCGATAGCCGAACCGATCAATGCACCGCCGAGAAGCGAGGCAACGACAATACCTGTGTGTTTCATAATCGTAATAGTTTTTGAAATCCGATCGAAAAAAGTGCAAAGTCCGCGCCAGAATTCATAACTTTGCACACATGAACAACGCCGCAATAACGACCTGTGTCGCATTCACCGGACACCGCACATACAACCACGAGGCCAACAGACTGCTACGGCATACCGTTCTATCACTCCACAGCGCCGGCAAACATACCTTTTTGAGCGGAATGGCTGCGGGGTTCGACATGGCGGCTGCCGAAGCTGTTTTGGATTGCCGAACTGCACGGACCGATATCCGGCTGGTCGCAGTCATCCCGTTTCGCGGACAAGAAGAGCGTTTTTCAAGCCATGACCGCATTCGTTACGAACAAATCCTCGCTGAAGCCGATGAAACGGTCATACTCTCCGAATACTACACTCGGGGCGTATATGCCGTCCGCAACGATTATTTGATCGCCCACGCGGCCACGCTTATAACATGGTACGACGGTTCGACAGGCGGTACCCGATACACCGTAGAGCGGGCTTTAGCCCAACGGCGAAAATTGATTCATCTTCATCCGTCGACACCGCTATCGGTCTATCCGGATCCGGAATTATTCCTCTGAACTACGACTTCAGCTGAAAACCCGCAAATATCTACGACAAAAAACGCCCCGACCGAATAGTCGGAGCGTCATTCGTAATTTCGTAATAAAGAATAAATCACCTTTTCTTCTTATCTTTCAGTAAACGAACCGTCACTTGAAAATTGAGGTGCGGATAAATCGAAAAATCCCTCAAAAACTTATTCACATCATTCAATTCATCGAAATTTTCTTCCATCAGATTTTTCGAAACGATTTTGGGACTGCCATGAAAAAGAGCACCCAACTCGAACCGAAAACCGACACGCCGCCGCGGAATCGGACGCCCGAAACCGAGCCCGACATAGGGCTTGACCGAACGGACTTTCAAGTCCGCACTCACTGAACCGTCGGGATTCGTCAGCACCTTGACATCACCGATTTCGACCGGAATCTTTGTAATATCGACCCCGCAATCCTTTAAATCGGTCATCGTCCGGTCATCGAACCGACCGCTGACAGTAATCAGTTTGCCAGTACCGAAATAAAGGCCCGCTGTGATGAAAAACGACGAATTGCCTCGCCGGAATGGGACGAAATCGAACAATACATGGCCTAAGGTCTTCTGCAATTCGCCTTTTAGCTGCAATTCGACCGCATTGAGCCGATCGACTACCGAAGACGGCATTCCGAATTTACTCGGCAGAAGCGCGTTGAAGTCGAAATCATTATAGGAAAATTTGTAACTGAACGGTGCTGTCGCTAAACCTGCCCGCAACGAAAGATGATTGCAAAGCGGGGTAGTGACCGATACACCAAAACCGGTCGTACCGGCACTCACACCTACAACGAAGTTACTGAAAGGACGACGTACGGACCGTTCGCGCTCCGCCCGCTCTCTTGAGTGAACGAAAGAAACCGAGCCAAGCATGACCAAACAGCACAGAAGACGAAAAGCCATCGTACCAAGGTGATTCTTCTTCATCCGTGCGAATTTATTTCCAGTTTAGAATCTTGTGGAAATCAAACTCCGCCGGATCGGACAGATAGGCTTTGGCCGCTTCGTAGTCTTCGGGCACAATAGCATTGAGAATGTTCTCGACAACTGCATGGAACTTATCCGAACGAATATCGACCAGACGAGGCGGAATCTTGCCCGTCGTCGGGTCTTGCAGATCTTTCAGATAGAGCGGCGAAACATTACCTTCCGTGTTGACGTAGACCATGCAACCCGTTTTACCCTCGGAGAAAAGTTTGTAAACGCCCAAACCGAGCTCGGAACAATAAGTCAGGTCGTAAGCAATCGGGGTCTGACAGCGGATTTCGTAACCCAATTCCACCGGACGGCTCTTAACCTTGAGACCTAATTCCTTGACACGTTTTTCAATCAATTCATTGAAAATATGCGCTTTCGAGACCTTTCCCAACTCGGGATGACCGTGTTCGTCGTAAGTGAAATGAATACCGCTCTTGCGAATCTCTTCGTCGGAAAGCGCATGAAATACGCCCTCGGAAATGACAGCAGCACCGTAATCCATCCCCATGATTTTACGCTTCACGATGGACGATATAACCAGTTTCACGATTTTATCGACCGTGATTTCGGTTTTGTCGAACATCTCGGGAATGATAATCATCGGGTAGTGGCAAGCCTCTCCGATACCGAACGCCAAGTGTCCCGCACTGCGGCCCATCGCAGCCAACACAAACCAGTTTCCGCTGGTACGTGCATCGACATAAACGGCCCGAGCGATCACGGCACCCTTGTCTTTAGCCGATTCGTAACCGAAAGTCGGTGTACCGTTCGGAAGCGGGAGGTCATTGTCGATGGTCTTCGGAACGTGGATATTGGCAATCGGATACCTTTTCGCTTCGAGGAACTTGGCAATGCGGTTGGCCGTCGAAGCCGTATCGTCACCGCCCACGGTCACCAACAGCTTGACATTGTTATCGGTGAAGAATTTCAGATTGAAGTTGTTTTCGAAATCGGAATCCTTCGGTTTGAAACGGCTCATTTGGAGGAACGAACCGCCCTGATTGAATATTCCGTCGGCCATCTGATAATCAATGTCCACCGTACGGGGATCGGGGATGAACAAACCGGTATATCCTTCGTGCAAGCCGATTACGCGATAGCCTTTGCGTAGAAATGTTTTTGCGACACTGCCGACCACAGTATTCATGCCCGGGGCCGGTCCGCCGCCGGTCAGAATAGCGATTGCTTCTTTCATGTTTTTCACACTTTTTTATTAATATTCGGTTTATCTACTGATTATCGCATAAATCAATACGGAAGTGATTCGGGCACATCCGAAATCATCGTCCAAATATACGATATTTTCCGAAATCGACATCGTTCCGCGCTTACGGATTTCGCATTCGGCACCTGAAATCCGAATCCACCGCAGCCGATCGGCCTCAGCAACAAACTAAAAAGGGCGATTTTCTCTTGAAAATCGCCCCGTCCAATGTGGCATTCTATCGTTTACTTAACGATGGTCACATTCACGGCTTGTTCGCCTTTGGCGCCGTCGGCGACCTCGAACTCAACCGTCTGGCCTTCGTTAAGCGACTTGAATCCTCCTGCAACAATCCCAGAGTAGTGCACGAAAATCTCCTTGCCGCTCTCCTCCGTAATGAATCCGTAGCCTTTCTTGCTATCGAACCATTTTACCGTACCTGTCATAAATAAAATTATTAAGTGTTATGCGCGACAAAGTAACGTAAAAAACATGCGCCGTCAAAACTTTTCATCATGTTTTTTCGTCCGAGAAATAAATTTTTCTATATTTGTCGCATCGAATCCATTGACTGAATGGCCATGAACCGAAAACTGAAACTCGCTTTAGCTGCTCTTATGGGTTTTTCGGCAGCTTGTTCCACCGTCAAGAACGCCCCCTCGAAAGGGTCGGTTGATGCGGAGGCTGCAAGCGATACGGTCTCGGTGGCACGCCCCATCATCGTTATGTATGGCGTGCGTCCTCCAGCTGCAAAAACTAATTACAGTCCGTTGGATTCCGCCTTGCAGCAAGACAGTACTACAACTACGGCAACAACTCCGGATTCACAATCGACGGAAGAATAAGATTCGTATGTTCTCCCGCCGCTGGTTGGGCCTCCGAAAACGATGGGCCCTCAATATTTTCTCAGACCTTTACACCACAACGGTTGCCGAACATCGGTTGAACACGCTTTTTTGGGAATGTACATTGCGCTGCAATCTCGCGTGCCGACATTGCGGCAGCGACTGTCGCGTCGATCCGCAAGTGCCTGACATGCCGTTGGCCGATTTTCTGAAAGTGCTCGACGACCAAATAACGCCTCATGTCGATCCGACGGAGGTGCTTATCATTTTTTCCGGTGGCGAGGTGCTCGTCCGCGAGGATTTGGAGCAGGCCGGAACCGAGGTAACCCGTCGCGGATATCCGTGGGGAATGGTCACTAACGGCATGGCGCTAACTCCGCAGCGGCTCGACCGATTGATGCAGGCCGGTCTGCGGAGTATTTCCATCAGCCTCGACGGATTCGAGCGGGAGCATAATCACATTCGTGGCAACGCCTTGAGTTACGAACGGGCCCTGCGAGCCATCCGACGCATCGTACGGGAGCCGAATCTGACCTACGACGTCATCACCTGCGCGACAGGTGCTCTGATTCCGCATTTGGAGGAGTTCTGCGACTTGTTGATTGCCGAGGGGGTTCGACATTGGCGCATTTTCTCGATTTTCCCGATGGGTCGTGCGCGTAACGACGCTTCGTTATATCTGAGCGACGAGCAATTCCGTTCGCTGTTGGAGTTCATCCGCCGCACCCGACGCGAAGGCCGAATCGATGTCAGTTATGCCTGTGAAGGATTTTTAGGCGGCTATGAAGCCGAAGTGCGCGATAATTTCTATCAATGCGCAGCCGGAATTTCGGTCGCTTCGATACGGGTCGACGGCTCCATTTCGGGATGCACATCCATTCGCGGAAACTTCCATCAAGGCAATATCTATCGAGATGATTTCTGGGAGGTTTGGGAGCATCGGTTCGAACCGTTCCGCAACCGCGAATGGGCCAGACAAGGCGAATGCGCAAACTGCAAGATGTTCCGTTATTGTTTAGGCGGCGGCATGCACCTACACGATGACGACGGACAACTGCTTTATTGTCACTATCGCAAATTGTAGTCGAACAATTCCAACAGCCAATCCGTCGGCTGCCGTGAAACCCATGCCGACGACTCGGGCGAATTTTCTGGTCAAAGATATTTTTGGCGCAGCAACAATGCTAGTTCCGGCAGACCGTCGACAGCGCTTTTTCGAATGATAGTCAACGGATTGCGAACGGATGACACATCCGGATTTCCCGGGTCGACCACGAAAATCGGAATCTCGGGCCGCACATAACGCACCAATGAAGCGGCAGGGTAGACAGCCAGCGAAGTCCCCACAACTACCATCAAATCGGCACATGTTGCAATTTCCGCCGCTCGGTCGAACATAGGGACGGATTCGCCAAAAAACACAATATGCGGCCGCAACAATGATCCGTCGGATGCCGTAGCATCCAGCCGCTGTTCCCAACCATCGAGCGATACGATTTCGTCAGGATCGACCGACGAGCGTACTTTAGTCAATTCGCCGTGCAAGTGGATCACATGGGTCGAACCGGCCCGTTCATGCAGATTATCGACATTCTGCGTCACCACCTCGACCGCAAAATCACGTTCAAGCTCTGCTATCGCCCGATGCCCCGCATTAGGTTTCGCCGCCAGCATTTCCCGCCGTCGTTCGTTGTAGAATTTCACGACCGTAGCACGGTCGCGTGCCAATGCCTCCGGTGTACAGACATCCTCGATGCGATAATTCGCCCACAATCCATCTGCATCGCGAAACGTCGACAGTCCGCTATCGGCACTCACTCCGGCACCGGTAAAGACAACCAGTTTTTTCATAATGTACTCGATACCCTAAACGAAAAAAAGATTTCCGCATCTTTTTGCAGAAATCTTTTTCCGATAATTTGTCGGGGAGACTGGATTCGAACCAGCGACCTCCAACTCCCGAAGCTGGCGCGCTAACCGGACTGCGCTACACCCCGAACAAACGACCCTTATCTTTTAAGAGCGCACAAAGATAAGCCTAATTTCCGAATCCGCAAAATTATTTATCACAAAATATCGGGAATCCGTCCCGTTCACTGCTTTTTCACGCAGCGAACCGACATTCCGTTGGCTCGTGCATAAGATGCTGCAGGAAAAACCCTGCCTGTCTCGGTTTCTCCTTCAAGCGCGCTTTTCTTGTCGTACCAGAAATAGAGCGCCTTCGAGTTCCGGTCGATCGCAGCATCCGCCGTCCAATAAAGACCGACCCACGGTTGCGCTTCCTCTGCCGGATTGCTGCGCACGGCAACTGCGTCCGAAACTATTGCAGGTTGATAGACATTCTGAATCTTGCCATTGAGATAAACACGGCGTCCGGCAGCCATGAAAAGCGAGCTCGTCGCACCATCGGTCAACTTCCACCCGAAAAGATCGCAATCGGCAGCGGTCGGCTGTCCGTCCAACTGCAAGCCGACGAATGCTTCTGCCGGTGCGACCTGCCACCCATACGGGCACGGATCATTTTGCTCGCTCCAACCCACAGCGGAATCATCCCACAACCAATCGTATCCATTCGAACCTACGCCCGTGATAAAACACAGCGGATGTTGCAACGCATAGCTTTCCGTTCCAGTTTCGGCCGAGGATTCGACGAACGTCAATTTCGTACTTGCCCCATCCGCATTGTAGATAAGCGCCGAACTTCCGTTATTCGCCCGATAGCTACCGGGGCCAACAAACGGATCCTTGCGCCCCCATTGATAGAACAATCCATAGGAGGCAAGACGCTCCTCAGCCGTCGTATTGGCATTGTTGAGCGCCCCGAGGTTACGGCTCATCAACCGATAGCCATTCCATTCTACCATATCCTGCTCCGGATCGTAGGGCACCGTCCAGATATGCCAACTCCACAACAGGTTGCCCGCCGCATCATAAGCACCGATCAACCCGTTGCCTCGTTTGATTTCATCCGTGCGGTCGGCATCGGCTCCCACATAAAACGAAATCCGATTATCCTCATCGAGATCGACGTATTGCAATAGTTTGCCGGCACTCTGCCATATCACACCGACGCTTACAGGTTGCACATCGGATCCGTCGGCCCGCATTGGAACGAACGTATAATGCGTCTCTTTCTCGCTGGCAATAAAGCTGTTGGCCGGGCCTTGCAAGATTTTTTCACCGGCAATCCCGACAAACAGCGAAGCGCTCACGGAGCGATTGGACGAAGAATACCCGGCAAGGGTAATCGTTCCGGATGAAGCAACCGACTCATCGGCAGACTGCTCCGGTACGGTAATTATCACCGACCGATTCTCGGCATCCAGCACCACATTGTCATCGCTCCAGCCTTGGGGTTTAGCTGAAACATAGAGCCGCTCGACCCCACGCGCCGAGAATAAGACCGTTTTTTGCGCTCCCGCGCCAGAAAAATAGACCGAAGGTACATCGAATGACAACACAGCATTATCGGCGTCATCATCGCTACACGACGCAAACATCGGTACTACGAATACCATGAGGAACATCCATCTTGCCAAGCCTTTCCTATCTTTCATAATTCACGTTGTTCGAAAATTTATTCTTCGGCAAAGATAGCACAAGCCGCACGCAGAAACAAATTTATCGTTTCCTATTTTCCATTCGACACTGCCGAGCCATCCGGCTGGAACAATTCTTGCCACCGCTGAACGAACGGAACAGAATGACGAATAGTATGCAACACCCGAAAAATAAGATTAACGACGCGCCGATTCACATCACCGTCACCGAACAAGGTCCCTATTTGGTCTACGGTTGTCCGCCTTTGGCAATGCAATATATCATGCCCGACGACAATAACGAAAGCTGGTATTTCCAAGCCGGTCGTTCGTTCTCCACCAAAACGGATCCCACAGCACTCTGCCGATGCGGCTCCTCGAAGCGCCATCCGTACTGCGACGGCAGCCATGCCAATACCGACTGGAATCCGCAACTCACCGCTTCACCCGAAATCCGGTCGGATGAAGTGGAAACAGTCGAAGGCGCGACCCTCGATTTGTTGGATAACAGCAAATTCTGCGTTTTTGCCCGATTCTGCCATCCGGGCGGCGATACGTGGGATCTGACCGAGCATTCCGATGCGCCGGATTCCCGCCAGTTAGCCATACGGGAGGCCTCGATGTGCCCGAGCGGACGGCTGACCGCCCGCGACCGTAAAACCCGACAACCGTTCGAATTCCATTTCGAGCCCAGTCTCGGATTGATCGAAGACAACGCTATCGGTTCCAGCGGCGGACTTTGGGTACGAGGCGGCATTCCCATCCAGCGCGCAACGGGAGAAACCTACGCGATACGCAACAGGGTGGTGCTTTGTCGGTGCGGGCAATCGTCCAACAAACCCTATTGCGACGGCACGCATGCGTCCGTCAAGTGGCGCGACAAAATCGAATGCGTGCCGGATGGCGAAACGCTGCCGGAAAAAGTCTACTGAACGATATGCGCACCAGCAACGGCACAAAAAATCCTTGCAAGAACATCTCCTGCAAGGATTGAAAGAAGCGAAGAGATACCATCGGACAATCCCCAAAGTATCCCCGCAATATAAAAGCTATTTCTTCTCGGGTTTGGCAATCGTCTCACGCATCGACGTATCGGCCATGATATTTTTCATCTTGTAATAGTCCATGATTCCGAGATTTCCGTTGCGGAATGCTTCGGCCATTGCCAGCGGCACCTCGGCCTCGGCCAAAATCACTTTCGCACGTGCATCCTGTGCTTTGGCCTTATTCTCCTGTTCGAGCGCCACAGCCATCGCACGGCGTTCCTCGGCCTTGGCCTGTGCGATATTTTTGTCAGCCTGCGCCTGATCCATCTGTAACTGGGCACCGATATTCTTGCCTACGTCGATATCGGCGATATCGATCGACAGAATCTCGAAAGCCGTTCCTGCATCGAGGCCTTTTTCCAATACGACGCGCGAAATCGAATCGGGATTTTCCAACACGATTTTATGCGTGGCAGCCGAACCGATGGACGACACGATACCTTCGCCGACACGCGCCAGAACGGTCTCCTCGCCAGCACCGCCGACCAATTGCTTGATATTCGCACGCACCGTTACACGCGCTTTGGCAATCAACTGAATACCGTCTTTGGCAACCGCAGCGACCGGCGGCGTATTGATGACCCGCGGATTCACGGACATCTGTACTGCTTCGAATACGTCACGGCCGGCCAAATCAATAGCCGTCGCCATCCGAAAATCGAGCAGGATACCGGCTTTTTGGGCCGATACCAACGCATGAACGACATTCGTCACATTACCACCCGCCAGATAATGTGCTTCCAACTCGTTGGGGTTGAGCGAAAGACCGGCTTTGGTGCTTTCGATCATCGACGAAACGATGGTCGAGGGCGGAACCTTACGCCAGCGCATCAGAATCAACTGCAACAGACTGATTCGCACACCGGAAACCAGTGCCGAAAACCACAATCCTACCGGAATGAAGTAGAAGACGAGCCATACGGCTACGAGCCCCACGAAAATCACCAATGCAAGAATTCCCTGATCCATAATTTATACTTTATAATTTATATGTTATTTTCGACTTTCCGAACTATCACGCTGAAATTCTCGAAACCGACCACTTCCACATCGCTCCGCGGATCGATATAGATATCCTGCGATTTGGCTTCGTAGATCCGGCCGTCAATCGAAATTTTCCCCATCGGCGAAAGACGCGAAACACTTGTTCCGCGAGCTCCGATTTGCAACTCCTTGTCCGGTTCGGGCATCGACGACGAATGGATTTCCTGCTTGAGCGAAAAACGCTGCCACGTCTTGGCGCGCAACGAAATGACGATCGCAATGCACGACAAAACGAGTATCGCAATGACCACGACTGCCCCCGTCAACGGACCATAATCGCGAAACGCCAGATAAATCGAACTGCCGTAACAAACCAACGACAACAAAGCACCGATGGATACCCCGGGCAACAAGACCAGTTCGGCTACCAGAAAGAGCAGACCGAAGAAAACAAGCAATACGATGTAAAACATAGCCACAACGACAGATTGAATGATGGTCTAAAGATAATCAAATATTTCGATTATTGTGCCATTTCGGCCACTTTTATCTCCAGATTGTCATCCGCTTTCCGAATAGCATCGATTATGGCATCGGTCAGCCCTCTATCGTAGAACAAACCCACCACGAACATATTCTGACCGACTTTAGAAACTTCGGCATCCTCGGCAATCGCCGCAATAGCAGCCCGAATCTTATCGGACAGAACTTCCGTATTCATGATTTCGATACGATACGATTTTGCGTGCACATCGGGTTGTTGCGAGAGATTATGCGCCATACCATGTATCCATACGACGATTTCCGGACGTTGGAATCCTTTCTCTTTCAGCAGAGCCTGTGCAGCCTCAGCTTCCGCAAGCGTAGCGAATCCTCCGGCATAATAGTTCCATTTTTTCGCGTCGTCGATCAGATAGGAGAGCGGATAAACGCCCTTGAACAAAGAGACCGGACGTTTCGAATTGAATGTACCGAGCAAAATCCGGTAAATCGTTCCACGCTCGTATATCCGGGACTCAGGTATAGGCTTTTGGGCTGTATATTTCGGTGTTTTCGAAAATTCAAGAGCTTCGTAGTCAACGAAAAAACGCTCGGTCATGTCGATTTTCGGCTTCCGGAAATCGATCGATTTCACCCGTTCGACCGCTTGCACAAGCGAATCTCGGGCCGAATCCATCCCCAATAACTGCGCAACGGAAATCTCATAGTCGAGTGCTGCACGCTTGCGGATGAAATAATCGGCCATTTCATCGGATACCGTCTTGTCGCGCAATTCGGCCAGTTGCAGCATCGCTTCCGAAAGCCGGGTCTCCTGCTCGGCTAACAGCGGGTCGTAACCGAATTTATCCAACACATAACCATATGCGTAGCTTTTGTTGTCGAAAACATAATTCCAAGCCGTCGCAAGCGAATCCGCCAACACACGGTTTGCATCTCTCAAAGCATGGAAGCGTGCATAAAGCGGCGTGGCCTCCTCCGACGTCGTAACTGCTTCATAAGAATGGGAGAGCATCGCCAACGTATCATAACCGGCAAAATAGCGATTGGCAAGTGCTTCGACTTGCGATTCCATCCGCTGTGCTTCCATCAGCGCGGCATAATCCGGTTCCGGCAAGTTCTCACGGAAATAGCGGTTATAAACCAGATTACGGACTTTTGGTCCTTCGGCAATGACTCTCTGCCCGTTATTCGTCTGCGGCGCCGTATCGCCCAACGAATCAGCCTGCTCCAACTGAGCCAATACCCACTCTTGTTCGAGAGCATTGATCCGGTCGACAAGACGCCCTTTGGCACTGCGCACCTCGAAAATCCGGTTTTCCAGACGCAGAATCTCTGCCGAAATGCGCTCCCGTTCCTCGGGATTCGTCCGCAGACGCGTCCGCAAATGCTCCACAGCCCACACGATGGAATCCTGACGAAGTTGCAAGAGTTTGTCAGCCTCCAACAATGCAATATATTGCCGATCGGACTCCAACCGCACAGGATGCGTTCCCGGCACCGGAGGCTGAGCATAAAGCCACCCCACAACCGGAAGCACCGAAACAACTGCCCATACCGCTCTGCGCAACACACGAATCATCTCCACCATTTTATGAAAAAGAGTTGTATCAAACCGAATATTTCCAAACGCCCGAACAACATCAACAGCGAATTGGACAGCTTGAATGCTGCCGGTAAAGCCGAAAAGTTGTTCATCGAGCCAACCTCGCCGAAACCGGGGCCCACATTGCCGATCGAAGCGATCGAACCCGAAAAGCTGGTCATCAAATCGATACCGAGCATCGTCCCGAAAACGGTGCCGACCAGAATCAACAACAGATAGGTAACAATGAAGACCGTCACCGAATGCAACGACTCCGTATCCTGTATCGCTCCGTCCAAACGGATACGGATGATGGCATTGGGGTGTTGTTGCTGGCTCAATCGGGCCCGAATCATTTTCAACGACAGAATGAGTCGATTGATCTTCAGACCGCCCGTCGTCGACCCCGCACAAGCGCAAACCAACGAACCGAAAAGCAGAATGACAATAGCGAACGACGTCCATTGATTAGTGTCGGCCGTTGCAAATCCGGTCGTCGTCATCAACGAAACGAACTGGAACAGTCCGCCACGAAATGCAGTGAAGAAAGTAGGGTATAGATCTGCGGCAAAAACGCTTACGGTTATCAGAAGTCCGCCGAGAAGCAACATGCCGAAATACCACCGAGCCACTTCGGAGCGGAACAAATTGTTCCGTTTACCGGTCACCGTAGCGAAAATCAATCCGAAATGAACACCTGCCATCATCATCGAGAAAATAAGCACCCAATCGATGGCCGGACTATTGAAATAGGCGATAGAGGCGTTTTTCGTTGAGAAGCCGCTCGTCGCGCAGACCGACATGGCATGACACAAGGCGTCGAACCAGTTCATGCCTGCCAATTTGAGTAACAGCATGGAGATTATCATCAGTCCGACATAAACCGCCAACAGAATCCGCACAATGACCTGCGTGCGGTAACGGTAATTGTCTTTCGCCAACGTCGAAAGCTCCACATTGGTCAGAGTCAGTTTATTCCGGCCCATCGAAGGCAGGATCACGAGTGCGAACATCACGACACCGATACCGCCGATCCAAGTCGTCGACATGCGCCAAAAAAGCATTCCGCGCGGCAGGGATTCGATATCGTTCAGCACGGTCGCACCCGTAGTAGTGAACCCCGAAACACTTTCGAACCATGCGTTTATCACCGAGAACTCACCGCCCCAAATCAGATAGGGGAACGAACCGACGACGCACGCCAGCAGCCAAGCCCCGACGACAATGCAGAATCCCTCCTTGGTCGTCAGTTGTTCCTGCCGCTCAACGAAAATCAACGGAAAAATACCCAGCAATGTCGTCAACAATGCCGAAAGCAGCAACGGATAGAATGCCGAGTCCATACCGTTGAAGTAGGAGATTCCCGCCGACAACAACATGAACGTCGCAATGAAAAGCATCACGACTCCGATATAACGCAAAACGACATCCAACCGCATTTCCATCAGAATTTAGGCTGCTTGGTCATAGAAATCAAGGTATCGATCCGTTCTTTCAGTTCCAGCACCTCGTCTTTCAGTTGTCCTTTCACGGCAAACGGAATGTGGAACGTCAGAAAATCGTCCAATCCTTTGTTCATCCGTACGATGGGGTGGACGCAATAAATCGACATGAAATAATAGAGCATCAAGACGATGGCAATCATCACGACCAGCGAAATGAGCACCGGCGTAACGGCCCTGTAAGCATTTTTGCGCATCTGATCCGCACGCGGAGCCAACGAGCTCTGCGTCGAGGTCATATAAGCCTTGATGGCGGAGGTCACCCGTGTGTGGAGTGCTTCGTATTCGTTGTTATACCACTTGCTGCCCGCCTCGGGGGCATTCGCATCGTGTTCGTTTTCGCCGAAAGCCAGATAGGAATCGACCAGCAGCCGCAAATCCGTCGTAGCGAAAGCCAACGAATCGAGAAACGATTTATCGACCGCCTCCTGCTGTGCGACCAGCAACGTATTCTCCAATCGCGTCATACAAGCCCGACAAAGACTGTCGTAGCTCTGGTCGCCGAAAACCGAAAGATGGATCAACGCCACATTCTGCTCGTGCGCAGCATCGAGCATCTGCTTCGCCAGCGAAATATTCCGTTGGTTGGCTTCGAGTATATCGCCCGTATCGCGGCTCAGATGGCTCAATTCCAAAAACGACACCATGCCTGAAAAAAAGAGCAGGCAAACGATACTCAAAAAGCCGACGGTCACCCTTTTACGCAGACCTGTCATTGTACAATTCCATTAAAAAAATCTTATTTTCAGCCGCAACGAAAAACCGAACGGATATTCCGTTCCCGATGCGCATGCAAATATACGCATTTTAGTCGATGATTTCTCCCGCCAAGTCGTGAAATTCATCCATCGCACCGAGTTTCACGCGGCAAATCGTATTGATTCGTGAGCGGTCGTAGGGAGCTTTCACACGGCGATAATTGCCCGTATATCCGAACATCATGCCGTTCCGGCGCGTACTTTCGAACAGCACCGTATCCTCCGTACCGACCGCCGATGCACAGAACGTACCGTGTAGTCGGTCACAAAGCGCTTCGAGCTCCTCGACCCGACGAGTCGCCACGGACGGCTGCACCTTGTCGGGCAAATCGACCGCCGGAGTTCCGGGACGTTCAGAGAACGGAAAGATATGCAGAAAAGCGGGATGCAATTCCTCCAAAAAACGATAAGTAGTGCGGAAATCCTCATCCGTCTCGCCCGGAAATCCCACGATCACATCAATACCGATAAAAGCATCGGGCATCGCACGCCGCACCGCCTCGATGCGATCGGCGAACCGGGCCGTCGTATAACGCCGGCGCATCAACCCGAGAATCCGGTCGGACCCGCTTTGAATCGGGATATGGAAATGATGCTGGAACTTGGACGATGCCGCACAGAATGCAATGATTTCGTCCGTCAGCAAATTCGGTTCGATGGAGGAAATCCGGTAGCGTTCGATACCTTCCACACCATCGAGTGCCCGCAGCAAGTCGATGAACCGTTCACCCGTCGTACGCCCGAAATCGCCCGTATTCACGCCCGTGAGAACGATTTCTTTCTGTCCCGCGGCTGCAATCTTGCGAGCCTCGTCCAAAATGTCGGCAATGGGCATGTTACGGCTCGCACCGCGCGCATAATGGATGGTGCAATAGGCACAGCAGTAGTCGCATCCGTCCTGCACTTTCAAGAAAGCCCGCGTCCGGTCGCCGCTCGAAAAAGCCGCGAAAAATGAAGTCAGTTCATCTGTCTCGCAACTGTATACCTGCGTCCGCCCCTTGCCCGAAAGTTCGCACACGCGCCGATATAGATCACCCTTGTCATTGTTGCTCAGCACAAGATCGACACCCTCGATTGCAGCAATTTCCTGCGGTTTGAGTTGGGCATAACACCCCGTTACGGCGATAATAGCCTGCGGATTGCGTCGATGCAGTTTGCGGATGAGATTCCGGCATTTCTTGTCGGCATGCTCCGTGACCGAACAGCTGTTGATGACACAGATGTCGGCAGAAACATCGGCGGCGACCCGTTCGAATCCGCCCTCCTCGAACTGACGGGCGAGCGTCGAACTCTCCGAAAAATTGAGTTTGCAGCCGAGCGTATGAAAACTGACTTTGCGGGAAGACATGGCATTCGTTGAGTTGAATTCGCTTGCGAATTTACGCATTTTTTGGAACACCCGCCAAAAAAACGTAAATTTGCGGGCTTTACCGAAACGGATGATGGGATTTTTCAGCGACTTGTTCCAATACGGCTATCTGACCAATGCTTTCGCCGCCTGTATACTGTCGGGCATCACCTGCGGAATCATCGGCACGTATGTCGTCTGTCGGCGTATGGTTTTCTTGGCCGGAGGAATCACCCATGCTTCGTTCGGCGGATTGGGAATCGCTTTCTACCTCGGCACCAATCCCATCGGCGGAGCCATGTTGTTCGCCATTCTCTCGGCACTCGGCATCGAATGGGCCGGAAGCAGCGGACGTATCCGTGAAGATTCCGCCATCGGCATTATCTGGTCGGTCGGCATGGCCATCGGCGCGTTGTTCATGAATCTGCGTCCCGGGTACACTTCAGGAGACTTGTCGGCCTATCTTTTCGGCAGCATCATCACCGTAACCCGAAGCGATGTCTTCGCGCTTGCGGGACTGACGCTTACGATTCTCGCCGGTGCACTGTTATGGCTGCGGCCGGTGATGTACGTCGCATTCGATCGCGACTTCGCCCGCAGCCGCGGCATTCCGACCCGTATCATCTCCTATCTGATGGCCGTGCTGATCGCCGTGACGATTGTACTCTCCATCCGCATCATGGGCATCGTACTGCTTATTTCACTCTTGACGATGCCCGTCGTCATCGTCAATACACTCTCGCGTTCCTATCGCATACTTGCCGTCGGAGCACCCGTCGTTGCCGTCGCAGGGAACGTCGCCGGACTGGCCGCCAGTTACGATTTCGAAGTGCCGCCCGGCGCCGCCATCATATTTATTCTGACCGTTGCACTTATTTTGGTAAAACTGTTAACTTTGCCGAAAATAACGCTCGGCCGAAAACCGAAACTGCCGCATGAAAACCATTCATAAATTCGTTCTGAAAGCCTATCTCGGCCCGATGATCCTCACGTTCTTCATTGTGATGTTCGTCCTGCTGATGAACTTCGTGTGGCGTTACATCGACGAACTGGTCGGCAAGGGTCTGAGCACCGGCATCATCATCGAATTATTCACCTATGCGATGGCCAACATGATTCCGATGGGATTGCCGTTGGCCATGTTGCTGGCCGCCATCATGACGATGGGCAACTTGGGCGAAAATTATGAACTGCTGGCCATGAAATCGGCCGGCATGTCGCTGCTACAGATTACGAAGCCGTTAATTATTCTCACGGCGTTCATCGCCGTGGGTAGTTTCTTCATCACGAACAACCTCGTACCCTACGCCAACCGGAAGATGTTCAGCATCATCTTCGACATCCGACAGCAGAAACAGGCACTCGAATTCCAGGACGGGCTCTTTTTCAACGGTATCGAGAATATGTCCATCCGTGTCGAACGACAGGATCCCGGCACCAATCTGCTGCACGACGTGTTGATTTACGACAACCGCGCCGTCAACGGCAATATGAACACCGTCGTCGCCGATTCGGGTTACATCCGCCTGTCCGACGACAAACGTTATCTGCACGTGATCCTGTACAACGGCGAGACCTACGAACAGACCCGCAACAGCCAATGGTTCAACAAAAGTGCATTGCGGCACCACCGGTTCGACGTGCAGGAGCAGAAAATCGCGATGGACGGTTTTGCGATGGGCCGCACCGATGCCAACCTCTTTTCGAACAGCCAGACGAAGAATATCAATGAATTGCAACAGGACATCGATTCGCTGGAACGGACGGTGAACGCATCGACGACCCGTTCCTACGAACCGTTGCTGAAAGAGCAGCTTTTCGTCCGAGACAATTCGGTGCTGCCGATGCCCGACAGCCTGCGTTTCGACAAAAGCAACTTCCGCAACGCTTTGATAACGGATTCGCTCATCCATCTGCCGATTCGCGAGAAGAACCGCATCTGGAATCAAGCTCGAATACTGGCGAAAAACTCTCGCAACATGTTCGCTTTCGACGAATCGGCATCGAAGGAGTCGCTAAACCAACTCTACCGCAGCAAAGTGGAATGGCACAAGAAGATTTCGCTGCCGGTCTCCATCATGATTTTTTTCCTCATCGGCGCACCGTTGGGGGCCATCATCCGCAAAGGCGGTTTGGGGCTTCCGGTCGTGGTTTCGGTAATTTTCTTCGTCATTTACTACATGATCAGCCTTTCGGGCGAAAAATTCGCAAAAGAGGGTACGTGGAATGCGGTTTACGGGATGTGGCTGTCGACCATCGTGCTAACGCCCATCGCCGCATACCTCACCTACAAAGCAACCAACGATTCGGCATTGCTCGATACCGACTGGTATATCGGAAAAATCAAGACACTGCGCGAAAAGATCGAACCGCGCATCGCGAAATTATGGCATGCAATCAAAAACAAACGTCATGGCAAAAGAGACGGTATTGAATAGTGTGGAGGAGGTCATCGAGGACTTCCGGAATGGGAAAATCGTCATCGTCGTCGACGATGAGGATCGCGAAAATGAAGGGGATTTCATCGTCGCCGCCGAAAAGATAACGCCCGAAATCGTCAATTTCATGCTCAAAGAGGGGAGAGGCGTACTTTGCGCACCTCTTTCGGAAGAACGCTGCGAAGCATTGGAACTCAACATGATGGAGGAAAACAACACATCGTTGTTAGGCACTCCGTTCACCGTCACGGTCGACCTGCTGGGCCACGACTGTACGACGGGCGTATCCATCCACGACCGCGCCGCAACTATCCGTGCGCTCGCCGACCCTTCGATCCGTCCGGCCGATCTGGGACGTCCGGGGCACATCAATCCGTTGCGTGCCCGTCAGAAAGGCGTCCTGCGCCGCCCTGGGCATACCGAAGCAGCGGTAGATCTGGCTCGTCTCGCCGGATTGCAACCCGCCGGAGCACTCATCGAAATCATGAATCCCGACGGCACGATGGCCCGTCTGCCGCAGCTGGTCGAAATCGCCCGCAAGTTCGATCTGAAAATCATCTCCATCGCCTCGCTTATCGCCTATCGACTCCGAGAAGAATCGATCGTCGAACGGGGTGAAACGGCCGATATGCCGACCCAATGGGGCCACTTTAGAATCACGGCTTTCCGCCAGAAAAGCAACGGACTGGAACACATGGCCATCACGAAAGGTGAATGGACGGAGGACGAACCGGTGTTGATTCGGGTGCATTCGTCGTGTGCCACGGGCGATATTCTCGGTTCGTGCCGTTGCGATTGCGGCTCGCAGCTCCACGAAGCGATGCAGATGATCGAGAAAGAGGGCAAAGGCGCCGTTGTCTATCTCAACCAAGAGGGGCGCGGCATTGGGCTGTTCAATAAAATCCGCGCCTACAAATTACAGGAGGAAGGGCTTGATACGGTCGATGCGAATATCGAATTGGGTTTCCGACCCGACGAACGCGACTACGGCGTCGGTGCGAGCATCATTCGCGAATTAGGCATCAAGCGGATGCGTCTGATGACCAACAATCCGTTGAAACGCGCAGGATTGGAGGGTTACGGCCTGAGCATCGAGGAGATCGTACCCATCGTCATCGCGCCCAATCCCTACAATCTCCACTACCTCGAAACCAAAGAGGAGCGCATGGATCACAAGTTGGGATTGCACAAACACGAACAATAAATCAATGGAAATCGCACACATCGCACTTTGGACCAATCGGTTGGAAGAGCTCAGAGATTTCTATACCCGCTATTTCAACGGACGGAGCAATGAAAAGTACGTCAATCCGAACAAGGGATTCGAATCGTATTTCATCCGGTTCGACGACGGTTGCGCTTTGGAGTTGATGTGTTGCAAGGATATTCAACCTCGCACACCGGAAGCACGAACAGGATTTTGCCACATGGCATTCGGATGTGCGAATCGCGAAGCGGTTCTTGTACAGACCGAACGCTTGCGAACGGATGGCTATCGCGTCATCAGCGAACCTCGAATGACCGGAGACGGCTATTTCGAAAGCGTGATCGAAGACCCCGACGGCAATCCGATAGAACTCACATGGAAATCCGAATGATGAACGCCAAAGATTTACGCATCGTATTCATGGGTACGCCCGAATTCGCCGTACCCTCGCTTCGGGCGTTAGTCGACAGCGGCTACCACGTCGTCGCAGTCGTCACAGCCCCCGACAAACCGGCCGGCCGCGGTCAGCAACTGCACAAAAGCGACGTAAAAATCGCAGCCGAGGAGTTGGGATTACCGATACTTCAACCCGAAAAACTCAAAGCACCGGAGTTCATCGAAGCCATGCGGGAATTACAGCCCGATTTGAGCATTGTCATCGCATTCCGGATGCTTCCGGAGGTGATTTGGGCCATGCCGCGATTAGGTACGTTTAACCTGCACGCTTCACTACTGCCCCAATACCGCGGAGCGGCCCCCATCAACTGGGCCATTATAAACGGCGAAACCGAAACGGGCATCACGACGTTCCTGCTCAATCACGAAATCGACAAGGGGGCTATCCTCGGACAAACCCGTGTCCCAATCGCCCCCGAGGACAACATAGGCACGCTTTACGACCGCTTGATGCACCTCGGCCCGTCGCTCGTGCTGGAGACAGTAGAACGCCTTGCGACAGGCGACGTCCAACCGATGAAACAAGAGGGTATCGACGAATCCGTACTCAAACCGGCACCCAAGATTTTCAAGGACGATTGTCGCATCGACTGGAGTTGGAACGGCAAACGCATCGTCGATTTCATTCGCGGGCTTTCGCCTTATCCGGCAGCATGGAGCCCGATGTTCCGCGACGGACAAGCGGTCAATACGGCTAAGATTTTTGCGGCCCGATTCGACACAAGTCTTCCAGCGGCAGCTTCGGGAACCGTTGCAACCGACTGGCGCGAAGAGTTATCCGTAGCCTGTGCCGACGGATGGATACAAATTCTAGAAATTCAGTTTGCCGGCAAACGCCGCATGACAGTACACGACTTGTTGTTGGGCTTCCGTGACATCGACGCTTACCGATTTGGCGAGTAGCCGCCGCGACACACTTTTCTATCCAAATCGCCCCTGCCTGCAATTTTGCAAACAGGAGCGATTTTGCTATGTGACTGGTTGTTACGCTTCGACTGGCTGCTGCCGTTCGGTTTTCACCTCGGGTAGCGGCTTCGTGCAGAAGTACCATTCGTAGCATTTCATCCCGTCGGTCGATTGCTCCGTGCCATCATAGGTCGTCGGCGCAGGAACCACGATATCCTCGCCGGGCCGCCAATCCGCAGGCAATGCCACCTTATATTTGTCGACCGTCTGCAAACCGACCAACACGCGTTTCAACTCATCGAAATTGCGACCCAACTGCGCCGGATAGCAGATGATCGCCCGCACCGTAGCTGTCGGATCAATGAAAAAGACCGATCGTACAGCCGTCGTCGTGCTGGCTCCGGGCTGAATCATCCCGTATTTGCGGGCCACCTCCATCGACATGTCGGCAATCAACGGGAAATTCAGCTCGACCTTTTTATGTCCTTTGTATTCGATTCGGTCGTGAATCGACCGCAGCCACGCGATGTGGCTGGAGAGTGTGCCGACCGAAAGTCCGACCAATCGGCAACCGAGCGCCTCGAACTCCTGTTGCATCGCCCCGAAAAGGACGAATTCCGACGTGCATATCGCCGTAAAATCAGACGGGTGGCTGAACAGAATCACCCATTTCCCTTTGAAATCCTGCGGGAAACGAATCTTTCCCTGCGTCGTTTCGGCCTCGAAAGCCGGAGCCTTATCGCCGATGAGCGGCATCGCGCATGTTTTATTTTCCATAAATCAGTAACGTTTGTTTCGTTATCCGGTCTTGCAAATACGATGCCTCGGGCCGGAAAGATCATACAAAACGAATGTTTGTGGTATGCTATTTGCCGACTGAATCGACAAACCAAAATCCACATGTTATGAAAACGTACAACAACGACGACAAAGAGGCGAAAACCGGCACCGGTCACAACGCCAAATCAGCCGCCTCAAAAAAGAGCGACAACTACAAAACGACCGACGATACGGTAAAGAGCAAAACCACGGCAAAAGCCAAAACAGCCGCCGGTATGAAATCGACTGCATCAGCCAAAAAGAAAAGCCAATATACCGGCGATGCACAATCGGATTTCCACACCTTTTTCGTTGACGAACTCAAAGACATCTACTGGGCTGAATTGCATCTGAAAAAGGGGCTGCTAAAGATGTGCAAGGCCTCCACTACGGAGCAATTATCGGCTGCATTCAACAAACACTACAACGAAGGTGACCAACAGATCGCTGAATTGGAAACCATATTTTCGTTGTTGGGCGAGAAGCCCGAAGCCAAAAAATGCGATGCCATGGCCGGGCTGTTGAAAGAGGCCGAATCAATCATTTCCGACACGAAGCGCAACAGTTTCGTACGGGATGCAGGGTTGATTCTGGCAGCGCAGAAAGTCGAGCACTACGAAATCGCGACCTACGGTACACTGTGTGCTTTGGCAGAATATCTGCCCGAAAAGAAAGTCCGGAAAATGTTGGAGAAGATATTGGCCGGAGAGAAAAAGACCGACGTCGCCCTGACGAAACTGGCCGAACAGTATGTCAACGAGTGCGCAGCCGTAGAGTAATCCACTCCGGCACGAAGACCGATTCGCTCCCGCCGTGTGAATTGCATGGCAGGAGCGAATTTTATTTCAGACAGTTATCGCGGAGGGCACAATCAGCAGCTAACCGAAATTATCTGTGCAAAAATGCTTATATTTGCGACTGAAACGTTAATATCATCTGCCTATGAAGAAATAACGATCAGACTTTCGATTTTCACCCCGTGCCGTCCACATACTAAAAACGCCGGCACAAACATATAAAAAGCGTTAGCTTTATTTCTTGCTTTTCGAAACTTCGACAATTTCAAAAGTACGTCAAGAGTAAAGTGTGAACGCTCACGTTTCTACGTGGGCTTTACTCATTATTTGGCGTACAGGTAGTCGAAGACCTCGAAAAGCAGATAAAAAGTTCAGCCTACGTTTTTTATGTGCTTGATTAAACTAACAAACTTAAGCTATCAAAAAATGAAACGTATCGGATTTATTTTATTTGCTGCTATTTCCATGAGTTCTTGTGCAACCATTTTCTGCGGCTCAAAAACAAAAGTAACTTTCAACAGCGACATTTCTGAAAAAGCGACGCTGACGATCGACGGAAGGAAACACACAAATGTAACATTCCCATATACAACCAAGATCAAACGCGGATTCGATGAAACAGTCGTAAAAGCTGAAGCTCCGTCCTATGAAACAGCGACTATTATCATCGACAAAAATTTCAATGCCGTAGCAGTCCTGAACCTATTGGACATACTCGGGTGGGGTATCGACGCTGCAACCGGAGCAATGATGAAACCCGAATTCAAATTCTATGACATCGATTTCCAACCGAAAGAAAATACATCTGCAAAATAAACGAAAAGGGCCCGACTGGAAAAGTCGGGCCCTTTTCATGCTATCAACAATTACCGGATTTTTCGGATAATCTCGCCTCCATGCTTGATAGCCTCCTCGTTGGCAGGCAACATCTTCCAAGCACGTTCAGGCAACGATTTCTTCAAACCGATCATCACATTCTCCATTGCGACGACGGGGCAAACTTTCAGATAACCGCCTAAAATCATCGTATTGAACAACTTGGCCTGTCCCATCTTGGCGCATTCGGCCGTAGCGTCGATGGCGTAAACCGAAATATCCGTCCGCACGGGATGCCGCGTGATGCCGTTCGTGTCGTAAATCAACACGCCGCCCGGCTTCACCATCGACTCGAATTTCTCCATCGACTGCTGGTTGAGAATGATCGCCGTATCGAACTCGTGCGCAATGGGCGACGAAATTTTGCGGTCGGAGAGAATGACCGTCACATTGGCCGTACCGCCACGCATCTCAGGCCCATATGAGGGCATCCACGTCACTTCATAATCCTGCATCACGCCAGAATAAGCCAATATCTTCCCCATCGAAAGGACACCCTGTCCTCCGAATCCTGCTATAATCAACGTCTCTTTCATCGTGTCGGATCCAATTTTTCGTCTTTGATATCGCCCAGCGGATAGTAGGGCAGCATGTTCTGCTCCATCCATTCGTTCGCTGCCACGGGCGAGAGCTTCCAGCCGCTGTTACAGGTCGAAACGACCTCCACCAGCGAAAATCCCTGTCCGTCCATCGCATGCTGGAATGCCTTTTTGATAGCCGCCTTGCATTTGCGCACGTTGGCCGGTTTGTGCACGCTCTGCCGCGTGATATAGGTCGCACCGTCCAAATGAGCCATCATCTCGGCAATTTTGTAAGGATAACCGTTCAGCCGCGGGTCACGACCATACGGCGTCGTCGCCGTCTTCATACCCAGCAGGGTGGTAGGGGCCATCTGACCGCCGGTCATGCCGTAAATCGCATTGTTGATGTAAATCGCCACGACATTCTCGCCGCGGGCTGCTGCATGAATGGATTCGGCCGTACCGATAGCCGACAGGTCGCCGTCGCCTTGGTAGGTGAAAACCATCCGGTCGGGATTGAGTCGTTTGGCCGCCGTAGCGACCGCCAAAGCACGGCCATGAGCCGCTTCGACCCAGTCGATGTCGATGTAATTGTAGGCGAAAACCGAACATCCTACGGGCGAAACACCGATCGTCCGGTCTGCAAGTCCCAATTCGTCGATGACCTCGGCGACCAGTTTATGCACCGTGCCATGACTACAGCCCGGACAATAGTGCATCGTATTATCCAAAATCAAACGCGGTTTCGCGTAGACTTTGTTCTCCTCCTTTATCTCAACCTCTGCCATAGCCGTTACTTTTTAATCAGTTTTTCTTTGAGTGCCGCAAGCACCTCGTCGGGGTTGAACAACATACCGCCCTGACGTCCGTAGTGCTCTACGGGCGCTTTTCCATTGACAGCCAAACGGACATCCTCGACCATCTGACCAGCATTCAGTTCAGCAGAGAGAAAACCTTTCACGCCACGAGCCGCCAAATCGGCGAGTTGCTTTTTCGGGAACGGATACAGAGTGATGGGGCGCAACAGACCGACACGCAACCCCTCGGCACGGGCCATTTCGACCGTCGCCGAACAGATGCGGGCCGACGAACCGAACGCCACGATGACATAATCCGCATCGTCGCATTCAATGGCCTCATAACGAACTTCATTCTTCTCCAGCGTCCGATATTTCGCCTGCAACCGTTGATTGATGATTTCCATTTTCTCCGATTGCAATTCGAGCGATGTCACGATATTGCGTTTACGGTCGTCGGTCTTGCCGAATGCAGCCCATGCACGGGCCTCAGCTCGAGTTTCGTCGTCGGTTCGACGCGGACGCTGCAGAGCCAGCACGACCTTTTCCATCATCTGACCGATAGCGCCGTCCGCCAGAATCATGGCGGGATTGCGATATTTGAATGCCAAATCGAATGCTTCGGCCACATGATCGTGCATCTCTTGCACAGAATTCGGAGCCAAGACGATCAAATGGAAATCGCCATGACCGCCTCCCTTTGTCGCTTGGAAATAATCGCCCTGCGACGGTTGGATAGTACCCAAGCCCGGGCCGCCGCGCTGGCAGTTGATAATCAGGCAGGGGAGTTCAGCACCGGCCAGATAACTCAACCCCTCGGACATCAACGAGATGCCGGGGCTCGACGATGAAGTCATCACACGCTTGCCGGTGGCGGCACCGCCATACAGCATATTGATGGAAGACACCTCTGATTCGGCCTGCAAGACGACCATACCGGTGGTCTCCCACGGTTTGAGCTCCATCAACGTCTCCATCACCTCCGACTGGGGCGTGATGGGATAACCGAAATAGCCGTCGCAACCGTAGCGAATCGCCGCATGGGCAATCACTTCGTTGCCTTTCATCAACTTCACCTCTTTCTCTGCCATAAGTCTATTCGATTTTTTGACGGTAAACCGTAATGCAACTGTCGGGACAAATCACGCCGCACGAAGCGCACCCCGTGCAGGCTTCAGGATGGGCCATCCGCACGACGGGATACCCCTTGCCATTCACTTCGGACGACAAAGCGAGCACGTCGCACGGACACGAAGCCACACAAACTCCGCAACCCTTACACCGTTCGTTGTCGACGACGATAGAACCTTTGATTTTTGCCATAACGTCCTGATTGATATATTTCAGGACAAATATAGGATTTTTTCGGAAGAAAAGCAAACTTTCTCCACCATTCCGAAGCGATTGTTTCTTCCGAAAATACGAAAAAATATCGTCCGACGGTTTTCGAAAAGCCGCAATAAAACCTCTGCCGCAAATATTTGCGGCAGAGGCTGAATAAATCACCGTCCGAACGGTTTTTCCGTCAAAACTAATCTTGCTCTGCGAAAGAGTGTATCACCACACCCGAACGGAGTTTCGGCTCGAACCATGTCGTCTTCGGCGGCATGATATTGCCCGTATCGGCGATGTCGATCAGTTGCTGCATCGAAACAGGGTAGAGCGCAAAAGCCACTTGCATCTCCCCGCTATCCACACGCTGTTTCAGTTCGCCCAGACCGCGAATGCCGCCCACGAAATCGATTCGTTTCGACGTGCGCAAATCTGTAATTCCCAAAACCTTGTCCAGCACATGCTCCGAAAGCACTGTAACATCCAGAACACCGATCGGGTCGTTGTCGTCATAAGTGCCCGACTTGGCCGTCAGGCTCCACCAGCGACCGTCGAAATACATCGCGAAATTGTGCAGCGCCAAGGGACGATACTCCGTCGCACCTTTCTCCTCAACGACGAAATGTTCTTTCAGCTGCTCCAAGAACTGTTCGGCAGTCAGACCGTTCAAATCGCGGACGACCCGATTGTAGTCGATGATGCGCAATTGGCTCGCGGGAAACGTAACAGCCAGAAAATAACAGTATTCCTCGTTACCGGTATGCTGCGGATTCTTCGCCTTGCATTCGGCACCCACACGCGCAGCAGCCGCCGTACGATGGTGTCCGTCAGCAACGTAAAGAGCCGGAATCGTTGCGAAAAGTTCCGTAATTCGGTCGTTGATCTTGCGGTCGCGAATCACCCACAATTTATGACCGAACCCATCGGCAGCCGTAAAATCGTATTCCGGTGCCTCTTTTGCGACCACACTGGCAACGATAGCATCGATTTCGGCATTGTCGGGATAAGCGAAGAACACCGGCTCGATGTTGGCCTGCTGGTTGCGCACATGAATCATGCGGTCTTCCTCCTTGTCGGGACGGGTCAACTCATGCTTCTTGATGGCCCCCGAAAGGTAGTCTTCGAAGTGGCAGCACATCGTCAGTCCGTACTGCGTACGGTCGTCCATCGTCTGCGCATAAATATAATAGCACTCCTCCGCATCCTGCCGGAGCCATCCTTTCTCGCGCCAACACCGGAAGTTATCGACCGCTTTGGCATACGTTTCCGACGCATGTTCATCGGCGATCGGCTCGAAGTCAATTTCGGGTTTGATGATATGCAGCAGTGAACGTTCCGTCGCTTCGGCTTTGGCCTCGACGGAGTTCAGCACATCGTAAGGACGCGACGCCACTTCGGAGGCGAACTCCTTCGGAGGGCGTATTCCGCGGAAAGGTTTGATGCGTACCATAACACTTTCGTCTATTTGTTTACTTGAAAACGAGTCACGCCCTCTTTGACGTAGGCGACGATCTGGTTTGCGGCAGCTAATCCCGCATTGATATTGGCTTCGGCCGTTTCGGCGCCCATTTTCTTGGCCGTAGCGAAAACCCGCTTGCCGAATTTTTCGTCCAATTCGGATTGAATGGCCGGAGCAATGTCGGTGATGTACTTCAAATCCTCACGGTCGGTCAACGCACGAAGCAGTCCTGCCTCGTCGATCACCTCCTTGCGGGCCGTGTTGACCAGTGTCGCGCCTTTAGGCATCGAGGTCAACAAATCATATCCGATGGAATCTTTCGTCTCGTCGGTCGCGGGAATATGGAGCGACAGATAGTCTGCCTGCCGATAAAGATCCTCAATCGAATCAACCTTTTCCGCACCATCGGCAGCAAACACCTGCGCATCCTTGACAAACGGATCGTAGGCAATCACACGCATTCCCATCGCCTTGCCTTTGCGGGCGACCAACTTGCCCACATTGCCGTAAGCATGGATGGCGAGCGTCTTGCCGCTCAACTCCGAGCCCGTGCCGGGCGTAAAGCCATTGCGGGCCATGTAAATCATCATGCCGAGCGCCAGTTCGGCCACCGCGTTCGAATTCTGACCGGGCGTATTCATCACCACGATGCCCCGGGCCGTCGCCGCAGCGAGGTCTACGTTATCGTAGCCGGCACCCGCACGAACGACGATACGGAGCTTTTTCGCCGCATCGATCACCTCAGCGGTCACTTTGTCGCTGCGGATAATCAACGCATCCGCATCGGCAACGGCCTCCAACAGTTGGGCCTTATCCGTATATTTTTCGAGCAGCGCCAGTTCGAATCCGGCACCTTCAATGATTCCGCGAATGCCGTCGACGGCCTTTTTCGCAAATGGTTTTTCGGTTGCTACGAGTATTTTCATGGTCTGTTTCAATGTTGTCGTCTCCTGTAATTCGGTCTGTTCCCACGCAACCACCTCGCCCGTCAAGGCGCTGTAAGCCGTAGGTATCTTGAATTGATAGGCCATACCACCGAGCTATTTGACGTGCAGATGCTCGAACTCCTGCATGCAGGCCACCAATGCCTCAACACTCTCTTTCGGCAGCGCATTGTAGCACGACGCACGGAATCCACCGACCAGACGGTGGCCCTTGATACCGACCATGCCGCGTTCTTTGGCAAATTCGAGGAACTCGGGAGCCAATTCCTCGTAACCCTCGGACATCACGAAGCAGATGTTCATCAGCGAACGGTCTTCCTCGACAGCCGTACCACGGAACAACGGGTTGCGATCGATTTCGGCATAGAGCAGCGCGGCTTTTTCCTTGTTACGGCGATGAATTTCCGGCACACCACCGATCGACTTCAGCCATTTGAGCGACTCGCACAACACGTAAATCGGGAATACGGGCGGCGTATTAAACATCGAACCGTTTTCGACATGCGTGCGGAACGACACCATCGTCGGCAGCTCGCGCACCTGCCGTTCGAGCATATCCTCGCGGATGATGGCGAACGTCACGCCCGCAGGAGCCAGATTCTTCTGCGCACCGCCGTAAATCATAGCGTATTTCGACACGTCGACCGGCCGCGAAAGAATATCCGACGACATGTCGGCGATGAGAGGCACGGGCGAGATCAAATCCTCGTGATATTCCGTACCATAGATCGTATTGTTCGTCGTAATATGCAGATAATCCAAATCACTCGGAACGGCGAATCCTTTGGGAATATAGGTGAAATTCTTGTCGTCCGACGAAGCAAGCGTCTCCACCTCGCCGTAGAACTTGGCTTCCTTGATGGCTTTCTTCGCCCAAACGCCCGTATTTACATAACCGGCTTTCTTACCAAGGAAATTGGCGGGCACCTCGTAGAACATCGTACTGGCGCCACCGCCAACGTAGAAAATCCGATAATTATCCGGAATATGCAACAATTCGCGGAAAAGCGCATCCGCATCAGCGAGAACGTTCTCGAAATCTTTGGTGCGATGCGAAATGGAGAGTAGCGACAATCCGCTGCCGTTGAAGTCGACGATAGCTTTCGCCGCCTGTTCGATCACCTCCTGCGGTAAAATGGCAGGTCCCGCATAGAAATTGTGTTTTTTCATACCCGTTCGGTTTATGGGATTCGACAATGATTTTTCTTTCTGTTATAAGAAGTAACACAAAGATAGAAAAAATATTCAGACTGAGCAATACCGACCCAAATTATTTCCCGACAGCCGTTTCCAGTCGCAATTTTCGCAGCGCACGAGGAAAGCGAATCGCCCGAAGGGACGCAAAAACGACAAATAACACAATGTACCCGTGCGATGCCGTGACATATTGAATAGTTTTTATTACTTTTGCGGGGCAAAACGGTCCGTTATCATGATAAAATCAATGACCGGCTTCGGAAAAGCCGAGGTTACGTTATCGAATAAGAAAATCACGGTCGAAATCCGATCGCTCAATTCCAAACAACTGGATCTCAACCTGCGATTGCCGGCCGTCTATCGGCAATCGGAATACGAAATCCGCAGTATCATCACACGAGCCCTCGAACGCGGCAAGGTCGATGCGTTCGTGACGGTCGAATCGCAGTCCGTCGAGACATCGGCCCGCATCAACCGCGACGCTTTCCGCGAATACCTGCGTCAGATGGGCGACGCGCTCGAATACGCCGGCCTCGAACCCAATTACAATACATTGGTACCCTGCATTCTGCGACTGCCCGACGTCGTGGCGACCGAAAACGAGACCATCTCCGACGAAGAACACGCCGCACTCCTCGCCGCTACGGAAAAGGCCGCTGCCGAACTGAATGAATTCCGCACACAGGAAGGCGCGACGCTGATCGCCGACCTGCTACGGCGCATCGATCTGATCGAAAGGTACAAAAACGAAGTGGTACCTTATGAGAAAGTCCGCACGGAGAACATCAAGGCACGCATTCTCGACAATCTGTCAAAACTCAACGTCGAGGTCGACCGCAACCGGTTGGAGCAGGAGATGATTTTCTACTTGGAAAAACTCGACATCACCGAAGAGAAAGTGCGGCTGACCAACCATTGCAATTATTTCCGCGAGGTGGCGGCATCCGAGGAGGGCGTAGGCCGCAAATTAGGTTTCATCGCGCAGGAACTGGGCCGCGAAATCAATACGATGGGCTCGAAAGCCAACGAAACGAACATCCAGATTCTGGTCGTCAAGATGAAAGACGAGTTAGAGAAAATCAAGGAACAGGTATTAAACATTCTGTAATGGGCAAGGTCGTCATCTTCTCCGCGCCGAGCGGTTCGGGCAAAACCACTATCGTCCGCGCCCTATTGGAACGTTACCCGCAACTCGAATTTTCCATTTCGGCCACCAGCCGTGCCCCGCGCGGTTGCGAACAGCACGGCAAAGACTACTATTTCTTCTCGCAGGAGGAATTCATGCAGGCTGTATCCGAAAACAAGTTCGTCGAGTGGGAGGAGGTTTACAAAGGCACCTGCTACGGAACCCTGCGCAGTGAAGTCGAACGCATCTGGGCCGACGGACACGTCATCGTTTTTGATGTCGACGTCATCGGAGGATTGAACCTCCGGCGTATTTTCGGCGATGATGCCTGCGCTGTCTTCATCATGCCGCCCTCCGTCGAAGAGCTGCGCCGCCGGCTCGAAAGCCGCGGCACCGACGCTCCGGAGGTCATCGACCGACGAGTCGCCAAAGCGGAGTTCGAACTGACCAAGGCACAAGGATTCGACCACATCGTACTCAACGATCGGCTCGACGAAGCAATCGAAGAAACGGCCTGCATTCTCGAAAACTTTATCGGCATCCAACGATGAAACGACGCATGATGCTCTACTTCGGGTCGTTCAATCCCGTCCACAAAGGCCACATCGCGTTGGCCGAGTGGGTCGTGAAGCACGATTTGTGCGATGAGGTGGCGCTTATCGTCTCGCCTCAGAATCCTCACAAGGACGCCGCGACGCTGGCGCCGGAACTGGAGCGTTTCGAGATGGCCGAAATCGCCTGCAAGGCGTCCGCCCATCCCGACCGCATCCGACCCTCGGTCATCGAAATCCTGCTGCCGAAGCCTTCGTACACCATCGACACACTGCGACACCTCACAGAGAACTACGGCAACGACATGGAGTTCTCCATTCTGATGGGCAGCGACCAGCTCGAACGTCTCGGCGGTTGGAAAGAATCCGATAAAATCCTCGAATATCCGATTTACGTCTATCCACGAGGCGGAGCGGTCATTCCCGCCGAATTAACCGATCGCATCACGTTGCTGAAAGATGCTCCGCTATTGGACATTTCCGCGACGGAAGTACGCCGTCGCATCGAGAGCGGAGAAGACACCGCCGATCTGTTGCATCCCGACGTAGCCACCCATATTCGTCAGAAAGATCTTTGGAGCCCGGCCTCGCATTTGGCAGTCGTCACGGCTCAACTGGCCGAGAGGCCCGACGACATCGGTCTGCTGCTCGAACACGGCAAGTTGCACTACCGGCTCAACGAATGGGGTGCGGCACTCAACGATTTCAACCGTATTCTGCAAATCGCCGCTGACCACGTCGAAGCCCGGCAATTCGTTGATATGATACAGGAAATACTCGCATTCCGTTACAAAGACATCTACAACCCCTGACAAAATAGCATGGAAAGATTGAAAATAGCCCTTTTGGCCGGAGGCGATTCGCCCGAACGGGAAATCGCCCTCCAAAGCGCCGCACAAATCGAGCAGGCGCTCGACCACGAAAAATACGACATCACGCTGATCGACCTACACCACCGCGACTGGCACAATACAGCGCCCGACGGCCGTCAATGGCAGGTCGACAAGAACGATTTTTCAATTACCGTCGACGGCGTGCACAAAGCATTCGACTACGCGTTGATCGTCATCCACGGCACACCGGGCGAGGACGGCCGACTGCAGGGCTACCTCGACATGATGGGGGTTCCCTATTCGTCATGTTCGATGGTTTCGTCGGTCGTAACGTTCGACAAAATCACGACCAAACGTACGCTGGTCGGACATGTCAACATGGCCCGCGAACGGTTCGTCCGCAAAGGCGAGCCCTGCGACGCTGAAGAAATCGTGCAAGAATTAGGATTGCCGCTTTTCGTCAAACCGAACGCCAACGGTTCATCGTTCGGCGTGACGAAAGTCCACACGGCAGAGGAATTGCCAGCTGCCATCGAAGCAGCTTTCGCCCAAGACGATGAAATCCTCATCGAGGAATGCATTACAGGGCGTGAAATCGGATGCGGGATCTTGATTGCCGGCGGCCGCGAGTACATCTTCCCCGAAACGGAAATCGTTCCGAAAAACGACTTCTTCGACTACGAGGCCAAATACACAGCCGGACGCTCCGAAGAAATCACCCCGGCCCGTATCTCGCCCGAAGTCCGCGCGGAACTCAACCGCATGACGCTCGATGCCTACAAAACGTGCCGTTGCAGCGGGGTAGTACGCGTCGACTTCATCATTACGCCCGAGGGCAAACCCTATTTCATCGAACTGAATTCCATCCCGGGCATGAGCCCCGGCAGCATCGTACCGAAGCAGGCCCGCGCCATGGGCATGTCGCTCGGTGAACTTTATGACTTGGTTATCGCCGACACCTGCCGCAAATGATCGAAATCGACGATAAAATCGTAAGCGCCGACCTCTTGCACGAGTGTTTCGCATGCGACCTTGCAGCGTGCAAGGGAGCCTGCTGCGTCGAAGGGAACGCCGGAGCTCCACTCGAAGCGGACGAAGTGGATGTGCTCGAACGCGAATACGAAGCCTACAAACCCTATCTGACGCCCGAGGGCATCGCGGCCATCGAACGTCAGGGATTCATGGTCATCGACGACGACGGCGACTACACAACACCGCTCATCGACAATGCCGAATGCGCCTATTCGTGCTGCGAGAACGGCATCACGTTCTGCGCCATCGAAAAGGCTTGGAAAGAAGGTCGAACAGCTTTTCGCAAACCCATTTCGTGCCACCTCTATCCGATACGGCTCGTCCGGTTCTCGAACGGAACCACGGGCCTCAACTACCATCGGTGGTCGGTATGCGAAACGGCCCGCACCTGCGGCAAACGGTTGGGCATACCGGTTTACAAAGCTTTGCGCGAACCGATCATCCGGCGTTTCGGCGAAGAGTTTTATCAAGCGCTCGAAGCCGCCGCAAACTATTTGCATACGAAATAAAACAATATGAACCGATTTATCCTTTCATTTCTTTTCGCAGTCGTACTGACGACGCCCACGGTGCACGGGCAGGCACCGGCACCCGAGAACGAAC
>RYWP01000001.1:75488-76926 GCA_003979135.1 Alistipes sp.
CGCTCACGCCGCCGATTCCATCGCCGCTCTCCGTCTGCGCCTCCAACGCAAACAGATTTTGTCGAATGCCGACACGAACGATCTGACGATCATCGACACCCTCGACTCGGGCAATGCCGCCCTGCGGGTGATTCTTTACAGCAACAACACGTGGAAATACATCCTTGACCGCGAGGTAGCCAAAGACAGTACGATTTTCGAGAAATACTGGAGCACGACAACTCTCTTTCCTTATCGAGAGGTCGATATGGACGAGTTGCCGCAATCGGTCGTCATCACGCTGCTCGATTCCGTAACGAGTTACCATTGCCCCTATCAGGGAAGCATCCACCCGAACGGAAAATTCGGACCTCGGCGTCGCCGTCAGCATCAGGGAATCGACCTGCCGCTGAAAACCGGTGACCCGATCTACGCCACATTCAGCGGTCGTGTACGCATATCGCAGTATAATTACGGAGGTTACGGCAACTTGGTCATCATCCGCCACGACAATGGGCTGGAGACTTATTACGGCCACCTCGCAGAACGTCTGGTCGAGACGAACCAATGGGTCGAGGCGGGCCAAATCATCGGTCTGGGCGGATCGACAGGCCGTTCGACAGGCCCGCACCTGCACTTCGAAACCCGTTACTACGGCCATTCGTTCGACCCCGAGCGGTTGATCGACTTCAAAAACGGCATTCTTTGCCGCGAAACATTCCTGCTCAAAAAATCGTTCTTCAGCATCTATTCGAATGCGGGGCAGGATTTCGACGACGAAATCGCCAACGAAGAGATGGACAAAAAAGAGGTCGTCGAACAAGCCGCCCGTCGCTACCACACGATTCGCAAAGGGGAAACGTTGAGTACCTTGGCTCACAAATACGGAACGACGGTATCCAATCTTTGCCGGTTGAACGGCATCAAAGAGGCTGATGTCATCCGTTTCGGACAACAGATCCGTATAAAATAGACATCGCGCAGAGAGCGAATACTCTGCGCGAAGAATCCAACGGCAAGAAACCGGAAGCAGCCTGCTTTCAAAGCATGACTGCTTCCGGTTTCTGCGAATAGTCACGCTCACCGAAAATCAGCGAACCGACCCGCACCATCGTAGCGCCGCATTCCACAGCATAGCCATAGTCGTGCGACATTCCCATCGAGAGCGTATCAAACCGTCCACCGAAATGGGGCTGTAGCAGATCGAAACAACGTTTCAGTTCACCGAAATCGTGTCGGATCGTCCGTGCATCGGTCGTATTGGTCGCGATGCCCATCACACCGCGCACCCGAATATTGTTCATTCGGGCGAAAGGTGCCGAACGCACGTACTGCATCAGTTCGGTGAAATCCCAACCGGTTTTCGTATCTTCGGCAGCGACACGAATTTCCAGCAATATATCGATCGTGCGTCCGCACTTGGCCGCCTCGCGCTGAATGGCTTCGGCAAGGTGCGCGC
>RYWP01000124.1 GCA_003979135.1 Alistipes sp.
TCTTGATAGAGGTCGTCGAAATCGGCCGGTTTCGGGCATAGAGCCAGCAGATGCGGACGATGATCGGCCGGTGTTCGCGTACGAATGCTTCGAAATCGGTTGCGGAAGCAGGGGCGGTATGAGATAAAGCCATTTTCGGTTTCGTTTTATCGGTTAGACGCAACGACTGCGAAAAAGTTGCATTCTTATTCAAGGCTGCGCATAGTGCTTACGCCGGTCGGATCGAGTGAGTGGCTGTGCAAGTAATATTTGTGTATAATGCTTATGACCGTTGTAAGCATTCCATTTCCGGAGCATTCGTCGGATGAACTTGATCCGACCGGCGTAAGCACTATGCGCAGCCTTTAATAAAAGGTGCCTTTGGGTGCGAAAAGAGCGTAGCCGAAACTGAAAATGAGATAGAGGTTTTTCCGGTCGCGTAGGTCGTATTTCGTCAGGCTCAGACTGACCGGTCCGATCGGCGTGTGGTAGACGAACGACGCATCGGCGATGTAGTGCATCCGTCGTGTTTCGCCGTCGTAGTCGAGAAACAGCGGGTCGTTGTCGCGGCGTTCGCGGTACATCGCATAGAACCCCGTGCGGAAAAAACAGTTGGGCAGCAGATCGAATGTGGGCATTACGCCGCCCGCTATGAAGCGTTTGCCGCGGAATGCCGGCATGTAGATCATCTGTACGTGCGGCAGCGGTGCATAGGCCGGCAGCGACAGCAGTGTTGCACCGTTGCGTGTGAAATGCGGATGGTTGGTGATGACCGCATCGACGTTGAATCCCAGCGAGAACCACGTGTTTTGCGGCAGGTCGAAATACTTGTCCCACGTGAACCGCGCACCGAACCATTGCCGATGCGTCTTCGTGCGGAATCCTCCTTGGCCGAACGGTTCGAATTTGTCGCGGCCCGTCACGAAGATGCCCGAAAGTTGTAGATTCGACCCGCGTCGCGAATGCACCGTCCTGTCGAGCGTGTTGCGCTTGATGGCGGCCATCGCGCCGAAATAGCTGAACCGCGTGTGGTCGGTTTCGTCGCCCAACAGCCCGTCGGCTGCGTAGTGGTAGTTGACCTCGCCGAGGTTGGTTCGCAGCAGAAAGAAACTCCGGTGCGTCAGAGGCATCCCCAGCCCGAGCGAGCCGTAAAGACCGCTCTCCTTGACGGGCAGGACGTTGTTCACTTCGGTCAGGTTGCCGAAATTGCCATGGTTGAGGTTGTGCGTGTGGAAGTTGAACGCATAGTCGAGGAACAACGGTTTCCATGCGTAGAAATCGGTGCGGCCGCCCACGGACCCCCACGTGTAGAGCGGCCCCAAAAAGAGGTCGACGCCCCACGATTGGGCCACACGGCCGATAGAGCGGTAGTTCAGCCCGATGTAGCCCATGTTGAAAGCGGTGGACGAGATGCTGCCGCCGACCGCGATGCGGAAATTGGGTTTCGTCTGGAACCGTGCCTCGAACGTGTAGCGACGGCGTTGCGGGTCGTAGGTCGCGTGGGGAAAATCCATCGTGAAATCACCGTTTGCCAGCACTTCGTAGAGATTGTCGCGGAGCCGGTCGAAACCCATCGCTCGTTGCGTGCCCGACGATTTGCGGTCGACCTGCATGAAGTCGCGGATGTATTCGCGTTGGGCGGGGGTCAGTCCTTCCAACCGGTAGTCATCGAAAATCAACGGCGGGCATTTCTCACGGAATGCCGCGCGGCGGGCGGCACTTTCGGCCGGTGTGAGGCGCGCGGTGACCTGCTGAAGAATTTCGGGTATCTTGGCGAGGGCATCCGTGTAGCCTGCGTTCATAATCTCCTCGGCGCGGTCGAAGTCGAGCATACCGACATCCACCGCGCGTGCGATGCAGACGCTGCGCCCCTCGGGCAACGAATAGTCGGTGTCCTGCATCGCCAGCAAAAAGGCCTGATCCAACAATCCGTTCTGCTCGCTCGGGCGGGTGTTGCCCGATGTGCAGATGCTGCCGATGATGAACGACGGTCGGAAATCCTCGTCCATCGGTTTCCACGGGAAATTGTCGTAGATCCCGCCGTCGTAGAGCAACATCGAATCGCGCTTCATGGCCTTGAATACCAGCGGAATGGACATCGAAGCGCGAACTGCTTCGCTCAGTTCGCCCTTGCGGAGCACGATGGGCCGACGGGCATTCATGTCGCTCGCTACACAGAGGAACGGCATCATCAGCCGATCGAAGTCGCCGTCCGATGCGGCTGTGGCCGGTGCGAAAAGCCCGACGAGCGCCATGTCGATCTGGGTAGACGAGAGCAGGTTGGTCGGCGATTGGAATGTGCGGCTGCCTTTGCGGAAGTCAAGCCGTACGTTGATGAACGAGGGATTCTGGCCGTATTGCCGGTAGTAGGAGAGGTAGCGATTGGGGTCAAGGCGTCCCGACACCCACTCCTTGACGGCGCCTGATGCGACGATACGGCGCATTTCGGCCGGCGAGTAGCCCGCGGCGTACATCGCTGCGATGATGGAACCCATCGAGGTGCCGGCCACGCAGTCGATGGGGATGCCGTATTCTTCGAGAGCTTCGAGTACGCCGATGTGATAAAGCCCTTTGGCACCGCCGCCGCTCATGACCACTCCTACGCCGCCTGTGACCGGTTGTGCCGCAGCGGCGGGTCGGGCGAACAGAGCGAGTGCGAGAACGGTGCTCCATGCGAATATGCGTGATGAACGAAAGGGCATGGTTTTTTCAGGCTTGTTCGGATTTTGCGGCCGGTTCGGTGTTTGTTGCTTCCGGACGGTCGATGCGCAGTTCGAGCGAGATGCCCGACCATTGGTTGATCGACAGCTGTTCCCGACGGAACGTGCGGCCGTCGCAGGCGATTTTCAAGTCGAGTTCGAATGGTTTCGTCGATTCGATGTCGTTGTCCTGCGGCAGCGTGTGCGGGATGATGTAGACGTAGAGCACCAAGTGGTCGCACAGTGGCGTTTCGAGCGCAAGGCTCCGGTCGGGGGCTATGTCGGCCGGCCGTTCGGCAGGGCCTGCGCCGACATCGGCCACATGCGATTCCGCCGAGACGAATCCGATGCGTTCGTCCTTGTCGTCGAAGCAACCGCACATCAGTACGGCGTTGTAACGCCACCAACCGTCGAAACGACTGGCGATTTCGATGGAAAAACCTTTCATGAAGCCCGCAGATTTGTATTTGTGCAAAGGTAGGGATTTTTTTGTCATGCAGATGTTCCGCAGGTATCGCATCGTGTTCATTTCGGGTTGTGTCTGGAGCGCCGGTGACTTTTGAAAGCATGGAGACCTGCCCTTGTATAGGGATCTGCTTCCAAAAGCGGAGTTAATAAAAAAATTTCGTAATTTATTTGCGCGTAAAAGAGAAAGTATGTACTTTTGCGCTGTGAAAAAAATAACGGTAGATTTTTTGCGGATTATTTACAACTCAAATCAATAAAAGATTATGGCAACTATTAAAATCGGTATCAACGGCTTCGGCCGTATCGGCCGTATGGTCTTCCGTGCCGCCTGCACGCAGACCGACAAATTCGAGGTAGTGGGTATCAACGACCCTGTCTCTTATACACATCT
>RYWP01000012.1 GCA_003979135.1 Alistipes sp.
TTCAATAACAGTGTAAAAATCGGGTAAAATTCGAAAATTTGCATCTGTTTTTTTGGTAAACGAAGAAAAAAATCATGTTTTTTCTGAAAAAACGATTTTCGTGCGAATAATGTTGCCGGAAAAAACATACCTTTGTTGCCGAGAGTGAAAGATGCGTCGACAATCCGTTTTTCCGTGTTTCGCATCCTGAATAACCCGAACGAATTTCTCATACAGATAGCTTATGTCATTGTTACGATTCAAGATGGTCGACGCGGCGATCAATCACACTGCAGTCGAGCCGATCGCTCCCGAGGGACGTCCTTCGGATTACTTCGGCGACAAAGTATTCAACCGTGCCGCCATGCGCAAGTATCTCGACAAACGGACGTATGCCATCCTCTCGGAGACGATGGACAAACGTACGCCCCTGCCGCGCGAAGTGGCTGATAGCGTGGCTGCCGGTATGCGCCAGTGGGCGTTGGAACATGGTGCTGACCATTATACGCACTGGTTTCAGCCGTTGACGGGAGGTACGGCTGAGAAACACGATGCGTTCGCTGAGCCCGATGGCGACGAGGGTGTATTGGAGGAATTTTCCGGTAAGTTGCTCGTGCAGCAGGAGCCCGATGCCTCGTCGTTTCCCAATGGCGGTATTCGCAATACGTTCGAGGCGCGCGGTTATTCGGCGTGGGATCCCACGTCGCCCGCGTTTATCGTCGATACGACGCTTTGTATTCCGACCGTCTTCATCGCCTATACGGGTGAGGCCCTCGATTATAAGGTTCCTTTGTTGCGTGCCGTGACGGCCGTCGACAATGCTGCTACGGAGGTCTGTCATTACTTCGACAAGAATGTGCAGCGGGTTGTTTCCTACCTTGGTTGGGAGCAGGAGTATTTCCTCGTCGACGAGAGTTTGTGGGCCATTCGGCCCGATCTGGTGTTGACTGGTCGCACGTTGATGGGCCACGAATCGGCCAAGAATCAGCAGTTGGAAGACCATTATTTCGGGGCGATTCCCGCGCGCGTGATGGCTTTCATGAAAGACCTCGAATACGAAAGTCTGAAACTGGGTATTCCAGTGAAGACCCGCCACAACGAGGTGGCACCCAATCAGTTCGAGTTGGCGCCCGTCTACGAGGAGGCGAACTTGGCCAACGACCACAACCAGTTGTTGATGACCATCATGGACAAGATCGCCCGCCGTCATCGGTTCCGTGTGCTATTGCACGAGAAGCCGTTCAAGGGCATCAACGGTTCGGGCAAACACAACAACTGGTCGTTGGGTACCGATACAGGTGTCAATCTTTTGGGGCCGGGTAAGACCGCTTCGGAGAATTTGCAGTTCATCACTTTCTTGGTCAACGTTATTTCGGCAGTCCACAAGTACAACGGTTTGTTGAAAGCCTCTATCATGAGTGCGACGAATGCCCACCGGCTCGGGGCCAATGAGGCGCCTCCCGCCATCATCTCGACGTTCCTCGGTTCGCAGGTGTCGGGTGTGCTGGATAAGTTGGAGGCCAGCCGCGGCGACGATGCCATTCGGTTCGACGCCAAGAATGTCTTCAAGATGAGCGGCATTTCGCACATTCCGACCCTCTTGCTCGATAACACCGACCGCAACCGTACTTCGCCGTTCGCCTTTACGGGCAACCGGTTCGAGTTCCGCGCTGTCGGATCGTCGGATAATTGCGCCGAGGCGATGATCGTGCTCAATTCGGTCGTTGCGGCCGAGTTGCGCGAGTTCAAGGTGGCGGTCGATGCTAAAATCGAGGCCGGTGCCAAGAAAGAAAAGGCCATCTACGAGGTGTTGAAGCAGAAAATCAAGGCTTGCAAAGCTATCCGCTTCGATGGCAACGGGTACTCGGACGAATGGAAAGCTGAGGCGGCCCGCCGCGGGCTCGATTGCGAGACCTCTACGCCTTTGATGATCGACCGTTATCTGGATAAGGATACCGTGAAGATGTTCGGTGATTTGGGTGTATTCTCGAAGGTCGAGCTCGATGCGCGCGCCGAGGTGAAGTGGGAGACCTATACCAAGAAAATCCAGATCGAGAGCCGTGTTTTGGGCGACCTGACGATGAACCATATTGTGCCTATCGCTTCGAAATACGAAGCGATGTTGTTGGACAAGGTTTATAAGATGTCGCAGATCCCGGGATTGAATGCTTCGGCCGATATTCTGTTGATTAAGAAGATACAGGATCATACGGCCGCTATTCAGAAAATGACGGACGACATGATCGAGGCCCGCAAACAGGCGAACCATATCGAAGACCAGCGAGCGAAAGCTGTCGCTTATCACGATACGGTCGCCGTTTTCCTCGACAAAATCCGGTATCACATCGACAAACTTGAAGAGATCGTCGACGACCAGATTTGGCCGCTTCCGAAGTACCGTGAACTGTTGTTCATCCGGTAGTCCGGCGGCGCAGCTTCGCCCCTCTGTACGAAAGGAGCGGTCTGATGAATTTCAGACCGCTCCTTTTTCGGTAATGTGAACGACGTCGGTTAGTCTTCGTCGCGATACATGTGCTCCACGTAGATGGCGTGCATCATCGCTTCGCGTTTCGCAACCGAAGGCTTCGTGAAGTATTGACGACGGCGCAACTCTTTCAGTACACCCGTACGTTCGTATTTCCGTTTGAATTTTTTGAGAGCGCGTTCGATGTTTTCGCCCTCTTTTACCGGCATGATAATCATGGTTATTCGTTTTTTTAGTTTTTTATCGATTCGTTTGTTTTTGTGTCGGGGCCGCATCTTCCGTTGCGGTTTCCGTTTCGTGTCGTTTCGGGCTGTCGTCGGTTCCGTCGTTGCGATTGAATACCAAATACGGAGCCAGCCGTGCTGCCTCCTCTCGGGTCATTATGTCATCTTCAATCAGTTCTTCGACGGTTCTCCAACCTCCTTTCAAACGTCTTTCGTGTAGCAATTTCCGAAGCGTCTTTCCGTTTCTGATATTGATGTACGGATGAGCGACCAATTCTTTCGGAGCCACAAAGTTAATATCAATTTTTCGAATTTCGCAACTATCGCAGTAAATTTGTTGTGCGATTTTCTCGTAATTGCTCTCCGTTACGCCCGAAACTTCGGCCAGTTGTTCTACGCGGACGAATCCACCGAGTCTTTCGCGGTACTCCAATATCGCTTGGACGGTCTTTTCGCCGATGCCGATCACACTGCGCAGCTCCGCTGAATCTGCCGTGTTCAGATTGATCCGTCGGTTTTCGTCGGCGGTCTCCTCCTCCGGAAAGAGTATGTAGGGTTCCAGGGCATCTGCTACCGAATCGTTCACCACGTGGCAGTTCCTGAAATCCTCCATGTCCCGAATGCCGTCGTTTATGAGCCGGTATTTGTTGAATACCCGGGCTTGTTTTCCCGTCAGCGCTCCGATGGCTTGCAGATAACGTCCGCTCACCGTGTCAATGCGGAACGGTTCCGGTGCGATGGTCGACTTGACGATGCGCCCCGGACGATAGGCGGCCGGGGCTTTGGCATAGCGTCGTCCGATACGGATGTAGGGCTTGATTTGCAGGTAGCGTGGGTGTTCGATGCCATAGCAGGCATCCACCTCTTCGGGGATGCGGAATATCTTGCCTCCTGCGCGATACTGAATCAAGCTCAAAGCCTCTTTCTGGGTCAGGCCCATTTCGAGCAGTTCTTCGTAGTCCACCGTATTCGGGTCGAACGGTCGCAGTTTCAGCGTTTTCTCCTCCGGTTCCGTCGTGAGGTTTTTCTGTTTTTGCGTCTTGAATCCGAGGGTGTCTGCTGCTTGTTCGACACGACGGGCTTCTGCCGGATCGTTTTTCGGTTGAGCCAGCAGCAGTGTGGCGATGGCGATTGCCGCCAGCGGAAGAAATACCAACAGCCCGCGGATGTCCTGCTTGGAAAAGAAGTTTGCCATAATCGTACCTTTTATTTATAGGAATTGTCCGATCGGTTGCGGATGGCTTGTCATCAGTCGGGCCAAAAGTAGTTATTTTCCGGTTAAAATCCGAAATTTTCATCAAAACGATGTTTTTTAGTTGATAAACTATTAAAAATAGTTGTACGTGAAATTTTTTTAGTTACCTTTGCCGTAGATAAACAGTTGTTCGGTTGTAACGATATTAACAATGAAACGATGAGAAAATTGGTTGTCCTGTTGGGTTTGCTCTTGGGGGTGCTTTGCGCGGGTGCTCGCAGTGTCTCGGAGGTTTTGGGTGAATCGGTTCGTGCGCGGTATCTTATCGACGGTCGGTTCTTCACGGAGCACCCCGAACCGTTGCCGGCCGGCAAGTTGTCGATCGGTTCCGTGAAAGATTCATTGGGTGGCGAAGTCTCCGTCGTGGTTTTTTCCGAGGGGGTGCATCTTTCGGACGAGGCCGCCGCATTGGCGATTCCCGTCGAGCAGGTTTTCTGCGGCGAGAAGTTGTTGCAGGCTGCGTCGCAGGCGTTTCTGATTACTTTCTCGACCATGCCGCCGGCATCCCTGCGTTGCGGGGTGGGGGATTCGCTCCCTGCTTTCTCCGAAACGGACGATACCGGACGCACATGGAGCGACCGCGATTTGGCCGGTCGTTCGGTGGTGCTCAACTTCTGGCATACGGGCTGCGGCCCCTGCATCGCCGAGATGCCCGAATTGAACGGTTGGATGGAGGAGTGCCCCGGTGCGTTGTTTCTCTCCGTCACGTGGAATACGGCGGAACAGATTCGCCGCATCGTCGAGCGACAGGGTTTTGCCTTTCATCGGCTCGTCTCGGCCCGTGCATTGTGGGATGCGATGGGTGTCGCTCAGACGCCGGTTACGATGGTCATTGACCGCAAAGGGATTATCCGCCACGTCGAAATCGGCACGAGCATTTTGCAGCGCCGCCGATTGTTGGAATGTCTGAAAGAGATCGAAAAATAAGGAATATCATGCAAATCAACCCTGAAAAACTGACTCGCCGCGAGGAGGAGTTGATGCGTTGCTTCTGGGAGCGCGGGCCTTTGTTCGTGCGCGAATTGGTCGAGATGGCACCCGAGCCGAAACCTCATTTCAATACGCTCTCGACGATGGTGCGGGCGCTCGAAGCCAAAGGTTACCTTTCGCACAAGGCATTCGGCGGCACCTATCAGTATTTTCCGATCGTGAGTGAGAGCGAGTTTTCGCGTCGCACGTTGGGCAATGTCATCAGCCGCTATTTCGAAAATTCCTACATGGGGGCTGTTTCGGCTTTGGTCGAGGAGGAGAAGATTTCGGTCGGGGAGTTGCGCGAATTGCTCGACCGCATCGAAAAACAAAACGAACGATAACGGAGTATGTACGAGTTGATGATTTATTCTCTGAAAGTCGGCGTTTGTCTGGCGGTTTTTTATTTGTTTTTCAAGTTGTTGCTCAGTCGTGAAACGTTCCATCGCTTCAACCGCACGGTCGTGCTCGGAGCGATGTCGTTGTCGTTCGTTTTGCCGGTGTGCGTCATCACTGTCACGCGTGAATTACCCGTCTTGCCCGATTTTGCCGCCGCGGATTTTCCGGTTCCTTTCTCCGAGGAGGTTTCCGAGCCGATGGCCGAGCCGTTTCCGTGGGAACGGTTGGCCGGAGCGCTTTATTTGGCCGGTGCGATGGCCATGTTCATCGCTACGGCGGTTTCCGTGGGCCGCGTGCTGCGTGTGGTGCGGAGTGGCCGCCGCGAACGGCTTGAAGACGGAACGGTGCTCGTGCGGGTACCGCAAACTGTTACACCGTTCAGTTGGTGGCGTTATATTGTCATCTCAGAGGCGGATAATGCCGGTTGCGGTGCCGAAATCATCACCCACGAACGGGCTCATCTGCGGTTGCGTCATTCGTTGGATTTGTTGGCGACCGACTTGGCGGGGTGCCTGCAATGGTTCAATCCGGCGATGTGGTTGTTGCGGCGCGAGTTGCGGGCCATCCATGAGTACGAGGCCGACGAGGCGGTGCTGAACAGCGGTGTCGATGCTCGGCAGTACCAGTTGTTGTTGATAAAAAAGGCTGCTGGCGGGAGGTGGTACTCAGTCGCCAACAGCTTCAATCACAGTAAACTTAAAAACCGTATTACCATGATGTTGCAAAAAAGATCATCGCGGTGGGCAGGGGCTAAGGCGCTCTTCGTCGTGCCGCTCGCGGGACTGGCTCTCGGGGCCTTTGCCGAAACCGTCTATCTTTGTCCTTCGGGCAAAGATACGCAGGAAAACGCTGCGTTCCAAATTTTCGATGCGTCGGATTCGTCGCGGATGACCGTGCGGGTCGGGGATCCGGCCGACAAGCGGATCGTTATCGTGGGCAAGGACGGCCGCGAAACATCGCAGCCTGCTCCGTTGTACTTGGTCGATGGCGAAGCGGTCGACGATTTGAAGCAAGTCGACAAAAAGCGAATCCGGTCGATTACTGTATTGAAAGATTCTTCGTGTACCGAGTATGTCGAGAAGTACGGCGACAAGGCTAAGAACGGTGTCATCCTCGTCACGCTTAAAAAGGAGGGCGAACCGGATAGCGCTGTGCCGGCCGATGCGAAAAACATGGACGATGTCGTGGTAGTCGGTTCCGGGACTTCCGCCAAAAACGGTCTCGTCGAATGGAACTCTGACGAGTGGAAAGCCCGGCAGAAAAAGTTCGCGGAAATGGATGCCTATTTCCAGAGCGACGAATGGAAAGCTCGCCAGAAGAAGTTGGAAGAGGGTGCTGCCTATTTCAACTCCGACGAGTGGAAAGCCGTAGAGAAAAAGTTGGCTAAAGTCGATAAGTACTTCCAGAGCGACGAGTGGAAAGAGAGCCAGAAGCGTTTGAGTCGGTTCAGTGCCGGTGCTTCGGGCGATACGCGGATTTACATCATTGACGGTAAGAAGGTCACGGAAGCCGAGGTAAAAGCGCTCGCCGGAAACGACATTGCGTCGATGAATGTCAATAAAGACAAACAGGATGACGGGAGCGTGGTTTCGACTTTCATCGTCACGACCAAAGGAAAAACCGCTCGTGCAGAGAATCGTAGCGGAAAGACGATTCTCGATATGCGGGGACGGATGGCTGGTGTGAAGATGCCTTTCATGAGTGTCAGCGGCAAGAAAGTGACGATTTCGCGTGACGGGGACGTGGAGACTTACAAAGGGATATTTCGGGTGACCGATTTGTCGCGGGTGCCCAATGATGCAGTGATTCGGCTCGATGGAAAACCGGCGAACCGTCTGCAAATCATGGCGGCGAAGAAATTGCGTCGTGCCCGTTACTATACGGGGAAAGCAGCTGTGAAGCAGAGCGGCGCAAAGCATTTTCTTGATTGCCATACGCGTAAATAGCACGCTTTTCGCAAGGCATCGGCCGGCGGTCGACGCTTCGCGGGACTGCTCGATATAAAAAGTTCGGAATTTCCGGAAACGGTCGCGGCTGTTTCCGGAAATTTTTGTTGCGGGTAATCCGACGGGGGAGACGGTTACCGGAATCCGACGATTTCGGGTCTGGTCGGGCGGAACCTGTATTCGTCGAAATGCTTGGTGTTCGAGAGACTGAAATAGTCGCTGTCAACCCAGCCGTTTTTGCCGAAGGCGACGCCCAAGCGGATTTGCAGCGTGCCGAAAATCAGCCGTTCGTTTTTGATGCGCAGGCCCAGCCCGAACGAGGCGAATCCGTCGTTACGGAATGGGTTGGCTGAATAACCCAGCGTACCTGCATCGAGAAATCCGAAAAAAGCGAACCGGAATCCCCATGGTTGAATCGGGGTGAACATCACCGTCTCCGTGTTCAGTACCATGCGGTTGGTTCCGATTGCATATTGGTCGAGAGCTTGCAGTCCGTTTTCGTCCGTAAAACCGATGCTTTCTTCGTATCCCGACTTTCGGTTCCAGCCTTGCGTGTAGTTGAGCGCCAAGAATTGACGGATGCGGTTGCGACGGAAAGTCAGCAGATTCGAGAACCACAGCACATCCACATCCACTGCACTACGGTTCCATGCTCCGGTGCTGTGGTCGATGTGGCTGCCGAGGGTGAATCCGCCCATCAGATAGCCGAATCGCTTGAATCCGCCCATCCGGAAACCGATGCCTAAATAGACTGCATCGTCGAACTCGCCCCATGAATAGCCGCTCACTAATTCGGCCTTGTAGCCCGTTGCCACATATTCTTTCGTGCCGAATCCGTAGACCATATTGGTCGTGAAGAGGCGTTCTCGATAGAGACCGATGCCTGTCAGCAGATCGTTGTGGTCGTGAAGCGCCGGATTGTGATTTGCTGCGACGTCGGGGCGTTCGATGAATCGACCGTGGTTGTAGCGGCCGGTCAGAAATGCGCTCGAACGTAATGGGCGGATTTGCTTCGACCAGCCTGCCCACAAGTCGAAATTGCGGGCTTTGACCAGTTCCGATGTGTCGCGTTCGATGAAGTAGTATTTCGACCGCATGTCGGTGTAGGTCACGCCGACTTCGTAGTCCGTCGGCTTTAGGAACTCCTTGCGAAGTCTGAGTAGCAGAATGTCTTCGAAGAAATTGCGGCCGGCCTCGACTTCGAACGTAAAGAACGAACCGAGCACGTTCGGCATTTCGTATCCCAAGACATTGCCGCCGTAGGTGAAGTCCTTGCGGCTGAAATTGGTTTCGACTGTGAATCGGGTACCTGTTCCGAGGATGTTTCCGTCGGTCAGGCCCACCATCGTGCGTTTTTCGGAACGGAGGGCTGCATCGATACTGATCGTCCAGCTGTCGCGTGTGTGCAGAACGATGTCGACGCGCATCGTGTCGAGCGGATCGATCGTGACCGAGATGTCCGTATCGGAGATGTAGGAGCGTGACAGGAGCAGTTGTTGGCTGCGCACGACCAGTTCCGGGTCGAAGCGTTCGCCGACTTTGAACAGCAGGTCGCGCCGGATGATGTTCTCGCGAGTCAGCACATGAAGTTTGTTGCCGGCTCGTTCGATCCAGCTGCCGTCCGATGCGAAAGGTTGTTCGCGTTCGATGCGGATGTCGTTGATGACTTTGCCGACGTAGGGGGCCAACAGATGAGTCTCGTCGTAGAGCGTTCCCGTCGTGTCTGCGCGATTGCGTACGAAAAGCAGCCGGTAAAGCATGCGGGGTACTGCCCTGCGGCGGGTTTTCGAGGCAATACTGTCATATAGACGCTGGTTTTGTTCCGTAACGCGGGTTTCCAGCGTATCGGCGCTCTTGTCGTGGAGGGTTATCGCATTGATTTTCGCCGAGTCGATACGTCCATAGGGAAACGGCCGTTCGGCCGTTCGGGCCGAAATCGGCAGTAGCAGCAAAAATGCCATCCGGAGTATGCAGAAACGCGAAAACATGGCTTCAAAGATAATGCAATTTTTGCAAATAAAGTATGTCTGTGAAAAGGGGACGACCTTTCGGTCGCCCCCTTTTTCTTGTTATCATGTGCGTAATTCGTTATCGCCTCGGATGATTGCCATGACCGGTTTTTGCACCTGTTGTTCGGCAGATTGCAATCCGTGCATTCTCCGACTTACGATCCGAAACGCATCCGGATTGCTTCACCGTCGAACCTTGTCAATTGCCGCAGCAAAGCAGTAGAACCTTTGTCACTCCTGTTATCTGCGGCCCTCTTTGGCTTCGATGCACTCGGTGGCATGCGGAACTTTCATCAGCCGTTCCTTCGGAATCAGTTTACCCGTGGTCTTGCAGATGCCGTAGGTTTTGTTTTCGATACGGACGAGCGCCATCTCCAAATTGCGGATGAACTTCATCTGATGCGTCGCCAAACGTCCGTTCTCTTCTTTCGAGAGCGTCGAGGCTCCCTCTTCGAGCACTTTGTAGGTCGGTGACGTATCTTCCGTATCATTTCCCTCCGTGTGGGTGATCGTGGCCCGCAACAGTTCGTAGTCCGCACGGGCGGATTCCAACTTCTTCAGTATGAGTTGCCGGAACTCCTCGAGTTCCTCATCACTATATCGGGTCTTTTCTTCTGCCATAAGGCCGTTTCGTTTATTAGGTTCAATGTAAAAATAGATATTATTTCCGAAACCGCCAAATATATTTATGGCGAATTCGGGCTTACACACGTGTAACGCCGATCCGGAGCGGTTCGCCATCGATGTCCGAATCCGTCACGACCGCACCCGCAGGTGCCGCCGCGCCTTTGACTTCTACGGCGAGCGTCTGCGATGCGATGTAGTCCGCATAGTGCGCCAAAGCCGATGCAACCAATTCTTTCGACTCGATTTCGACCCGGATTTTGTCCGTTACCGCAAAATCCGCGTCTTTACGGATATTCTGGATGCGGTTTATCAACTCGCGTGCCACGCCTTCGGCCCGCAGTTCGTCCGTTACTGTGATGTCCAGCGCCACGGTCAGCTTACCTTCGGTTGCCACGAGCCAGCCGGGCATGTCGTCCGACGTGATTTCGAAATCGGCCGTCGTCACTTTGATACGTTCGCCGTCGATTTCGAGTTCTGTTTCGACCGCTTGTTCGATTTGCGCGATGCGCTCCTGCGTGAATTCCGCTGTCATCGCCGCGATCTGCTTCATGTACTTGCCATAGCGGGGGCCGAGCGTCTTGAAGTTGGGTTTGATGTGTTTGGTAATCACACCGGTCGTATTCTCGATCAGTTCCAGATCCTTGACGTTCACCTCGTTCAGAATCAGGTTCTGCACCGCTGCGATGTGTTCCGCCATCGCGGTGTCGAGTACCGGTACGACGATTTTCGTCAGCGGTTGGCGTACTTTGATGGATACTTTGCGGCGCAGTGCCAGCACCATTGACGAGAGTTGTTGGGCCAGTTGCATCTGTTCTTCCAGTCGGGCGTCGATGCAGGTTTCGTCCGCCGTCGGGTAGTCGGCCAAATGCACCGAACTTTCCGTGTGGCGACTGCTCACGGCGTTCAAGTCGGTGAAAATGCGGTCGCAGATGAACGGCGCGAACGGCGCTGCAAGCAGCGATACCGTTTCCAGACAGGTGTAGAGCGTCTGATAGGCCGCCAGTTTGTCATCCGTCATCCCGCCGCCCCAGAAGCGTTTGCGGTTGAGGCGTACGTACCAGTTCGACAGGTTTTCGCACACGAAATCTTGAATGGCGCGGGCAGCCGGCGTCGGGTCGTAACTTTCGAGCGATTCGGTGACGTTTTTCACCAGCGTGTTGAGCAGCGACAGAATCCAGCGGTCGATTTCCGGCCGTTTCGCCAGCGGAATCTCCGTCTCGCGGCCCGTAAATCCGTCGACGTTGGCATAGAGCGCGAAGAACGAGTAGGTGTTGTAGAGTGTGCCGAAGAATTTGCGGCGCACCTCGTCCACACCATCCGTGTCGAACTTCAAGTTGTCCCACGGTTGCGAGTTGGTGAGCATGTACCAGCGTGTGGCATCCGGTCCGTAGTCCGCCAGCACCTTGAACGGGTCGACGGCATTGCCCAAGCGTTTCGACATCTTGTTGCCGTTCTTGTCGAGCACCAAGCCGCTCGAAATCACGTTTTTGAATGCAACGCTGTCGAACAGCATCGTCGCAATGGTGTGCAGCGTGAAGAACCAGCCGCGCGTCTGGTCTACGCCCTCGTTGATGAAGTTTGCGGGGAATACTTCGCGTTTGTCCAGCACCTCCTTGTTTTCGAACGGATAGTGGATTTGTGCATAGGGCATCGCACCCGAATCGAACCATACATCGATCAAGTCGGGTTCGCGGTGCATCGGTTCGCCTTTCGATGAGACGAGTACGATGTTATCGACATAAGGGCGGTGCAGGTCGATTCGTTCCGTCGAGTAGTTCTCTTTCGACATGTCGCCGACCTTAAACTGTTTGTAGGGGTTCTCTTGCATGAATCCCGCTGCTACCGAACGTTCGATTTCGCCCATCAGCTCCTCGACGGAGCCGATACACTTCATCTCACTATAATCTTCTGTCGCCCAAATCGGCAGCGGGGTACCCCAGAAGCGCGAGCGTGAAAGGTTCCAGTCGACCAGCCCTTCGAGCCATTTGCCGAAACGTCCCGAACCGGTCGACTCCGGTCGCCAGCGGATGGTCTTGTTGAGCTCGATCAGCCGGTCGCGCAGCGCCGTCGTGCGGATGAACCACGAATCCAGCGGATAGTAGAGCACCGGTTTGTCCGTGCGCCAGCAGTGGGGATAGGAGTGGGTATGTTTTTCGATTTTGAAAGCTTGGCCGGCCGCTTTGAGCATCACCGAGATGTCGATGTCGAGCGTCGCATCGGCATCCGTCAGTTTTTCGTCATAGGCATTCTTGACGTAGCGGCCCGCATATTCGCCGTATTTTTTCGTATCGACATGTTCCGCCACGAATGCGGGGTCGAGGTCTTCCAATAGGAAGAATCGGCCTTGTCGGTCGACCATCGGCTGGGTTTTGCCTGCCTTGTCGACCATGAACAGCGGAGCGATGCCTGCGATTTTGGCCACACGGTCATCGTCCGCACCGAACGTCGGCGCGATGTGCACGATGCCCGTACCGTCGGAGGTCGTCACGTAGTCGCCCGTGATGACACGGAATGCATCACCATATTCGGACATCGGTTTGACCCACGGAATAAGTTGTTCGTAGCGGATACCTGCCAGTTCCGAGCCTTTCCAGCTTTCGCCCGTCAGCTCGTAAGTCCCTTCCATCTTTTTGGTGAAGTACGATGGCACGAGGTCGCGGGCCATGATGACCGTCTGCGGTTCGTTCGTATAGGGGTTGCGGCACTTGATTTTCACGTATTCGATGGTCGGGCCCACTGCCAGCGCCGTGTTCGACGGCAGCGTCCACGGCGTGGTCGTCCACGCCAAGAAATAGAGCGGGCCCTCTGCGCTGCCGAAGAGTTTTTCGCTCTCTGCGTTGCGGACAATGCGGAATTGCGCCGTGCAGGTCGTGTCTTTTACATCGCGGTAGCAGCCCGGCTGGTTCAGTTCGTGGGTCGAAAGGCCCGTGCCGGCAGCCGGCGAATAGGGTTGTATGGTGTAGCCCTTGTAGAGCAGCCCTTTGTCGTAGAGTTGCTTCAGCAGCCACCACAGCGTCTCAATGTACTTGTTGTCGTATGTGATATAGGGGTCGTCCATGTTGACCCAATAGCCCATTTTGCGGGTGAGGTCTTCCCAGACGCCCGTAAATTCCATCACCGCTTCGCGACAGGTGCGGTTGTACTCCTCGATGGTGATTTTCTTGCCGATGTCCTCTTTGGTGATGCCGAGTTTCTTTTCGACGCCCAGTTCCACGGGCAGGCCGTGGGTGTCCCAGCCCGCCTTGCGGTGGACGAGGTATCCGCGTTGGGTTTTGTAACGGCAGAACGTGTCCTTGATCGTGCGGGCCATCACGTGATGGATGCCCGGCATGCCGTTCGCCGACGGGGGACCTTCATAGAATACGAACGAAGGATGTCCTTCACGGGTGGAGATGCTTTTGTGGAACGTGTCGTCCGCATCCCATTTCCGCAGGACGTCTGCGGCCAGTCCGGCCAAGTCGAGACCTTTGTACTCTTTGAATTTCATATTTCGGTGATTTTTCGCAATTATACCTTTTTTATTCGTCCGCCGTGTCCGCTGCGTGTATTCTCACGCCGCAGTCATAGTGCTTGTTAAGCACTTTTCTGAATATCGCAAAGATACGAAAAGCTGTTTGAAAACGAAAATCGCATTCTGCCGCCGACCGAGACTTTGTTCGTCAGTCGAACGATTGCATTTCGATCAGTTTGGCATAGATGCCGTTCTTCGCCAGCAGTTCGGTGTGCGTGCCTTGTTCGGCGATTTTGCCGTGGTCGATGACGATGATTTTATCGGCATTGTAGATGGTCGACAACCGATGTGCGATGACTACCGAAGTACGATTGCCCGCCAGCAGTTTGTTGAGGGCGTCTTGCACCAGTTTCTCGCTTTCCGTGTCGAGTGCCGAGGTCGCTTCGTCGAGAATCAGGATGTCGGGATTTTTCAGTACGGCCCGTGCAATGGAGAGGCGTTGGCGTTGGCCGCCCGAAAGTTTCGAGCCGTGATCTCCGATGCCTGTTTCGTAGCCGTCGGGACATTCGGCGATGAACGTATCGGCATTGGCAATGCGGGCTGCGGCTGCGATTTCCTCTTGTGTCGCGCCCGACTTGCCCATCGAAATATTGGCCGCGATGGTGTCGTTGAAGAGGACCGTGTCTTGCGAAACGACGCTCATGTGGGCTCGGATGCTCTCTTGCGTGTAGTCGCGGAGCGAAATGCCGTCGATGCGGATGTCGCCGGCCGTCGGATCGTAGAAACGGGGAAGCAGTTCGCTCAGTGTCGATTTGCCACCGCCCGAAGGCCCGACCAGCGCTATGGTCTGACCTCGTTTGATTTCGAACGAAATACCGTCGATCACTTCGCGAGAGCCGTCGTAAGAAAAATGGACATCGCGGAATTCGATTTTGTCTTTGAACTCTTTCAGTTCCACGGCATCGGGTTTGTCCTGTATCTCACTGACCGTATCGATGATCGAGAAGATACGTTCGCCGGCTGCGATACCTTGGTTGATGGTCGCGAACTGGTCGATGAACGTCCGTACCGGTCGGGTGATCTGCGAAAACATGGCGATGAACGCGATGAATCCGCCTGCATCGAGCGATCCGTTCATTACGAGCGATCCGCCGAAAACCAGTACGACACCAACGGCCGTAATGCCGAGAAATTCGCTCATCGGCGAGGCCAGCTGTTGTCGGCGGGCCATCGAGAGGGTCAACCGTGAAAGATCGGCGTTGATGTCGAAATATTTCTTTTTGATATAGTCTATGGCGTTGTAGCTTTTGATGACCTTGATGCCCGAAAGCGATTCATCGAGCGTCGAGACCATCTCGCCCAGTCGTTTTTGGCTCGTGCGGGCCGGATGGCGCAGGCGTTTGACGATGCTGCCGATGAGCAGCGCCACGATGGGCAGGAAGAGCACCGAGAAGATGGCCAGTTCCCACGAGATGGCGATCATCATGGCCAGATAGCCGATAATCAGAAACGGTTCACGGAAAGCGACTTGCAGGGTATTGGTGATGCAGAATTGCACGACGCCTACGTCCGACGTGATTTTCGAAATGATGTCGCCCTTGCGTTGGTCGCTGAAATAGCCGACGTTCATGTCCACCACCCGGGTGAACATCTCGTCGCGCATGCGTTGGAGGGTTCGCGTCCGCATCGATTCGACCGTCCACGAACCCAAGTAGCGGAACAGGTTGCTTAGAAAACTGGTGGCGATGGTGACACTGGCCAGCAGAATCAAGACGTTGCGCGGGTTGTATTGGTCGAAAATGTGTGAATAGGCGTAGTTGAAAAGCGTGGTCAGATACTCTTTGTTGAGTTCGAACGGAGGGAGGGTTTCGACATATTGGTTCAACGTGTTGTTGGCGTCGAACATCGTGTTGAGTATCGGAATAATCAGCAGGAACGTAAGCGAATTGAACAGCGCGTAGAGCAGCGAATAGATGAAATAGGGGATGGCGTATCTGCTGAGCGGGCGGGAAAATCCCAGAAGCCGTATGTAAGTCTTGAACATTTTCTTAATGTTTTGCTGTCGTGCTATCGACCGGAAGCAGGATGGAAACACTCCGATGAATAAAAACGTCCAAAGATAAGCAAATTAAGTGAAAAAATAAAATCCGAACAGGCGAACCGTTCGGATTCTTTGCGATTCCATGTGTCGTTATCGTTGGGTCATTTGTCCGATTGAGCGATTTTTCGGGATGCGCGGATTTTGCGGAATGGAAGACGCAGTACCCCGAACAGCGCTTCGCCGAAGATGTGTCCCGACATTTTCGAGTTTCCTTCGCGGCGTTCTGTGAAAACGATCGGGATTTCGCGGAGTTTCAGTCCCAGTCTCCATGCCGAGTATTTCATTTCGATTTGGAATCCGTAGCCTTTCATACGGACGCCATCGAGGTCGATCGCTTCCAATGCCCGCCGCGAGTAGCAGACGAATCCTGCCGTTGCATCGTGCAGCGGCAGGCGGGTGACCATGCGTACGTATTTCGATGCGAAATAAGACATCAGAAGGCGCGACATGGGCCAGTTGACCACATTTACCCCTTTGACATAGCGTGAACCGACCGCAACGTCATATCCTTCCGCTATGGCTGTGTGCAGGCGCGGCAGGTCGTCCGGGTTGTGCGAAAAATCGCAGTCCATTTCGCAAATCGAATCATAGCCATGTTCCAGTCCCCAGCGGAACCCTGTCAGATAGGCCGTGCCGAGTCCCTGTTTGCCGTTGCGTTCCAGCAGATGGAGCCGGTCAGGGTGTTCTTTCTGCTGTTCGCGGACGATGGCGGCCGTGCCGTCGGGCGATCCGTCGTCGATAATCAGCAGGTCGAATGTGTCGTTCAACGAGAACACCTTGTCGATCATGGCGGCGATGTTCTCCCGTTCGTTGTAGGTCGGAATGATTACTAATTTGCGCATGGTTTGTCCGTTGCTGTGCGGTTGCGTGTCTGTTGTCGCTTTGCGGCGATTCCAGAAACAAAAATAATCTTTTTTATTGTAGGTGCGACAGGTTCGGGTAAAATATCGTACCTTTATGCCCGATTTTGCGACGGTGGAAGCACTCGATCTGTTGTGCCGATTCGTTCGGCGGGACGAGGCGTTGTATTCCGTCCGGAAATTTATGTGTGCAAGATGAAAAAAATTGTGAAAATCGTAGCCATTACGGTGGTTGTCGTATTGGTGGTGTTGCTTGTCGCACCGACGCTTTTCCGCGGGAAAATCGCCCGCATCGTGAAGAGCGAGGCCAATGAAATGTTGACGGCGAAACTCGATTTCGAACGGTTGGATATCAGCCTGTTGCGCCATTTCCCACATGCTTCGGTCGATTTGAAAGGGCTGACCCTTGTCGGATGCGACCGATTCGAGGGCGATACTATCGTCGCTGCCAAGCGGATTTCGGTGGTGGTCGACTTGTTGTCGATTTTCCGCGACAGTGGATTCGAGGTCTCGAAAATCATTTTGGCCCGCCCCGAGTTGCACGCCCATAAGTTGGCCGACGGTGCCGTCAATTGGGATGTTATGAAACCGTCAGAAAAGGAGGTTGAGGAGGAGGATCCCGAATCGACCGAGCCGTCGGCTTTCCGGTTGTCGTTGCGCGACTTCCGGATTATCGATGCTGCTATCCGTTACGAGGACGATTCCACACAGATGCGCTTTTCGACCGAACCTTTGTCGTTGCGTCTGCGCGGCGACCTTTCGGCCGACCGGACCGACCTCGACTTGCATCTTTCTGCTGAAGCGCTGCGGTTCGTGTCGGGCGGTGTTCCGTTGTTGAGCGGTGCCGACGCCGAGTTGATCGCCGCCATCGAGTCCGATCTGGCGAACAACCGCTTCACGTTTTCCGACAACAAATTCCGTCTGAACGCCATCGAATTGGGCCTCGACGGGTGGGTCGAATTGGCCGAAAATGCCGTGAAGATGGATTTGAAAGCCGGTTGCGAACAGGTGCAGTTCAAGGACGTGTTGTCGTTGATTCCGGCGTTCTATACGCGCGATTTCCGTAATCTGACCGCCGGCGGTTCTTTGTCGATGGGGGTGTGGGCACGCGGCGAGCTTGCCGGACGCAACGTGCCGGCTTTCGAATTGAAAGCCGCTGTCAAGAATGGCAATTTCCAGTATGCCTCGTTGCCCAAAGCTGTGACCGACATCAATATTGCTGCTTGCGTCGCCAATCCGGGCGGCAGCATGGACAAGACGGTGGTCGATCTTTCGCAGTTCGGTCTGCGAATGGCCGGTAATGCACTTTCGGCAACGCTCCACGCGACGAATCTTGTTTCCGACCCCACTTTCCGCGCTTCGGTCAACGGTCGCGTCGACTTGGGGACCGTCAAGGAGGTTTATCCGCTGGACGAGGAGGTTTCGTTGAACGGTTTGGTTACGGCCGATGTGAAGGTTTCGGGCCGCATGTCTGCCATCGATAAGAAACTCTACGAACAGTTGGGGGCTTCTGGTACGTTCGTCATCGAGCAGCTGGCTTTGCAGCTCGCAGGCCTGCCAGATGTGCAGATTCGCCGTGCCGCTGCCACGATTACACCTGCGGTGATGACGCTCGGTGATTTCGGAGCGACCGTCGGTCGGAGCGACCTTTCGGCCAATGGACAGTTGTCGGGTTATCTCGGTTATCTGTTGCGCGGATCGCAGTTGTCCGGCCGGTTGTACGTCAAATCGGATTTGCTCGATCTGAATGAAATCATGGCTGCGCTTCCGCAGTCGGAAACCGCGGAGGAGCCTGCCGCCGAAACGACCGAGCCGGTCGCATCGGACGATGCTCCTACACAGGTTATCGAGGTCCCGCGCAATCTGAATCTCTCGCTCTCGACCGAGTTCAACAAGATTCTTTTTCAGAAGATGACCATCTCCGGATTGGCCGGAAAGATGGGGGTCGCTAACGGTACTCTCTCGCTCGACGGATTGAAGATGCAGTTGTTCGATGGTCGCGTGATGGCCTCGGGCAGTTATTCGACTGCCGCGAATCTCAAGCGTCCGCAGTTGAAACTTTCGGCCGACGTGGCCGGTGCTTCGTTTGCGAAGACTTTCGAGGAGTTGGATATGGTTCGGAAATTTGTGCCGATATTCGCCAAAACGGGCGGCGATTATTCAATGTCGCTCAATCTGTCAACGGCGCTCGACAGTACGATGTCGCCCGATTTGCAGTCGCTCAACGCCACAGGCGAGCTTCGTTCGGCGAATATCCATGTACAGAATATCGGTGCGTTCGATGCGTTGGCCAAAGCGTTGAACAACGATGCTTTGAAGCGTATCGAAGCGAAAGACGTGACTATTCGTTTCGCTGTGCACGACGGTCGCATCACGACCCAGCCGTTCGACTTGAAGATGGGTGATATCAAGATGAATCTTTCGGGCTCTACGGGGCTCGACCAGTCGATCGATTACGTTGCCAAAGTGAATTTGCCGTCGGGTGCTGCAGGTGGTGTGCTCCAATCCGTAAACGTCAATATCGGTGGTACGTTCGCCTCGCCGAAAATCACGCTCGGCGTCAGAGAGGCTGCCGAGCAGGCCGTCAAGAACGTGGTCGACCAGCAGATACAGAAACTGACCGGCAGCGCTTCGCTTTCCGAGGAGGTGCAGAAACAGGCCGATCGGTTGCGCGATGAGGCGAAAAAAGCCGGTGACAAGTTGATCGAAGCCGCACAGAAACAGCGTCAGAAAATGATCGATGCCGCTGCTGCGAAGGGTGCTTTGGCTAAGATCGCCGCACAGAAAGCGGGCGATAAATTGGTTTCCGAAGCAGAAAAGCAGGCCGAGAAACTTTCGGCCGAAGCCGAAACGCAGATTGCGAAACTGACGTCCAAGCAGGAGTAGCAATAAGATCCGGATGTTTAGAATCGAGACGGGGAAACTCATCGGGTTTCTCCGTTTTTTGTGCCGGTCACTTCGTCGTGGCGGCACTTCCCACGGAATACGGGCGATTTTTAGGGATGAAAGGCTTCTTTTCCGATGCGGAAATAGCCTGCGCCGCTCCGGCGGGCCGCCTCGATACCGACATCCGAATCTTCGAATATCAGCGTCTCGGATGGCGTGCAGCCTTCGCGCCGCATCGCTTCCAGAAAACAGTCCGGTGCCGGTTTGCTGCGAACGACGTCGGCGCCCGACAGGATGCCGTCGACTTGGCCGTTCGGGGCATCTTCGTCCGGTCCTCCGATGCCAAGATGGCGCATCGCATTGTCGATATTGGCCCGACTGCCCGTCGAGACGATCCATACCCGTCCGCCCTGTCGTTGGAATTGCCGACAGAAATTCCACAGCGGTTCGTTCAAGCGCACCGTGTCGAAAAAGGTCGGGTAAAGGGCGATTTTGCGCAGGCGTAGGTGCTCGCGTTCTTTCGGATCGGTGATGCCGCGTTCACGCAGAAATTCATCGCAGCGCATCCCGAAATAGCAGGCTTCGTATTCCGCTTCGGTGAGCGGATATCCTGCCTCGCGCAGGGTTGCGACATAGGCCAGCGTGTTGGCTCGTCGCGTGTCGGCCAGCGTCCCGTCGAAATCGAGCAGAATCAGTCGGATGCGTCGTTCCGTCATCGCTTTGCGGCGTCAGTCGAACGATTGCATGCCGGTCTGGGCAATGCGCATGATGCGTTGATACTCGGTCGGCGAAAGTTCCATGAAGAAGTAGTGGATGGGGTCGACCCGCATCCCGTTGTGGCGCACTTCGTAGTGCAGGTGCGGTGCCAATGACAGGCCTGTGTCGCCCGACAGCGCGATGATGTCGCCCCGTCGCACGGTCTGTCCCTTGCGGACATTCGCTTGGCTCAGGTGATGATAGGCTGTTTCGTAGCCGTTTTCATGATCGATGATGAGAGTCATGCCCGACGTCGAATTGCGCATCGTCACGTCGCGTACGACACCGTCCGCCGTTGCGAAAACGCTCGATCCTTCCGGGATGGTATAATCCACGCCTTGATGCGACTGCAGCGTCTTGTAGAACGGATGGTAGCGTGTGCCGTACGAGGCGGTCAGTAGCGTGAGCCGTTTGTTGATAACGGGTTGTATCGCCGGAATGCGGTCGCAGTTGCGGCCTTCCGATTCGATGCGGGCTTGCAATTGGACATAGCTTTCATTCAGTTCGGCGAGCCGTTTTTCGAGAGCGGTTGTGCCGTTGTTGAGGTCTTTGCGGAGTTGCCGAGACGAGCGATTGACGATGTTTTCGTAGGTTACGGACTGTTTGTTTTCGAACTCCGAATCGAAGTCGTAGGGTTCTGCTTCGAAAAGCGTGCGGAAAACATTGCGGTCGCGGGCTTCTACGTTGTCCACGATAAGCATGAGCGAATCATAGCGGGCTGCGAGCCGGTCGTATTCGCGTTGCAGTCCGTCTGCCGAATGTTTCATGGCATATTCGTAGGGCGTGTCGAAGAAGATCGAGAACCCGATGTAGTAAAGCACCGTCGCGCCGATCCATACGAACAGATGCACGATCGCTCGGATGATGCGTTGTTTGCGACGTTTGCGGCGTCGGAGCCGTTCGAGGATGGTTTCGCGGTTCATGTCATTCGTATTTGGTTTCGCGCAGATGTTCCATCAGGTGATCGTACTCGTCGGAGGTCATGTCGCGGTTGAAATAGTTGACCGGATTGACGGGCACGCCTTTGAGGATGACCTCGTAATGCAGATGCGGGCCGTTCGAGACGCCTGTGTTGCCGGTCTCGGCGATCAGTTGGCCGCGCAGCACTTTCTGACCCGGTTTGACGTGTATGCGCGACAGATGGGCATAGCGGGTCTTGTAGCCGAATCCGTGGTTGAGCAGTACCATGTGGCCGTAGCCGCCGTTGTGGCCACGGTCGTCTGCGATTTCGACCTTTCCGTCGCCCGTTGCGAATACCGGTGTGCCGCGGTCGCAGCCGAGGTCGATGCCTTTATGCGGCCGTACGTATCCCAATACCGGATGCAGGCGCCTTGAAGTGAACGCACCGATGTGGTCTCCGTGCAGCGCCTTGCGACTGATGGGCCAGATGGCGGGTATCGCCATCGAGAGTTGTTCCTTGTTGTAGGCCATCGATTGCAGTTCGTCCAGCGACATCGATTCGAGGTAGAGTACGCGAGCCAGCGCGTCCAGTTGTTGCCATGTACCGACCAGCAGCGAGGCGAAATCGTCGTCTGCCAGTCCTGCGTATTTCGTATCGGGATAGGGCTGCCATACGCCTTCTATGGCGAGCGTATCGGTTCCGAAGAGCGAACGGTAGATATTGTTGTCGCGCGTGCGGATGTCGTCGATGCGGCGTCGGGCCGTCCGGATGCGGTCTTGCAGAATGCGATAGCGGATGACCAGTTCGCGGTTGTCGCGGTTGATGCGATAGATTTTGGGCGTATAGAAGAAATAGGAGAAGACCGCATTGACGATCGATACGAGGATGAATCCCAGCAGAACCTTGCGCAGCAGTTTGTACGTTCGCAGCCGGAACGGCGTGGCCATCGCCTTGTGTGTAAGCGCATCGGCTTCGTTGGCGAAGGTTTCGACGGCGGGTTTCCGGGCAAATCGTTTCATGGTCTAAAAAACTGCTTTGATTCGTGCAAATTTAGCGTATTTTGTGTAATTTTGCAACCCGAAGAAAAATGAATGTTCTTCGGTTCGGGCGGTTCTGCGCAATGTCCGTTGCGAATCGTTACGACAGTAAAACGGAATAATCGAATAAAAAGGCATATCATGGAATCGAATGAAATTCGTCGGGTCTTTCTCGACTTTTTCGAGCGCAAGGGCCATCACATCGTTCCGTCGGCGCCGATGGTCGTCAAGGGCGACCCCACGCTGATGTTCACCAATGCGGGCATGAACCAGTTCAAGGACATCTTTTTGGGTAATGCGCCGCGCAAGTATCCGCGTGCGGCCGATACGCAGAAATGTCTGCGCGTATCGGGCAAGCATAACGACTTGGAGGAGGTAGGTCACGATACCTATCACCATACGATGTTCGAGATGTTGGGGAACTGGTCTTATGGCGATTATTTCAAGAAAGAGGCCATCGAGTGGGCTTGGGAGTTGTTGCACGACGTCTATGGGTTGCCTGCCGAGCGGATGTATGCTACGGTGTTCGAGGGAAGCGCCGAAGATGGCGTGCCGTTCGACCAAGAGGCGTTCGATTATTGGCGGCGCTTCTTGCCCGAGGATCACATCATCCATGGCAACAAGCACGATAATTTCTGGGAGATGGGTGAAACGGGACCGTGCGGTCCTTGTTCGGAGATTCACTTCGACTTGCGCGATGAGGCCGAAGTCGCTGCCAAGCCGGGCCGCGAAATGGTCAATACGGGGCATCCGCAGGTCATCGAAATTTGGAACCTCGTCTTCATGCAGTTCAACCGCAAGGCCAACGGTTCGTTGGAGGAGCTGCCTGCCCGTAACGTCGATACCGGTATGGGTTTCGAGCGTCTGTGCATGATTTTGCAGGGCAAGAAGTCGAACTACGATACCGACGTGTTCCAGCCCACTATCGGCCGCATCGCTGAGATGGCAGGCAAGAAGTATGGCGACGATCCGAAAGCCGACGTCGCGATGCGCGTCATCGCCGACCACTTGCGAGCTATCGCGTTCTCGATTGCCGACGGGCAGCTGCCGTCGAATGTCAAGGCCGGTTACGTCATCCGGCGTATCCTGCGCCGCGCCGTGCGATACGGTTATACCTATCTCGGATTCACCGAGCCGATATTGTGCAAGCTCGTTGCCGGTCTCGTCGTTCAGATGGGCGGCCAGTTCCCCGAATTGAAGGCCCAGCAGGCATTGATCGAGAAAGTTATCGAGGAGGAGGAAGCCGCGTTCCTGCGTACGTTGGCAACGGGTATTAATCTGCTGGACGTCGTGATTGCCGAGACGAAAAAGGCCGGCAAGCAGGAGATTCCGGGTGCCAAAGCCTTCGAATTGTACGATACGTTCGGGTTCCCGATCGACCTCACCGAGTTGATCGCTCGCGAACAGGGCGTCGGCGTCGACTTGCCTGCGTTCGAACAGGAGTTGCAGGCACAGAAACAGCGCTCGCGCAATGCTGCGGCCGTCGATACCGACGACTGGGTGGAATTGTTCCCGTTGGCCGAAAGTGTCTTTACGGGCTACGATACCTTGACCGAGCAGGTACGCATTGCGCGTTACCGCCGTGTCAAGTCCAAAGGCAAGACTTCCTATCAGCTGGTCTTTGACCGCACGCCGTTCTACGGCAATTCGGGCGGTCAAATCGGCGACGTTGGTTTCATCGAAAATGCCGACGAGCGGATTCCGGTCGTGGCCACTGAAAAGGAGAACGGTCTGATTATCCACATCGTCGAGACGCTTCCCGAGAATCCCGAAGCGGAGTTCACGGCAGCAGTCGATGTTGCGAAACGCCAGTCGGCTGCCAACAACCACTCGGCGACTCACTTGATGCACGAAGCGCTGCGCAAGGTGCTCGGTACGCATGTCGAGCAGAAAGGTTCGATGGTGACGCCCGAGATGTTGCGCTTCGACTTTTCGCACTTCCAGAAAGTTACGCCCGAACAGCTGCGCGAGGTCGAGCGGTCGGTGAACGCTGCCATTCGGGCCAATCATCCGTTGGAAGAGAATCGCAACGCCACGCAGGAGGAGGCTGCTGCGTGCGGTGCGATGATGTTGTTCGGTGAGAAATACGGCGACCGTGTGCGTATGGTGCGGTTCGGTAGCTCGGTCGAGTTGTGCGGCGGTACCCATACGAGTGCCACGGGCAACATCGGTTTCTTCAAGATTCTGACTGAGAGTGCTGTTTCGGCTGGTGTACGTCGTATTGAGGCGGTCACAGGCGAACGGGCCGAGGGTGTCGTTTACGTGGCTGAGGATGCGATGCGCAGTTTGGCCGAATATCTCAACAATCCGCAAGTGTTGCAGGCTGTGAAGAAGATGTTGGAGAGCAACGAGAGCCTTTCGAAAGAGGTCGAAACCTTGCGGCGCGAGCAGGTGTCGCAGATGGCCGAGAAAATGCTCGCCGCCACGCCCGAGCGCGACGGGATGCAGTTGTTCGCCGTGCAGATGAAACGGTTGCCCGAGTTCGTCAAGGATTTGGCTTATACGTTGCGTGCTCGGTCGCCTCGGTTGGTCTTTGTCGTCGGTTCCGACAATGGCGGCAAACCCTCGTTGACGGTGATGTTAGGCGAGGAAATCGCGGCCCACGGGGTCGATGCCGGTACCGTGGTGCGCGAAGCGGCCAAACTGATTCAGGGCGGCGGTGGCGGTCAGAAATTCTTCGCCACGGCCGGCGGCAAGAATGCCGAGGGATTGCAGGCCGCTATCGACAAGGCCGTGGAACTGATAAAACAGCAACTCGATTAAATATAAAAAGCATAGATGCTATGAGTAACAAGGTTCTTCTGATGATTCTCGACGGATGGGGCAACGGCCACCATGACAAGGCGGATGTCATTTCGACCGTCCATCCCGATTATATTTCGGCGATGACTGCCAAATACCCCCACGCCGAATTGCGCACCGACGGTGAGAATGTTGGTTTGCCCGACGGACAGATGGGTAACTCGGAGGTCGGTCACCTCAATATCGGTGCCGGTCGTGTCGTCTATCAGGATTTGGTGAAAATCAACCGCGCTTGCCGCGACAATTCGATATTGAAGAATCCCGAAATCGTTGCGGCGTTCGAGTATGCAAAACAGCGGGGTGTCGGCGTCCATTTCATGGGATTGGTTTCCGATGGTGGTGTCCATTCGTCGCTCGAGCATCTTTTCAAGTTGTGCGACATTGCGGCTGAGTACCGCATCGAGAATACTTATGTCCATTGCTTCATGGATGGTCGTGACACCGATCCTCGCAGCGGCAAGGGATTTATCCAAGCGTTGGAGGATCATATGGCTGCCACGACGGGGACTATTGCTACGGTTGTCGGCCGTTATTACGCGATGGACCGCGACAAACGTTGGGAGCGGGTCAAGGTCGCTTATGACGCATTGGTTGAGGGCGTCGGTACGCCTGTGACGGATATGGTCGCTGCCGTGCAGCAGTCCTACGATGCTGATGTTACGGACGAGTTCATCAAGCCTATTGTGTGCGTCGACGGGGCCGGAAAACCGGTCGGTCTTATCAAGCCGAACGACCTCGTGATTTTCTTCAACTACCGCAACGACCGTGCGAAAGAACTGACCGTCGTGCTGACGCAGGAGGATATGCCCGAACAAGGAATGCACACGCTGCCGCTCTATTATTGTTGCATGACTCCCTACGATGCCAAGTTCACGGGTCTGCACATTCTGTTCGACAAGGAGAATGTGCCCGATACAATCGGCGAGTGGGTCTCGAAGCAGGGATTGCGGCAGTTGCGCATCGCCGAGACGGAAAAATATGCCCACGTCACTTTCTTCTTGAACGGCGGCCGCGAGGAGAAGTTTGCCAACGAGGAGCGCATTTTGGTCGCTTCGCCGAAGGTGGCTACCTACGACCTCCAGCCCGAAATGTCGGCGCCCGAGGTCGCCGATAAATTGGTCGTTGCGCTCGACGAACAGAAATTCGATTTCATTTGTCTGAACTTCGCTAACGGCGACATGGTAGGCCATACGGGTGTCTACGATGCTATCGTCGCTGCTGTCAAGGCTGTCGACAAATGTGTGGAAAAGGTCGTTGAGGCGGCCACGCGCAACGGTTATGAGGTGGTGCAGATCGCCGACCACGGCAACGCCGACAATGCGGTCAACCCTGATGGTACGCCCAATACGGCGCATTCGCTCAATCCGGTGCCTATCGTCGTGATTTCCGACCGCGTGAAAGCGGTGCACGACGGCATTTTGGCCGACGTCGCGCCTACGGTGCTAAAATTGATGGGGCTCGAACAACCTGCCGAGATGACTGGTCACCCGTTGGTTGAGCTGAAATAGCGATTCATACCTTATATATAATTAATATCGCCCCTGTTGTGGAAACATCCGACAGCAGGGGCAATTTTCTTGGATTCGGATAGGTCAGTAAAGTGCGATGTATTCGTAGCTGTTTCCGACGAGGGCGAGGTATTTCGCAAATTCTGCTTGTGCGATTACCACCGTTGCGCGGTTGTCGTTGGGATGGAATGCCAGCTGTTCCCACGTGCGCATCCGTTCGTCGAGGAACAGATGAACGTGGTTTTCCGTGTCGTTCATCAGCCCGAATGGCGAGACCGATCCGGGTGCGAGTCCTAACCAGCGTTCCATGCGCTGCTCCGATGCGAACGACAAGCGGCCTTGCCGGAGTCGGTGTTCGAGGTCATGGATGGCGAGGCGTTGTTCGGCGTCGAAACAGACTAAATAGTGCCCGTTGCCTTTGTGGTTGCGCAGAAAGAGGTTTTTGCAGTGGCGTGCTCCGTCTTCGCGGCAATAGCGCAGGGCGATTTCGCAAGTCGGGGCCGCAGGGTGTTCGTACCATGTGTAGCGGATGTCGTGTGTATCGAGGTATTCGAAAACCCGTCGGCGGCGTTCGTCGGGTGTGGCGATCGTTTCCATTCAGCGGGTTTTCGTATATTCGCGGATATTCCGGACGATGCAGTCGATCAGTACGTCGATGGCTTCGACGGGCGACCACGCATTGTGCGGCGAAAGCAGTAACCGGTCGGGTTCCCGTACGGCAAGCAGCGGATTGCCGACCTCCATCGGTTCGTGTTCGAAGACGTCGAGTGCCGCTCCACCGAGGGTTCCCGTATCGAGCGCTGCGGCTAAAGCCGCTTCGTCGACGATGCCGCCTCGGGCTACGTTGATAAGTATCGCCGAGGGCTTCATCAACGCCAGTTCGCGTGCGCCTATTAGTCCGCGGGTGCGGGGCGTCAGCGGCGCGTGTATTGATACGACGTCCGACGTGCCGAGCAATTCATCGAGCGGCAGGGCGGGGTAGGGTTCCTCGCGCGTTACGCCCGACACAGAGGTGAAGACCACGCGGCATCCGAATGCCTCGGCAACCTGCGCTACCGCATGGCCGATGTTCCCCAGTCCGATGATGCCCCACGTCTTGCCGTGCAGTTGGGCGGTCGGGCGTCCGAAGTGAAATTGTCGCTCGGCTCCCGCATACTCCGTCTTGACATAGCGATCGTAGTAGCCGATTTGCCGCATCAGCGCAAGGGCCGCTCCGATGGTTGTTTCCGTTACGGCATGGGTCGAGTAGCCTACGGCGTTTTTCACCGTGATGCCCTGTTCGGTAGCGGCTTCGAGGTCGATGTGATTCATCCCCGTGCCAGCGACGCAAATCATCCGCAGCTGTGGCAGCGCCTGCATTGTCTCACGGTCGAACGGCACCTTGTTGGTGATGACGATTTCGGCTTCGCGGCAGCGGTCGATCACTTGGTCACGTCGGGTGGTTTCGTAGCCCGTGTAGTCGCCCAAGGCTTCGATAGCGGTCAGGTCGGCTCCGCCGAGACTGTATCGGTCTAAAAACACGATTTTCGGTTCCATATTTCGTTCGATTTTATTTCATTTCTCCGAGCAGATCGCGGATGACGACCGACGCACAGCCGATGCCGAACAAGGCGGGCAGATAGGAGATCGTCCCGACGTTCGACTTCTTGTTCTCCTCCTCGCAGACGATCATTGCCCCTTCGCGGATCGGTTCCGGCGAGAAAACGGCTCGGAATCCGCTCCGGATGCCGATTTTGTGTAGCCGTTTGCGCAGCATGTGGGCCAGCGGACAGTGGTGGGTCTTCGCGATGTCGGCGATTTCCATTTGCGTCGGGTCGGTTTTGGCTCCTGCGCCCATCGAGCTGACGACGGCATAACCTCTGTCCAAAGTCCCTTTGATGAGGGCGAGTTTCGGCGACAGCGTGTCGATGGCGTCAACCACATAATCATACGGTGCGGCATCCAGCAGTGTGTCGGTCTCCTCGTCGCGGATGTATTTGACTACGACCGTCAGTTGCAGGTCGGGGGCGATGTCGCGCAGGCGTTCGGCCAGGATGTCGGCTTTCAGCCGGCCTATGGTCGAGTGCAGGGCCACCAACTGTCGGTTGATGTTCGACAGCGAAACGACGTCGGCATCGGCGATGGTCATGCGCCCGATTCCAGCCCGGACGAGCATTTCGGCAGCGTAGGCCCCGACACCGCCCAGCCCGACGACCAGTACGTGCGCCTGTTGCAGGCGTTCGAGTTTTTCCTCGCCCAGCAGCAGCGAGGTGCGTTCCATCCATGCGGGTATCATTTTCGTTCGAATAGTTTTCGGTAGTTTTTCAATGTATTTGTTATCAGTTCGTCGGTTGTCCGTCCGAGCGATTCCGCCGCTCGGGCGTAGATCTCCTCGATGGGCGTTTCGCTGTCGTCTGTCTCGAAAAACAATCGATCCAGCGGAGTTGCGCGCATCGCTTCGACGGTTTTCGGGGAGCGGAATGTCCGTTCGCCGAATGAGAGGTAGTGACCGGCTGCCAATGCTTGTCGGGCTTGCTCAGGCGAGCCGATGAATCCGTGGAAGATCGCTGCCGGTGGCGGGCAGGCCCGTAGTTCGCGCATCACCTCTCCGAATGCCCGCACGCAGTGGAGCACGACGGGTAGGTCGTATCGGCGGGCCAGTTCCAGTTGGGACCGGAATGCGGCGTATTGGGCCTCTCTCGGT
>RYWP01000013.1 GCA_003979135.1 Alistipes sp.
TGCGTTTCGCAATCCGCGAGGGTGGCCGTACGGTAGGTGCCGGTCAGATTCTGAAAATCGTGAAGTAATCGTCTCGTAAGAGCGATTGCCGTATCGACGGAATCATACAGACATATCAGTCTCGGGAAACGGGTTTTAATAAAAACAGTTTTTATGAAAATGCGTTTCCCATTTTTTAGGAGCATAGTTCAAGGGTAGAATAGCGGTCTCCAAAACCGTTGATGGGAGTTCGAATCTCTCTGCTCCTGCCAGATAAAGGAATCGATTATGTTCAATTACTTCAAGGAATCCTATAACGAATTGGTCAACAAGGTGACTTGGCCGACCTTTCCGCAGCTCCAGAGTTCGACGGTCGTCGTGATGGTGGCATCGGTGATTTTCGCCGTAATCGTGCTCGCCATGGACTTGACGTTCGAAAACATCATGGCTTTCATCTATAAGACGCTGGGTAATTTGTAATCGATTGCGTGGCGATGAGTGAAATAGAAAAACAATGGTATGTAGTCCGTGCGATCGGCGGTAAGGAGAACAAGGTCAAGGAGTATCTCGAGGCCGAAGTTCGTCACAGCCATTTGGAAGACTACATCTCTCAAGTTCTGATACCCACCGAAAAGGTCTATACGATTCGTAACGGAAAGAAAATCTCGAAAGAACGGGTTTCTTATCCGGGTTATGTATTGGTCGAGGCTGCTTTCGTGGGCAAGATTCCGACTTTGATTCGAAATATCCCCAATGTGCTGGGTTTTCTCGGCGACACCAAGGAGGACAGTCAACAACTGAAAGCGACGCCGCTTCGTCCACAGGAAGTGGCGCGTATCCTCGGTCGCGTCGATGAAATGAATGCCATGGAGGAGGAGAACGAAACACCGTTCTTCGTCGGCGAGATCGTCAAGGTCACCGATGGTCCTTTCTCAAGCTTCCAAGGTACTATCGAGGCCGTCGATAACGAGCGCAAGAAACTCACGGTATCGGTGAAGATATTCGGGCGCAAAACTCCTATGGAGTTGAGTTTCACTCAAGTAGTTAAAGAATAACAAACCTAAGGAAAACTATGGCAAAAGAGGTTGCTGCATTTATTAAATTGCAGATCAAAGGTGGTGCCGCCAATCCTTCGCCCCCGGTAGGTCCCGCATTGGGTTCTAAGGGAGTCAATATCATGGACTTCTGCAAGCAATTCAATGCCCGTACGCAGGACAAGGCAGGCAAGGTACTTCCGGTTATCATCACCGTTTATGCCGACAAGTCGTTCGACTTCGTCGTAAAACAACCGCCCGTAGCGATCCAGCTCAAGGAAGCAGCGAAAGTGCAGAAAGGTTCCGCTCAGCCTAACCGCGACAAGGTCGGTCAGGTATCGTGGGATCAGATTCGCGAGATTGCTCAGGACAAGATGTCCGACATGAACTGCTTCACGCTGGAGTCGGCGATGCGTATGGTTGCCGGTACCGCTCGCAGTATGGGTATCAACGTTGTCGGTGAATTTCCTAATCAGTAATCGAAGAAGATGAGTAAGTTGACAAAAAATCAAAAAAACGCCTACGCTAAGGTGGAAGCCGGTAAGGCTTACAAACTCCCGGAGGCTGCCGCTCTTCTGAAGGAGATTACATTTACGAAATTCGACGCTTCGGTCGATATCGACGTGCGTTTGGGCGTAGATCCCCGCAAGGCCAATCAGATGGTGCGCGGCGTGGTGACTCTTCCTCACGGAACGGGTAAGACGGTTCGTGTGCTCGTACTCTGCACTCCCGAAAAGGAGGCTGAAGCAACGGCCGCAGGTGCTGATTACGTCGGTCTGGATGAATATGTCGACAAAATCAAGGCCGGTTGGACGGATGTGGATGTTATCATCTGCACGCCTAACGTGATGGGTAAAGTGGGTGCGCTCGGTCGTGTCCTCGGTCCCCGCGGCTTGATGCCTAACCCCAAGACGGGTACGGTGACGATGGATGTCGCCAAAGCTGTCAAGGATGTGAAGTCGGGTAAAATCGACTTCAAGGTCGACAAGTTCGGTATCGTTCACACTTCGGTAGGTAAGGTTTCGTTCTCGGCCGAGCAGATCGCCGATAACGCAAACGAAGTGCTGAACATGATTTTCAAGTTGAAACCGGCTGCTGCCAAAGGTGCTTATGTGAAGAGTATCTATCTCTCGACCACGATGAGTCCGGGCTTGCAGGTTGATTCCAAATCGGTAGAAACCAAATAAGAAGGAGGAAAAAAGAGATGACAAAGGAAGAAAAAATGGCTGTCATTGACAGCCTTGCCCAGCAGCTCCAAGACTATCCTCACTTCTACGTAACCGACATCGAGGCACTCAACGCCGAGCAGACCGCTGCTCTGCGTCGCAAGTGTTTTGAAAACGGCGTCAAGTTGGTGGTCGTGAAAAACACGCTGCTGAACAAGGCGTTGGAGAAGGTGGAAAAGGCAGATGCCGAGCTGGTAACCGTATTGGAGGGTCCGACCTCCGTTATGTTCGCCGAGGTTGCGAAAGCTCCCGCGAAACTTATCAAGGAGTTCCGCAAGGAGTCTGATAAACCGGTTCTGAAGGCTGCTTATGCCGAGGGTTGCGTTTATGTAGGCGACGACAAGTTGGATGCTCTTTGCAACATCAAGTCGAAAGAGGAACTCATCGGCGATATCATTGCGCTGCTGCAGTCCCCTGCGAAGAATGTTATTTCCGCATTGCAAGCTAATGCCGGACAGAAGATTGCGGGCATCGTGAAGACGCTCGAATCGAGAAACAACTAATCACAACAAGAAATTAAAAACAAAATTAAAGATCTACAACTATGGCAGACGTAAAGAAACTTGCTGAAGAACTGGTTAACTTGAAAGTTACCGAGGTAAACGAACTCGCTCAGATCCTCAAGGAGGAATATGGCATCGAGCCGGCTGCTGCCGCTGTTGCTGTCGCAGCCCCCGCTGCCGGCGCCGGTGAAGCCGCTGCCGCTGAGAAATCGTCGTTCGATGTGATTCTGAAGAGCGCCGGTCAGGCCAAACTTCAGGTTATCAAGGTTGTGAAGGATCTCGCAGGTCTTTCGCTGGGCGACGCCAAGGCACTCGTAGACGGTGCTCCGAAGGCGATCAAAGAAGGTGTTTCCAAAGAGGAGGCTGAGCAGATCAAAGGTCAACTCGAGGAGGCAGGTGCTGAAGTCGAGCTCAAGTAGCCTTGGCTACTGGCCTTCACAGGCGAACAGGTGTAGGGCTAACCGTGTGTTAGCTCTATGCCTTTTCTTGGTCTAAAAGATCAGGAAGTGCGGGCGGAGTCGGATCTCAGCCCGTTTCGGAAGCGTAACTACACACTTCAACCTAATTCGGATTTTACGATGTCCACAGCCAAAACACAACAAAGAATAAGCTTTTCGACAGTAAAGAATCGGGTCGCCTACCCGGATTTGCTAGAGGTACAGCTCAAATCGTTCCGGGACTTTTTCCAGATGGACACGACAGCCGAGAATCGTAAGAATGAGGGGCTGTACAAGGTTTTTCAGGAGAATTTCCCGATTACCGACACTCGGAACAATTTCGTTCTTGAGTTCATCGACTACTATATCGACCCGCCGCGCTATTCCATCGAGGAGTGTTTGGAACGCGGTCTGACCTACAGCGTGCCGCTGAAAGCCAAACTCAAACTTTCCTGCACCGATCCCGAACACGAGGATTTCGACGTCGTGATTCAGGATGTCTATTTCGGGACGATTCCCTATATGACCGAACGGGGTACGTTCGTCATTAACGGTGCCGAACGTGTCGTCGTTTCGCAGTTGCACCGTTCGCCGGGTGTGTTTTTCGGACAAAGCATGCACACCAACGGCACCAAACTCTATTCCGCGCGCATCATCCCGTTCAAGGGTTCGTGGATCGAGTTCGCTACGGACATCAACAACGTGATGTATGCCTACATCGACCGTAAGAAGAAATTGCCCGTTACGACGTTGTTGCGCGCCATCGGTTACGAGGCCGACCAGCAGATCCTGGAGATTTTTGATCTTGCCGACGAGGTGAAGGTGACGAAAGTCAATCTGAAAAAGGCTGTAGGCCGTAAGTTGGCTGCCCGTGTGCTCTCGACTTGGGTCGAAGATTTCGTGGACGAGGATACGGGCGAGGTGGTTTCCATCGAGCGTAATAACATCATTGTAGACCGTGAGACGGTGCTCGAAGATGAGCATATCGACCAGATTATCGAGAGCGGTGCCAAGACGATTCTGCTGCACAAGGAGAATCAGTCGGGTATCGACTTTTCCATTATATATAATACGTTGCAGAAAGACCCCTGCAACTCCGAGAAAGAGGCGGTGGTTTACATCTACCGCCAGTTGCGTGCTTCGGAGCCGCCCGACGAGGCGACTGCGCGCGACGTTATCGAGAAGCTTTTCTTCTCGGACAAACGCTATGATTTGGGTGACGTGGGCCGTTACCGCATCAACAAGAAGCTGGATTTGGACATCGATCCGGCTATCCGTACGTTGACGCGCGAGGATATCATCGCCATCATCAAATACTTGATTCAGCTCATCAACTCGAAAGCCGAGGTCGATGACATCGACCACTTGTCGAACCGTCGTGTGCGTACGGTGGGCGAGCAGCTTTCGAACCAGTTTTCGGTCGGCTTCGTCCGCATGGCTCGCACCATTCGCGAGCGGATGAATGTCCGCGACAACGAGGTCTTCACGCCGGTTGACCTGATCAACGCCAAGACGTTGTCGTCGGTCATCAATTCGTTCTTCGGCACGTCGCAGTTGTCGCAGTTCATGGACCAAATCAACCCGTTGGCCGAGATTACGCACAAACGCCGTTTGTCGGCTCTCGGTCCGGGCGGTCTGTCGCGTGAGCGTGCAGGTTTCGAGGTGCGAGACGTGCACTACACCCACTACGGCCGTTTGTGTCCCATCGAGTCGCCGGAAGGCCCGAACATCGGTCTGATTTCGTCGTTGTGCGTCTATGCCAAGATTTCGCCGATGGGCTTCATCGAGACTCCTTACCGCAAGGTGACGGACGGTCAGATCGATATGAATAACAGTCATATCCGGTATTATACGGCCGAAGAGGAAGAGGGGCAGATCGTTGCACAATCGAATATGCCGATCGACGACGAGGGCCATTTCTTGCACCCCGAGCGTATCAAGGCGCGCGAAGGTGCCGACTTCCCCGTTGTCACGGCTAACGAGGTGACGTTGATGGACGTTGCGCCGAATCAGATTGCGTCGATTGCTGCCAGTTTGATTCCGTTCTTGGAGCACGATGATGCCAACCGTGCCTTGATGGGTGCGAACATGATGCGTCAGGCTGTGCCGTTGGTGACGACCGAAGCACCTATCGTGGGAACCGGTTTGGAGAAGGACATGATTATCGACAGTCGTATTCAGATCGTTGCCGAGGGCGACGGCGAGGTGACGTTTGCCGATGCCACGAAGATTCAGATCAAATACGATAAGACGCCCGACGAGGTGCTTGTGTCGTTCGAGCCCGAGGTGACGACCTACGAATTGCCGCGTTACCGCCGGACGAACCAGAATACTTCCGTTACGTTGAAGCCGACTGTGCTGACCGGCGATCGTGTGTCGAAAGGCCAGATTCTGACCGAGGGGTATTCGACGCAGAACGGCGAGTTGGCGTTGGGCCGTAACCTCAAGGTGGCTTACATGCCGTGGAAAGGTTACAACTTCGAGGACGCCATTGTGATTTCGGAGCGTATCCAGCGTGAGGACATCTATACGTCGGTGCACGTTGACGAGTATATCATGGAGGTGCGCGACACCAAGCGTGGTATCGAAGAGTTGACTTCCGACATTCCGAACGTCTCGGAAGACGCAACGAAGGATCTCGATACGAACGGTATCATTCGTATCGGCGCCAATGTCGAGCCGGGCGATATTCTTATCGGTAAGATTACCCCGAAAGGCGAGAGCGATCCGTCGCCCGAGGAGAAACTCCTGCGCGCTATCTTCGGCGATAAGGCGGGCGATGTGAAAGATGCTTCGTTGAAAGCGCAGCCATCGCTGCATGGCGTCGTCATCGACACCAAACTTTACAGCCGAGCCAACAAGGAGAACAAGAAAGGCAAGAACGCCGAAAAGGTGCAGTTGGAGAAAGTCGATGAAAAGTTCGTTGTCGAGATCGCCGACCTGACGAAACGCCTCGTCGCCAAACTTTGGTCGTTGCTTCAAGGCAAGACCACGATTGGCATTGCCGATTATTACGGCGTCGAGTTGTATCCTGCCGGTACGAAGTTCACGCAGAAGATGTTGGATGAGATTTCGCGCAAGACGATCGATGAAAAGACTGGCGCGGCGATGGGTTATCTCAACCTCGGCACCTGCAACTGGACGGGCGATGCTCATATCGATGAACTGATCGAAACGACGGTCAACAACTACACGATCGAGTGGAAAAAGGCCGATGCTGCCACGAAGCGCGAGAAATACAACCTCACGAACGGCGATGAACTGCCGCAGACGGGTGTCATTCAGATGGCGAAGGTCTACATCGCCAAGAAGCGCAAACTGAAAGTGGGCGACAAGATGGCTGGTCGTCACGGTAACAAGGGTATCGTGGCGAAGGTCGTGCGCGACGAGGACATGCCGTTCTTGGAGGATGGTACGATCGTCGACATCGTGCTGAACCCGCTGGGTGTGCCGTCGCGTATGAACTTGGGCCAGATTTACGAGGCTGTGCTCGGTTGGGCCGGTCGCGAGTTGGGCGTGAAGTTCGCAACGCCGATTTTCGACGGTGCTTCGCTCGAACAGATCAACGAATATGTCGCCAAGGCGGGCCTCCCGCGCAGCGGCCGAACCTATCTGTACAACGGCGAAACGGGCGAGCGCTTCGACCAGCCGGCAACGGTCGGCGTGACCTACTTCCTCAAGCTGGGCCACATGATCGACGACAAGATGCACGCACGTTCCATCGGTCCGTACTCGCTCATTACCCAGCAGCCGTTGGGCGGTAAGGCGCAGTTCGGCGGTCAGCGTTTCGGTGAGATGGAGGTTTGGGCACTCGAGGGCTTCGGTGCCGCCAACATCCTGCAGGAGATTCTGACGGTCAAGTCCGACGACGTGACGGGTCGTGCGAAAGCATACGAAGCAATCGTCAAGGGCGACAACCTGCCAAAGCCGGGCATTCCCGAGGCGATGAACGTCTTGCTGCACGAGTTGCGCGGTTTGGCGTTGTCCATCAAACTGGAGTAGTTGATTATCAGAGGATAAGAAAAACAGTAAATATATGTCAATTTCGAAAGAAAATAAGACGAACAACGGTTACAGCCGTATTTCGATTGGTCTGGCCTCTCCCGAAGAGATTCTGGCCCAGTCGAGCGGCGAGGTGCTCAAACCGGAGACGATCAACTATCGCACCTACAAACCCGAACGCGACGGTTTGTTCTGCGAGCGGATTTTCGGACCGGTGAAGGATTATGAGTGCCATTGCGGCAAGTACAAGCGCATCCGTTATAAGGGTATCGTTTGCGACCGTTGCGGTGTGGAGGTGACCGAAAAGAAGGTGCGCCGCGAGCGTATGGGCCACATTTCGTTGGTCGTGCCGGTGGTACACATCTGGTATTTCCGGTCGTTGCCCTCCAAAATCGGTTATCTGTTGGGCATCCCGTCGAAAAAACTCGAAGCCATCATCTATTACGAGCGTTATGTCGTTATCAACGCGGGCGCCGCTTCGGAGCAGGGCATCGAGAAACTGGCCACGCTCTCCGAGAAAGAATATCTCGACGTGTTGGCTGCACTGCCGAAAGGCAACCAGTCGCTCGACGACAGCGATCCCAACAAGTTCATCGCACAGATGGGTGCCGAGGCTATTTACACCCTGTTGAAAGATGTAGATCTCGATTCGATGTCTTATGCGTTGCGTCACAAAGCTTCGACGGAGACGTCGATGCAGCGCAAGTCCGAGGCTCTGAAGTGCTTGAACGTCATCGAATCGTTCCGCGCTTCGAATGGCAAAAACCGTCCTGAGTGGATGGTGTTGAGTGTCATTCCGGTGATTCCGCCCGAGTTGCGTCCGTTGGTGCCGCTCGACGGCGGTCGTTTCGCTACGTCGGATTTGAACGACCTCTATCGTCGTGTCATCATCCGTAACAACCGTCTGAAACGACTGATCGAAATCAAGGCTCCGGAGGTCATTCTGCGCAACGAGAAACGTATGTTGCAGGAGGCTGTCGATTCGTTGTTCGACAACTCGCGCAAGAGCAATGCTGTCAAGAACGAATCGAACCGTCCGCTCAAGTCGCTTTCGGATTCGTTGAAGGGTAAGCAAGGCCGTTTCCGTCAGAACCTGCTCGGTAAGCGCGTCGACTATTCGGCCCGTTCGGTCATCGTCGTCGGCCCCGAGCTGAAGATGCACGAAATGGGTATCCCGAAAGATATGGCTGCCGAACTCTACAAGCCGTTCATCATCCGCAAGCTTATCGAGCGCGGCATCGTCAAGACGGTGAAGTCGGCCAAGAAGATCATCGACCGCAAAGACCCCGTTATCTGGGGCATTTTGGAGAATGTCATCAAGGGACACCCCGTGTTGATGAACCGTGCTCCGACGTTGCACCGTCTGGGTATTCAGGCATTCCAGCCCAAACTGATCGAGGGTAAGGCAATGCAGTTGCATCCTTTGGCTTGTACTGCATTCAACGCCGACTTCGACGGTGACCAGATGGCCGTGCACTTGCCGTTGGGCAATGCCGCCATTTTGGAGGCGCAACTGCTGATGCTCGGTTCGCACAACGTCTTGAATCCCGCCAACGGTGCCCCGATTACCGTGCCGTCGCAGGATATGGTGCTTGGTCTCTACTACATCACGAAGCCCCGCAAGGGCATGAAAGGCGAGGGTCTGACGTTCTACGGCCCCGAGGAGGCTATCATCGCCTACAACGAGAAGCGCGTAGACCTGCACGCACTCGTGAAGTGCTTGGTCGACGACCTCGACGAGCAGGGCAACCCCGTGCAGGTAGTGAAAGAGACCACCATCGGCCGTATCCTGTTCAATCAGGTCGTGCCGAAGGAGGTCGGTTACATCAACGAGGTGCTGACCAAACGTTCGTTGCGCGACATCATCGCTGTGGTGATGAAAAAGGCCGGTGCCGATAAAGTGGCTGCTTTCCTCGACGACATCAAGGACATGGGTTATCGGATGGCATTCCAAGGTGGTCTGTCGTTCAACCTCGACGCTGTAATCGTTCCGGAGCAGAAAGAACAGCTCGTACAGGAGGGTTACGAACGCGCCGATGCCATCATGGATGACTACAATATGGGTCTTATCACCAACAACGAGCGTTATAACCAGATTATCGACGTTTGGACCAATATCAACACCAAGTTGACCAAAGCCGTAATCGATACGCTGGTGAACGATAACGACGGTTTCAACCCTGTCTACATGATGTTGGATTCCGGTGCCCGTGGTTCGAAGGAACAGATTCGTCAGTTGAGCGGTATGCGTGGTCTGATGGCCAAGCCGCAGAAGTCGGGCGTCGAGGGTGGCCAGCAGGTCATCGAGAACCCGATTCTCTCGAACTTCAAGGAGGGTCTTTCGGTGTTGGAGTACTTCATTTCGACGCACGGTGCCCGTAAGGGTTTGGCCGATACGGCGTTGAAGACTGCCGATGCCGGTTATCTGACCCGTCGTTTGGTCGATGTGGCGCAGGATGTTATCATCAACGAGGAAGATTGCGGCACGCTGCGCGGCTTAACGGCTACGGCCATCAAACGCAACGATGACGTGGTGCAGACTTTGTACGACCGCATCTTGGGCCGTACGGCGTTGAACGATGTTATCCACCCGTTGACGGGCGAGGTGCTCTGCAAGGCGGGCGAGGAGATTACCGAAGCGATTGCCGAGGCGATCGAGAAATCGCCGCTCGAATCGGTCGAAATCCGTTCGGTGCTGACCTGCGAGGCGCGTCACGGCGTTTGCGCGAAGTGCTATGGCCGCAACTTGGCCACGGCGCGTATGGTGCAGAAAGGCGAGGTGGTCGGCGTTATCGCGGCGCAGTCCATCGGCGAACCGGGTACGCAGCTGACCCTGCGTACGTTCCACGTCGGCGGTGTGGCCGGTGGCACGGCCGTCGAAACCAACGTCGTTTCGAAATACGAGGGCCGTTTGGATATCGAGGAGTTGCGCACCGTGAAGGGCAAGAACTCCGCAGGCGAGCCGATCAATATCGTGATTTCGCGTCAGTCGGAGTTCCGCATTGTCGATCCGAAGACCGAAATCGTCCTCTATACCCACGCGTTGCCTTACGGTTCGACGCTCTTCATGGCGGATGGTGCCCAAGTCAAGAAAGGCGATATGATCTGCGAATGGGATCCGTACAACGCCGTCATCATCTCGGAATACGAGGGTAAAGCGGTATACGACAGTGTTATCGAGGGTGTCACCTATCGCGACGAGCGCGACGAACAGACCGGTTTGTCGGAAAAGGTGGTCATCGAATCGAAAGACCGTATGAAGAATCCCATTATCCGCGTTGTCAACAAGGAGGGCGAGGAGGTCAAGCAATACAACTTGCCTGTGGGTGCGCACGTCGTTGTCAAGGATAACGCCCGCATCAAGGCTGGCGATATTCTCATCAAGATTCCGCGCGTCGTCGGCAAGTCCGGCGGCGATATCACCGGCGGTCTGCCGCGCGTTACGGAATTGTTCGAGGCGCGCAATCCGTCCAATCCGGCCATCGTGTCGGAAATCGACGGCGAAATCTCGTTCGGCAAAATCAAACGCGGTAATCGTGAAATCATCGTTACTTCGAAACAGGGCGATGTGAAACGTTACTTGGTGCCCCTGTCGCGTCAGATCGTCGTGCAGGAGAACGACTTCGTGAAGGCCGGCGGCGCATTGTCGGACGGTGCTATCACGCCTTCGGATATTCTGAACATCCTCGGCCCGACGCGCGTGCAGGAGTACATCGTCAACGAGGTGCAGGAGGTTTACCGCATGCAGGGCGTGAAGATCAACGACAAACATTTCGAGGTAATCGTCCGTCAGATGATGTCGAAGGTCAAGATCGAAGATCCGGGCGACACCCGATTCTTCGAAGACCAGATCGTCGACAAATGGGAGTTCATGGACGTCAACGACGAGTTGTACGACAAGGTGGTCGTCACCGATGCCGGCGATTCGACGGAGATGCAGCCCGGACAGATCGTTTCGTTGCGGAAGTTGCGCGACGAGAATTCGAGCTTGACGCGCCGTGACATGCGTCCCGTGCAGGTTCGCGATATCGTGCCGGCTACGTCGACGCAGATCTTGCAGGGTATTACTCGTGCGGCGTTGCAGACGTCGAGCTTTATCTCGGCGGCTTCGTTCCAAGAGACCACCAAGGTGCTCAACGAGGCAGCCATTCAAGCGAAGACCGACCCGTTGGAGAACCTCAAGGAGAACGTCATCTGCGGTCACAAGATTCCGGGTGGTACGGGTCTGCCGGAGTACGAGAATCTGTTCGTCGGTGCCAAAGCCGATTTGGAAACGTTGCAGCAGGCACAGTAACGTTTCAGATATAATATCTATCGAAAGCGAGGGCGGTCTTCGAAATGACCGCCCTCGCTTTTATTGTGCCCTCGCTTTTTTTCCGCCGTTTTCGAGCCACGCGATAAATTCCGCAGTCTTGGCACGACTGACGAATGAATCGATTGCTTTATCCGGCTTCAGTTTGAGTTCCAGTCGGTTTCCCAGCCGTCTCGCTACGCTTCCGATACCTGAGTTCGATATGATGCAATTGTGTGAGATGCAGAAAAAACGCGTGGGGGCGAGTTTGTCGTTGAATCGCAGCAGGTAGCGTTGTTTGTAGTTGCGTTCCGTATTCGGTGCGAGTGCTGCCCGCAAGCGGGCGATGTCCAGTTCCGGCGCTTTGCGGCGGTTGCGATAGCGTTCGATGGCGCGTTGCAGATCGGGCAGGCCTATGGGTTTCAGCAGGTAGTCGATTGAATCGACCTCGAATGCCTTGACGGCATAATGGTCGTAAGCGGTGGCCACGACATCGATGCTCTATTGTTTGCGGAAGCAGAGGATGCTGATAGAGTGATGGTCGCACCGGTCAGCAACAGTTCGTCCTGCACGTGGAACGCATGGCACAGTACGTCGATGCCGGCGTGTACCAGTGCGAACAGATGGATAATGTATGCGAGACGGAGTTTCTTCACGACGTCGGCGTTTTGCTATCTGAAATATAACGAATTCTGCCCGAATCTCTAAATCGACGTCGTGCTTTCTGTTGTGTCGGATTGACGTGTTGGGATGCCCGTTCGAACTGCTGTTTTTCCGTTCACGGCGGTTTTTTCGCAGTTTGTTGCCGAATATTCACCATTTGATGCTTTCGTGTTGCTTTTCTCGATAGTTTTATTAAAATTTGCATAACCGAATCAAACCGAATTACTAACGACATGAAAAAGCCTAATTTGTCTTTCGGGCAAATCTGGAACCTCAGCTTCGGGTTTCTGGGTGTGCAGATCGGCTATTCGCTTCAGAATTCGAATACTTCGACCATCTTCGAATCGTTGGGGGCCGACCACTTCGCCTATTCCTATTATATAGGCGGGGCTATTCTGCTGTTCACGGTGCTTTTCACTGCGTTGCGTACGCGCGAGTATCCTCCCGAGGAATTTTCGAAATACAGCGAAGAAGTGCTTCCGGAGGGTGGGGCGGAGTCGTCCACAAGGGATTTCTCAGCAGTGGGTTTGTCGGCGGAGCCAGCCTCCGGAACCGCTGCCGTTGCGGAACAGCGTCCCTCGTTCATCGAGTTGATGCGTCATATTCCGCGCGTGATGTTGCCGTTGGGTGTCGTGCAGTACCTGTTCGATTCCGACGCACGGTCGATGATCGGGCTGGCCGGTGCTGATGGTTTTGGAGGCCGCTTCGGTCTGCTTCGTGCGCGAAAAAAAGTAATACAGAGATGATAACCTGTTGCATATTCGATTTGGACGGCGTGTTGGTCGACACCGCGCGCTTCCATTATCGGGCGTGGGCCGACATGGCGCACGACCTCGGATTCGAGTTTACGCCCGAGCAGGGCGAGGCGACTAAAGGCGTCAGCCGCATGGCGTCGCTCGACATCGTGTTGTGCGTTGGCGGCATGGAAAACCGCTTTTCGCCGGAGGAGAAAGAGCGTTTGGCCGCCGAAAAGAACGCCCGTTATCTGAACTACGTTTCGACCATGACGCCCGACGATGTGCTGCCGGGTGTACGGGCGTTTCTTGCCGATCTGAAACGGAACGGAGTGAAAATTGCGCTCGGTTCGGCGTCGAAGAATGCCGGAACGATTCTCGACCGGTGTGCCTTGCGCGACGTCTTCGATGCGATTGTCGACGGTACGCTCGTTTCGCGCGCCAAACCTGATCCTGTGGTCTTTTCGAAAGGGGCCGAATTGCTCGGCATCGCTCCCGAAAGGTGCGTCGTATTCGAGGATGCCGCAGCCGGTATCGAAGCAGCCACTCGGGCCGGCATGCGGTCGGTGGGCGTCGGCGGCGATAAATTGCTCGCTCGGGCGACGATGGCGATCATGACATTTGAAAACTTTACATACGATGCGTTATGCAAAACAATAGACTGACTCTGTGCATTGATCCGTGGTTGTTGATCGAGCAGGATTTCGACCCTGCGCGCGTCAAGTCGTCCGAATCGTTGTTCGCGTTGGGCAACGGCGTGATGGGCGGCCGCGCCAACTTCGAGGAGCGTTATTCGGGCCCCTCGTTGCAGGGCAACTACATCGGCGGCGTCTATTATCCCGACAAGACCCGTGTGGGGTGGTGGAAGAACGGCTATCCCGAGTATTTCGCCAAAGTGCTGAACTCCGCCTTCTGGATCGGGGTCGACGTGCGCATCGACGGCGAGGAGCTTGATTTGGCGCAGTGCGAGGTGAAACGCTTCTACCGCGAAATGGACATGCGGCGGTCGGTGTTGACCCGCCGGATGACCGTCGTGCTGAAAAACGGCGCCGAAGTCGAGGTCGAGGCCGTGCGGTTCCTCTCGTTGGAGCGGCGCGAGCTGGGCGTTATCCGGTATAGTGTCACGCCCGTCAATCGGGCCGCCGAAATCACCTTTTCGCCCTATATCGACGCCGACGTGCGGAACGCCGATGCCAACTACGACGAGAAATTTTGGGAACTGGTGCAGACCGATGCCGACGTCACGCAGAGCCGCACGCGCAAAAGCGGCTTCGAGGTCGCTTGGGCGCAGGCCGTGGTATTGGAAGGGGCACAGTTCGTCTGCGAGACCGAACCCGAGAAACCCCGTCGGACGGCGACCGTGCATCGCGACAAGGGCGAAACGGCGATTTTATATAAGTATGCGGGCATCTGTTCGTCGTTGAACCACCGGCCCGAGGAGTTGGCGGTAGCGGCGCAGGCCGTGGCTGTCGACGGATTGCAGTCCAGTTTCGATGCGCTGCTGAAAGAGCAGGAGGAGGCTTGGGCTGCCCGCTGGCACCGGTGCGACATCGATATCGACGGCGATGCGGCCGCACAGCAGGGCATCCGTTTCTGCATCTTCATGTTGTTGCAGACCTACACGGGTGTTGACACTCGTCTGAACATCGGCCCCAAAGGCTTCACGGGCGAGAAATACGGTGGCGTCACCTATTGGGACACGGAGGCCTACTGCCTGCCGTTCTATCTTGCGACCACCGGACAGGAGGTCGCCCGCGAACTGCTCGTCTACCGCTACAACCAGCTGGACAAGGCGATCGAGAATGCTGCCCAACTCGGTTTCAAGGAGGGTGCGGCGCTCTATCCGATGGTGACGATCAACGGCGAGGAGTGCCACAACGAGTGGGAAATCACCTTCGAGGAGATTCACCGCAACGGCGCTATCGCCTATGCCATTTACAATTACATTCGCTATACCGACGACCGCACCTATTTAGCTGAGGGTGGATTGGAGGTGTTGCTCTCCATCGCGCGTTTCTGGGCCCAGCGCATCACGTGGTCCGAAGCGCGGCAGCAGTACGTGATGTTGGGCGTCACGGGCCCCAACGAGTACGAAAACAATGTCAACAACAACTGGTACACCTCTTACATTGCTTGCTGGTGCATGCGTTACGCGGCCGAGGCGGCGGCTTGGGTGCGCGAAAACCGCCCCGAGGATTACGCCCGCATCTGCGCGAAGCGGCGCTTCGACGCGTCGGCCGAAACCGCCCGCTGGATGGAAATTGTCGGCAAGATGTATTTGGGCGAAGACCGTGAGCGCGGCATCTTCCTCCAACAGGACGGTTACTTGGACAAGGAGCAGGTGCTCGTAAGCGAGCTCGATCCCGTCGAGCGGCCCATCAACCAGAAGTGGTCGTGGGATCGCATCCTGCGGTCGTGTTTCATCAAGCAGGCCGACGTTTTGCAGGGCCTCTATTTCTTCCAAGAGGATTTCGACATGGAGACGATCCGCCGCAACTTCCGTTTCTACGAGGCCCGCACGGTGCATGAATCCTCCCTTTCGCCTTGCGTGCACGCCATTCTCGCCGCGAAAATCGGCGATGCGGCGAAGGCTTACGAGATGTATTTGCGGACATCGCGTCTCGACTTGGACGACTATAACCGCGAGGTCGAGGAGGGGTGCCACGTCACTTCGATGGCCGGTTCGTGGCTGGCCGTGGTCGAGGGCTTCGGCGGGATGCGGATGCGCGACGGCGTGCTGAATTTCGAGCCGCATTTGCCCGATGCGTGGCGGTCGCTTGCATTCCGTGTGGACTATCGCGGCCGGATTCTGACCGTCACCGTCACTCACGACGGCATCGACGTGCGGAACGAGGGCGAACCCGTCGAAATCTCCGTATGCGGCGAACGCAGTCTGTTGCTCGGTTCGGCATCCGCGGTCTCGAACGAATCGAACCAATAACCAAAACCTAAAATCAAAGAGCGACCGTCTCCGGCCGCTCTTTTTTGTGAATCGATGAAGCGGATAGAAGGTCAGAACGCGAGTTTCACGCCGAGGGTGAAGTTGGCGCCGTACTCGGGATACCACGGCTGGCGATACAGTTTGTGATTCAGCAGATTGTCGCCTTCGACGAAAATGCCGACGAGCTGTGAGATTCTCCAGTCGAACGTCGCTTGCAGATTCATCGTTGCAGGAACCTTGAATGTGCCGCGTTCCGCTATGTCGGAGCTCTCCGTGCCGGTTTCGTCCGTTTCGGGAGCATTGACGATATCGGTGTAGAGCAAGGTCCATTTTTGCGCCGTCTGTCCCGCAAGCGAGACGCCGAACGAAATTTGCTTCACGGAATAGCGGATACCGAAATTACCCTCGAATTTGGGCACACCGTTGCCGAAATCGAGGTTGTCATTATAAAGATTCGCATGCAGGCCGAGTTCGATGCGCAGAGCATTGACCGGATGGAATTCGGCCTCGCCGTGGAACGATGTGACGGTTTGACGCGCTTGTGCGGGTTGCAGCGTGAGAGCTGCGGCCAATACCCGTTGCGCTGCCGCGTCGTATATGCCGGTGGAGTACCAATAGTTATGGTCGTTGTTGAGCGAGAATGCGGCATAGAGGCGATAGGCGAGCCGTTCGCGCCATAAGTTGCCGCTGATGCCGAGCCGTGTCTTGTAATCCACCGAACTTTTGGTTTGGAGTGTGCCGGGCGTGACATATGGGCATTGGCGGGTCAGTGAGCGGTAGTCGTTCGCTCGGAACGAACCGTCCACATCCAAGAACGGGCGTATCTTCTTTGTGCCGAGGTTGAAACTCAGTCGGACGAATGGCAGGAAATAGTTTTCGTCCTTCGTGCCAGAAATCCGGTCGCGGTAGTAGTCGAGACCGACTTCGAAATTCGTCATGCGGGTTTCGGCGCCGTAGCGGATGCTGCCACGGAATACGTGTTCTTCGAGTGCCGTGATCGACCGGTGGCCTGCGTATCGGTCATAACCGGCTTCGAGCGAGAACCGATGGCGTCCGAATGCCCGTGCAAGTTTGCCGCTGGCATGGAGCGTGGTCTGGCGCGGGCGGTTGTCATTGCTCGTCCAGACCGATTGGTCGAAAAAGAGGTTGCATTGGGCTGCCAATTCGAAATTGACGCGGCTCAAGTCTTGGAAATCGTCGCCGATGCGGAAAGCGAAATCGGCATCGCCATAGTCGACGCGCGCCCCGGGGGCGACCGGAAACCAGCCGGCTATCGATGGGTCGATATAGGCTCCGTAGCGGTGAGAGAGTCGGTTTTCATACGAAGCTGCGGCCTCGATGATGTGCTTGCCGATGTATTTTCCGGCGGCAGCCCCTGCACGATTGAACATTCGCATCGATTTGTTTTTGAGGTCGAAATCGTTGCGGATGTCGGCGTAGCGGCCCTCGTGATGGATATATCCCAGAGCGTAGCCTGTGTTCGGATGCTGGGTCGCAACATGAAAGTCGAGCGCCGAATTGAGCGGATAACCCGCACCGGCTTTGAGATAGCAGAGCTCCGGTCGGTTGAAGTTCCAGAACGTGACGGTCGTCGGATGGATGGGTTGCAGTTCGAGCGGGGAGTTGAGTGCGAAAGGCGATACGGCGTAGGCGATTTCGGGACGCATCTGCGTCGTGTCGGTCATGTCGGGTGCGATGGGCAGCTTGGGAGCCTGCTCCACGCTCGGGATGTATTCTTTCGTCACTTCGACCTCTTTCCGGACTTGGGCTCCGGCCGTGCGGGGCAATACCGCGCACAAGGCGGCTATCAGCAGGATTTTTTTCATTTTCGGTTCAGTTTACGGATGCGGGCTGCAGCTTCGTCGACGATGCCGTCGTCGTCGGGCGAATAGCCGCTTGCAACGCTCTGCCATGTGGCCCGCGCTTGGAACTCATCGCCCTTGCCGAGGTAGTAATCGCCCAGCAGGATGTAGGCTTTGGCCGACCAGTAGGGCCTCGGCTGACGGTCGGAAAAGGCAAAAATCGCCTTTTCGAGCTGCTTCGTTTCGCCTTGCTTGAATCGGTCTTCCAGCAGGTGGTAGTTGGCTGCCGAGCCTTCGTTCGTGCGGACTTCGCCCGACAATTCCTTGTAGAGTTCGTTGGCTTTGGTGCGTTTGCCTGCGAGACGGTGGTGGTCGGCCAGTGCGAGCGTCGCCTCACGGCGGGCCGTTGCTCCGGCATCGGAATGCTTGCGCACATCTTCCGCCATTTCGCGGATATGCGTCTTGTCTCCGGCTGCGATGGTTGCACGGACGTAACCGGTCATGGCCTTTTCACGTTCGGTCGCGGTCGGCGCTGCGTCGTAGAGCTTGCGGTAGGCGACAGCCGCTTCGGCATAGCGCTTGTCGGCGTAGGTCAGCTCCGACAGTTTGTCCAGCACTTTGAACGAGTAGGGGTTGTTCGCCTCTTTTGAAAGTTCGGTCAGCGTTCCGATGGCCTTGTTGCGCTCTTTGTTGCGCAGGTAGCAGTCGCTCAACAGATAGAGCGCATCGCGGCGGTAGAAACCTTTCGGATAGCTCATCAGGTAGCTTCGGAGCGATTTTGCGGCCGTCTGGCTGTCCTCGGTGATATAGAGTTTCTGCGCCGCAGCGAACGACAGCGAGTCGCGCGAAAGGGCGGTCAGGTCGCTTTCGACTCCCGCTTTGGCAGCATAATCGAAATAGGCGTCGGCGTCGCCGCGCGAGACATAGATGTCGCGGATGCCTTGCATGGCATCGCGTGCTTCGGCCGAACGCGGCGCCGAGGCGACGATCATGCCATAGTATTTCAACGACTTATCGCGGTCGCCCAGATTGAGGTAGGCCAGTCCCAAATCGGAGAGTGCCTGCGACCGGTGCGACGAGTGCGGATATTGCCGGATGAATTTTTCCATTGTGGCGGCACCTTCGGCATAATGCTCCGCCGCCATTTGGCTGCGGCCCAACTCGAAGTGAGCGGATTCGACGTAAGGCCCCTGTCCGTCGGCGACGATGCGGCTCAATGTCTGCCGTTTCTGCTCCGGATCGTCCATGAGCCCGAGTGTCAGTGCCCGCTGGTATCGGGCGTAGTGTTTTTCGGGTCCTCCCGCAGCGATGGTTTTGTCATACAGTTCGAGCGCCTCGCCGAACCGACGTTCGGTGTAGCGGATGTCGCCCAGTCGGTTGTAGGTGTCGTTGCGGTAGCGATCCTCTTGCGGATGCAGGCCGAGGAATTTCTGAAAATTCGTCTCGGCTTCTTCCATGCGTTCCTGCGAGAAGTTGCAGTATCCCAAGTTGTACCAAGCCATGACGTATTCCGGTTCGCTTTGCGGGGCGCGGCGGAGGTAGCTGTCGTATTTGACGGCGGCAAGGGCGTAGTCGCCTTGCTCGAATGCGATTTCGCCTTGCCAGAAGTTGGCCAAAGCCGCATATTTCGGGCTGACATTTACGGCTGCGGATTCGGCCAAATAGCGCCCGGCTGCCGCGCGGTCGCCCGACTTGTAGGCCGACAGCCCGCGGAAATAGGCGATTTTCTGCAATGCAGCGCGGGCTTCGGGGTCGTTCGACGGCATGGCGCGGATGGCCCGATAGGCGGCTTCGTAGTCGCGTGAGTTGTAGTAGGCGGCGATCAGCAGCGTGCGGGCTTCGGGAATGCGGGCCGATTGCGGATAACGCTCGATGTATTGTTGCAGTGCGTGGATGGCGTTGTTGTAGAAATTGTCGCCCGATTCATATTGCAGTTTTGCGTAGTAGAACTGGGCATTTTCGGCGATCGACTTGTCGAACTCACCGGCGGAGGCTATGGCAAACGCCTGCATGGCATCCTGCTTGTTGCCGGCCCGCAGATAACAGTCTGCCAGGTGGTAGGAGGCATTCTGCGTCAAGGCATCTTCTGCGCCGATGCAGGCCTTGCGCAACCATCCCGTCGCTTCGTCGTAGCGGGTGGTGTTGTAGAGCGAAAAGCCCATCAGATAGGCGGTTTCGCGGGTTTCGTCGCCTCCGGCCTCGGTGTAGGCGCGCAAGTGCTCGATGGTCGCTTCGTAGTTGCCCAACCGGAACCACGATTCGGAGATGATGCGTTCAATTTCGGCCTGCCGTTCGGGCGATGCGTGCAAGGCCAGCTGCTCGCCGTATTCCACGACATATTCATGATTTCCCTCGATGAACGCCAGCTGTATCAGATAGTAAGGTGCGATTTCGGAATAAGTCTCGCTGTGCAGCAACTGTTCGAACCCTTGACGGGCCCGTTCGCTGCGGCCGTCGACGTAATCGATATAGGATTTGTAGTAGAGAGCATGGTCGGCCAGTTCGCTTTTTGCCGGGATGCTGTTGAGGTGTTCGTGCATTTCGGCATGGTTTCCTTCGACGAATGCGATGTAGCCGCACCGGAAGTCGTATTGCTCGCGTCGCGACGGGTTCAATGCCGAACGGTCGGTGCGGCGGAACTGGTTGCCGGCTTCCGTCATGTTGCCCGTTGCGCAGTAGTACGACCCCAAGGCGAATCGCACGTCGTTCAGATAGGTCGATCCCGGGTAGTTGCGTTCGAACTCCGACAAGGCTTCGGCGGCGTCGATGCTGCCCAACTCGACGGCACAGGCCGCCAGATGATAATCGACTTCTTGTATTGCTGCATAATCGGTGGATGCCAGCTCGGCGCGCACCTGCCGGAATTCGTTCCGGGCATCGCTCCAACGTCCGTATTCGAAGAGTTCGCGGCCCCGTTGGAGTCTACGGGCCGTTTCGGGCGTCATGGCACGGGCATCCGCTGCGCAAAGGATGCACAATGTCAGAAGGTATGTTGCGATTCGCATGCTGACCGAATATTTTTCCGTTGCAAAGATAGGTATAAGCGAGGGCAAAAACAAACCCGTTTGCATTTTGGCGATGCGGAAATCGCCGGACGAAATTCGAAGACAGGGGATTTTTTGGTTGACGGCTGCTTTTGGGGAACGATTCTTGCCGCGGAAAAGGCAATATTCATCCAACTGGAACATAATTATGATAGAAAAAGTGACTTTGCATCTGGTAGACGGTGCGCGGTTCGAACCCGAAAGCGATTCGGAATGCGATGCGATGAATCCTAAGGCGCTGCTGCTTTATGCAGGGGCGAAGTGTGCCGGACTGACGGCGATGCACATTCTTGGCAAGGAGCGTATCGTGCCGAAACGATTCGAAATCAGTTTGTCGGGCGAACTCGATACGCCCGTGTTGCAGGCGGGGAGCGAATTCCGTTCGTTCCACATCGTTTACAACATCGAGTGCGGTACGGATGCCGATCAGACGAAAGTGGGGCGTGCCGTGAGGCTGGCGCAGGAGCGGTATTGCGGATTGATGCAGATGTTGCGGAAAATCGCCCCTGTGACGACCGAATACGCGGTCGTGAGCACCGAACCGGCTGTTGTTTAGCAGGTCGGCCGATAAGACAATGGATTGCGGAGCACTGCCGACGGTCGGGGTCCCGCAATTTTTTTTGCAAAAATTCAGTACTTTGTTTTGCATAATACTGAAATATGTATTATATTTGCATCGTGAAAGTAGTAAAACCGGCAGAGAAATCGAATCTGTCCGAATAACAAGGAACCTTTACGACCATGAAACAGACAGTAAACGTGAATATCGGCTCGATGCCCTTTACGCTCGACGAGGATGCTTATCGGGCGTTGCGCGATTATTTCGATGACGTGCATAGTCGCTTGCCCGAGGGAGATGCCGAGACGGAGGCCGACATCGAGACCCGCATGGGGGAGATTCTCCGCGAGCAGGCCGCTTCGCCTATGTACGTCGTATCGCTCGATAGGGTGCGGGCTGCCATCGAGCGGCTTGGAACCCCCGATTGTTTCGGTACGCGTCACGGCGAGAATCTCTCCGATACGGATGCGGATGCCCGCCCTCGCAAGCTCTATCGGTCGCGTACCGAGCGTTCGATTGCGGGCGTCTGCGGCGGGCTGGCCGAATTTTTCGACGCCGATCCGGGCTTGTTCCGGTTGGTTACGCTTCTGCTCATTCTCTTCGGTGGCCTTTCCATTTGGATTTATGTCATCCTGTGGATCGTCGTTCCCGAAGAACCTGTACGGAAATTTACTGTGCACGACAAAAAAAGAAACGAATAACAAAAAACAACTCTATGGAAACGAATCGAAAACGACGGCTTTATCGTGTGTGCAACGGCGTATTCGCTGGTGTTTGCGGCGGCGTGGCCGAATACTTCGGACTGCGGGCGTCGTCGGTCCGGCTGGTTACGCTTTTGCTCATTCTCTTCGGCGGTCTCTCCATCTGGATTTATGTCCTGCTGTGGCTGATCGTCCCCAAGGAACCGAAAATCAGGTGATGCCATGACGGAAGACAATGTAAAAGCGCAGATGCGCAAAGGAATTCTGGAGTATTGCATCCTCGCCATTCTCTCTCGCGAGGATTCTTATGCTCCGAAAATCATCGCTGAACTGAAACAGTCGGAGATGATCGTGGTCGAAGGTACGCTCTACCCGATTCTTACGCGGCAGAAGAATGCCGGATTGCTGACTTACCGGTGGGAGGAGTCGCCGCAGGGCCCTCCGCGGAAGTACTATACGTTGACGGAAAAGGGGCGCGAATACCTCGCTTCGTTGGATGTCGCATGGGAGGAGCTGGTCTCCCAGATACGAACCATCCGCCACGGAAAGATGGATGACGGAAACCAAGAAAATTAACCCTCATAAACTGAAAACCATGAAAAATAGTTTGATGCGTATCTGCATTCTGATCGGATTGAGCCTCGGGCTGTTATTGGGCAGGTCGAGTTATGCCGCTTCGCGGCGTCCTGCCAAAAGTATTTCGCGCAACAGTTATACGATGATTCGCGGAAGCGAGCACATTGTGACCCGTACGAAAGAGGCGCCTGCGTTCCATGCGATCCACGCTTCGCGGGCTGTCGAGGTCATCATCGGCGGTACGGACGAAATCGTCATCAAGGCCAATGACAACGTGATAGATTATGTCGTCGTCGAGCCCGAAAACGGTACGTTGCGAATCTCCATAGCCGACCGCGTGAACATACGGAACATGGACGTGACCGTCCGGATTCCGAACAATGGTGAAATCCGTGCCATCGAGGCTTCGAGTGCGGCTGAAATCCGTACGGAAAGTGCGCTGAAAGCCTCGGACATGAATATACGATTGTCGAGTGCCGCTTCGTTGGATATTGCGCTGAAGGCCGAGCGTTGCACCATCCTGCTGTCGAGCGGCACGGATTTGAAAGCAGCTGCGGATCTCGGCCAGTGTAACATCGGGCTGGCCAGCGGTTCGGAAGCACGTTTTTCGGGTAAGGTTGAAGCGATGGTAGCGAAAGTCTCGTCGGGCGCCGAACTGAATGCGTTCGGCATGGTGGCCCGTATGTGTGAGGTCGATGTTGCGAGCGGTGCCGAGGCCGAGGTGAACTGCTCGGAGAAACTCACGGCCCGGGCGTCGAGCGGTGGCTCGGTGAAATACAAGGGCGATTGTCAGGTCGACCGGAAAGTCAGTTCCGGCGGTGAAGTCAAGAAACGCTAATCCGAAAATCTTCGCATCATGAACGAAGTCAAAAAATGCAGCATATCGGGCGTCGCTTTCACGTTGGACATCGATGCCTACGAGGAGTTGGAGTGTTATTTGGAGAGCCTCCGGCAAGCTTACAAGAATTCGCCCGACGGTACGGAGATCGTCGCCGACATCGAAGCCCGCATTGCCGAACTGATTCTTTCGGCGCAGGACGGCGGTCGGGTCGTCGAAAAACCGTTGGTGCTGAACATCATCCGGCAGTTGGGCACCGCGCAGGATATTTCCGAAGAGAACGAACATCCCGATGCCGACCTGCAATCCGAATCGCCGCGCATTCCGCGCCGGCTTTACCGCGACATCGAAAATGCCAAACTGGGCGGCGTATGCGCCGGTCTGGGCAAATATTTCGGTCTCGATGCCGTGTGGATTCGGCTGAGCGTATTCGTTCCGGTGATTCTTCAGATCATCATCGGTTCGCACGGATGGTTCGGCAATATTTTCGGAAATATCTTCGGTGTCTTTCTGCTCAGTTACCTCGTCATGTGGTTCGCCGTGCCGGTAGCCCGCTCGGCAAGGCAAAAATTAGAGATGAACGGCGAACCCGTCACGGCTCGTACCGTCGCCGACACGACTGCAGCTGCAGCCAACGACGTCGATGTCAAGGCGAAATCCGTCGTGGCCGAAACCGTTTCGGTCTTGGGAAAAGTGGTGCTTATTTTATTGAAACTCTTCGCCGGATTCATCGTCTTCGCGTTGATTTGCGCGGCTTGCGGATTGATTATCGGACTGATAAGCGTCGCTGTTGGCGGGCACGAGTTCTTGGGCCTTTCGCCTCACGAGTTTTCCATCTGGTTGCCGATCTTCGGCATATTGGTTGCGTTGGTGCCCGTTTTCCTGCTGATTTACGTGTTGATGTGCCTGATCGCTTCGCGCAAGCCCGGCGGAAAAACCATTTTGGCGACTTTCCTGCTTTGGATTGCGACTATCGTTGCGTGCGTAGTGCTCGGACTTCGTTCCGATTACACCGATGGGGTGCGTCATCTGTTTCGGGGTAACAACGTACGGGTCGAGACATCGCGTCCGGATATGGAGGAGTTGGAGCAGCAGCTCGAAGAATTGGAAAGTTATTCTATCGATATCCGCGACAGCACCAATAACGTAAGTATTACCGTGCGGTCGAACCGACCGGTTCGAAACAAGCCGTCCGATACTGCCCGACAGCCGCAGCGTGACACCGTTCGGAAACCATAAGCAAAAAGTTGTGTAGATAAGTTCAAGGAGAGGGGCGCCAGACTATCATGTCTGGCGCCCCTCCGATTTTGGGGACCATCGTAGGCCGATCAGTTCTTGTCGGTCATGATGTCGAGCACCATGCGGTCGGTTTCGTTCATGCCATCGCGTCCGATGCGTGTCAGATTGCGGATGCAGCGGTCGACGTCGTGGTCGATGATACCCTCGAACGGCGTTACGCAATGGCCGTCCATCGCCATCATTGCCGACAATACGGCGGTCGATACGCCGCTCATCAACTTCATCGCGCAACTCGGTTTCGCGCCGTCGCAAATCATGCCTGTCAGATTTGCGATCATGTTCTTCACCGCTGCGACGATGCGGTCGTAGTCGCCGCCCATCAGATAGGTGATGCCGCAGCTCGAACCTGTCGCCGCCACGACGCACCCGCATAATGCCGAGAGACGACCCAGACTTTGTTTGATGTAGATGACGGTCAGATGGCTCAGTGTCAGCGCCCGGATGGTCGCTTCTTCGGTAGCATCGGTCTGTTCGGCATAGACCACCACCGGAAGGGTCGCCGCAATGCCTTGATTGCCGCTGCCCGAGTTGCTCATTACGGGAATCATCGCACCGGCCATGCGGGCGTCGCAGGCTGCCGACGTGTAGGCCAGAATGCGCGAGAAGATGCTGTCGCCCATCACTTTCAGCTCCCGTTCGCGGCGGAGCGTGCGGCCGACGCTGTGGCCGTATTCGCATTTGAGCGATTGTTCGGCTGCCGTCTTGTTCAAACGTCGCGATTCGAGCACGAACCGCAATTCTTCGACCGGTGTCGTCGTGGCGAATTCCCATACACGGGCCAGCGAGAGATCGATTTGTTCTTCTTCGGCCTCGGTCGTTGCCGGTGTGCGTTTGTCCAGCGTTGTCGCACCGTCGCGGGCCACGTAGACAAATCGCGTGTGTCCTCCGGCGATGATGGCCGTTGCCGTGTGACCGGCTGCCGAAACTTCCACTTCGATATAGAGTTTCTCGTCGATGCCCTCTTTTAATGCGATGGCGATGCACTTGCGGTCGATGTAGGCTTTGCCGCGTTCGACTGTCTCGGGTGTCACGTCGCGCAGCACCTCCAATTGATATTCCGATTTGCCGACCAGCGCGCCGAGCGCCAAGGCGATCGGCAGTCCGATCATGCCGCCTGTGCCCGGGATACCGACACCCATCGCATTTTTCAGAATATTGGCGCTCAGCCGCACGTCGATATGTTCGGGGCAGCGGCCCAATTCTTCGGTCGCGCGGGCCGTGCACAACGCCACGGCGATCGGTTCGGTGCAGCCGATAGCAGGCACCACTTCGCGATTCATGAGCGCGATGATGCGCTCTCGTTCGGATTTCGGTATCATGGAATTTAATCTAACTAAAAACAAAGATAGAGATAAAAAACGAAAAGAGAAGAGATATCGGATAGGAATATATTGTTGATTCGCCTGCTAAAGTCGACAGAGGTATTTTGGTCGGGTAATTTCTTCGTTTCGGAAAAAATTCGTTTCTTTGTGAAAACGAATGTAAAAGAACGAGAGGAAATTTATTGTACATATAGCATAACTTGCAGACGATTATTCGATTCGGTTGAATCTGGTAAATTTTATTGGGATCGGAATAATTGGTCGAAGTGGGTTCTTACCCGTCAGGGGCACGGACTGCTTTTACCTAATTATGATCCCAAGGCTTACCAGAGCCGAACCGAATCAATAGGAAAAGTTGCTGTGTCCTTTTCTATTTCAGACATGGCCGGGGATGCTGAAAACCGGAAGAGTAGGCAATATCTCAAAAAAACAACAGATGGATAACGGTAAATCGTTTTTTATGTGTGATGATTCGGAGTGCGACCATGGTAAAGAAACCATGATGGATTACGAATTATCTTGGGTAATTCGCCTTGCGGCCGACAAAGAACAATGCAAGGGAAATGAAGTCTTGTATGACAAATGTCGGGCTATATTGGGAAAATTGCTCGGAGAAAAGTGTGTAGGGGAATATCGTGTGGAAAGTGCCAATGTATGGAAACAATGGAAGCGTATCGATTTGATAGCCAATATTGTGTTAGAAAATGACGGATATCCGGAAAAACATATCATTATTATCGAAAATAAAGCGTATACCCAGCTGCGCGACAATCAATTAGCTTATTCGAAAATTGTCGATGTTGAGTATGGTTCATACCTGGATTGGGAAGATTGTTTCAAACATTTTTGGGTAATAACCTGTTTCGAACCCGATGAATCCGGATATATTGATTTAGTTGATCGATGTCGAGATACCTGCTGGACCCCGATTTCATTAACGGAACTTCAAGACAATACCGAACCACTGACGGGAGAAGCGTTATTCGATGAATTTTGGTTGAAATATTGGTAATAGAAATGAAAACAAAAACTTTAATTTCTGTTTTTTTATTCTCCATTTTTCAGTTTACAGTATGTTATGCGAATGGTGGAGAGAAATCGGAAAAGGGCCCTGATTACATAGGTGCAGTTATCATGTTAGTGATAATTATCTATTGCGTTTTTTTCTATAACAGGTGTCCGAATTGTAAAAAAAGACATGCCTTGAAACAAATAAAGAAAACATATCGCTCCTGTGAGTATGATAGCAATGGGCATCGAAAAAATATATACAACGTGACCAAACGTTGTAAATATTGCGGTTTCCAAGTTACCGATATTGAGAAGGGTATTTGAATCTTTATATGCAAAAAAGAGTTCCCCGTCGGGAACTCTTTTTTGTTAAATGGAATCTTCTATTGGAGTTTTTAGCTCAAACCGGATTTTCTCCTGCTCTGATCGTTTACCCTCCTTTGGAAAATTACTCGGCCAGCGGAGTGACGCTGACGAACGAGCGGCCCTCGCGTTTTTTGCAGAACGATACCGTTCCGTCGACCAAAGCGAAGAGCGTATGGTCCTTACCCATGCCGACGTTCTCACCGGCATTGTGCACCGTGCCGCGCTGGCGGACGATGATGTTGCCCGCCTTGGCGAACTGGCCGCCGAACAATTTGATGCCGAGTCGTTTGCTTTCCGACTCACGGCCGTTCTTCGAACTACCTACACCTTTCTTGTGTGCCATGTTTCTTCGTTTTTACAAGGTTTATGCAACAATTTCTTCCACAAGAATCTGCGTCAACGACTGACGGTGCCCGTTGCATTTCTGGTATCCCGTGCGGCGTTTTTTCTTGAACACCAAGACCTTGTCGTCCTTGAGGTGTTTCAGAATCTTGCATTTTACCGTGGCGCCTTCTACAACAGGTGCGCCGACTTTGACCTGACCGTCGTTGTCTGCGAGCAGGACTTTGTCGAAACTTACGGACGAATTTTCCTCGCCCTGAAGACGGTGGACATAAAGTTTCCGACCTTTTTCAGCCTTAAATTGCTGACCTGCAATCTCTACTATAACGTACATTTGATTCGTAAAAGAGGTATTTGAACCTTTTTAGCGTGCAAATATACGCATATTTATCGGAACTGCAATACTTGCGGGGAATTTTTTCGGCATCGGCGGCCTCTGGCACGGTTTTGGGCGAGGTGTGCGCGCCGGAGCTCTTGTGCACTGGCACATTGAACACCATGCACCGCCGTATATTGATCGTTGCCGAGGATGCGTTCGTTCGTGATCTCATCCGTCTGTCGTTGGTCGGATTGGGCGCCGAAGTGCGTTGCGTCACCGACTGCGAGGGAATGCGGGCTCTGTGCCGCCGCGTAACCTTCGATCTGATTATCGTCATGCAGGCGGCGATGTTTCTGTGCGGCGGCAATCCCGTGCGCGAAATGCGTCCCGCCGGTCTGCGTCATCCCGTGGTCTATGTCCTTTCGTGGCAGCAGGCCGAACAGACGGTGCTGAGCCTCTTGGAAGCCGGTGTCGACCAGTATATGACTTTTCCGGTGAGCTTGCAACGGCTGCGGCGCAAGGTGGCCGACGAATTGGAGAGATGTTTGTGATGCGATGACGACGGATACGCTTTATATCGTTTATACGGCTTGTGCAGCGGCAATGGCCTGCGGGTTGTCGGTTGCAGCGTTGTTTGCCGCTCTGCGCGAACGCTATCGTACAG
>RYWP01000125.1:0-443 GCA_003979135.1 Alistipes sp.
ATATCCAAGAGGGCGAACGCACGCTGATGGAGACCATTATTTCGGTGGCGGCACCGGACAACAAGGTGGTCATCGAGCCGGATGCCGAGAATCTCGACGGGCTGAACTACTTGGCGGGCAAACGCATCTCGGAGGTGAATCGCATGGCTGAACTGGGTGTGCAACTGGCCCATGTCGACGGCGGAGTTCCCAATATCCGCATCGAAATTCCGAAAGTCGATGCTCGCACGATCGGCGGACTGCTTTATTTCTTCGAGAAGGCGTGCGGCATCAGCGGTTATATGCTGGGTGTCAATCCGTTCGACCAGCCCGGCGTCGAGGCCTACAAGAAGAACATGTTCGCTTTGCTCGAAAAGCCCGGCTACGAGGAAGCGACGAAAGCCATCAAGGCACGGTTATAACGAACCGACCGAAAGGCAATGAAAAGGGGCGGCTCCTCTCAC
>RYWP01000125.1:453-3473 GCA_003979135.1 Alistipes sp.
CCCTTTTCGTGGGTCAGGCGGTGCGCAACCGCCGGATTGTTCGGCGGATGCGGGCCATCATCAGCGCGGCGGCGACGGTCAGCCCGACGAAATAGCCGAGGAACAACCCTGAGGGGCCCATGCCGAGCGTGAACCCGAACAGATACCCCACAGGCAGATTGAGTATCCAGTAGGAGATGACGGCGATGGGCGTGATGATGCGCACGTCCTGCAATCCGCGCAGAATGCCCACCGAGATATTCTGCAATCCGTCTGACAGTTGGTAGAGCGCCACGAAGAGCATCAACTGGGCCGTGATGGCGATGACCTCGGTATTGGTGGTGAACAACTGCGGGATGAAGTGCCGCAGAACGATGAACGCTATCGTAGCGAATCCGTTCCATGCCAGTATCAGATGATAGGAGGCTTTGGCCGCCAATGACAGCTGGTTGATGTCGCGTGCGCCGTAGCAGTGCGAGATGCGGATGGTCGTCGCCGCGCCGATGGAGGTGACGATCATCCATGCGCAGTTGTTGACCGTGATGGCGATCTGGTTGGCACTGATGGCAAGCGTTCCCAACCAGCCCATCATGATGGTGGTGCCGATAAAGGCCGACGATTCCAAGAACATCTGCGAGGCGATGGGGGTGCCGATGCGTACGAGCGTGCGTACGTGTTTCCAGCAGTAGTTGCGCAACGAGAAACCGTCGAGGTAACCGCGGTAACGGTCGCGTGAGCAGAAATAGCCGATCATCAGCAGCGGCGTTGCGATGCGGGCCAGCAGCGTGGCCAATCCGGCGCCTGTCGCACCCATCTCGGGCATGCTGAAGTGACCGTAGATGAAGACCCAGTTGAGCCCGATGTTCATGAGGTTGGCGATGACCGTCACGATGAGTTCCGCATGGGTGTTGCCGACCCCCTCCAAGAACTGCTTGAATGCGAAAAAGAGCATGATGAAGGGCATGCTGTATGCCAGCAATCGGTAGTAGGGCAGCGCCATATCGACCACTTCGACCGGTTGCCCGAGGTGATAGAGCAACGGGATTCCGGCCAGTTGCAAGACGGTCGTCGCAATGCCGAGCAGCGTATAGAAAAGGATGCCGTTTTGGAGCAGGGCCGCCGATTTCTGCCGGTCGCCCTGCGCGTACAATTCGCCGATGAGGGGTGTCAGCCCCATCGCCATGCCGATAGCCGTGATAAGGAAGATGAAAGCGATCGAGCCGCCGAAAGCGATCGCGGCGAGCGGCAGGGCATCATCGCCGCCGTAGCGGCCCACCATGACATTATCGGCCAACTGGGTCAGAATCTGGCCGACTTGGGTTAGTACGACCGGCAGCGCCAATCGGATGTTGGCGACGTATTGCGATTTATAAGTATTGAATCGGTACATAGGGGGACAAAGGTAAACATTCCGGCCGGAATCCGTTCGTTTTTCCCACAAAAAAAGCGTATCGTTTTCGTACGATACGCTTCGAACCATTATCCGAGCCGTCAGGCTACCCGCAGCGTCACGCCTTGCGAGCGGTCGGCTTCGACGACGACCGTGTCGCCTTCGTGCAACTTGCCGGTGATAATCAGTTCCGACAGCGGTTCCTCCACATGATCCGTTAGGGTACGTTTCAGCGACCGGACACCGTAGCGCGATTCGTAGCCCATCGTCGCCAGCCGACGTTTCGCCGGTGCCGTGATTTTCACCTTGTAGCCCATGCGGTCGGTGCGGCGCAGCAGTCCGCCGAGTTCCAGTTCGACGATGCGTTCCACGTCGTCGAGTTCCAGCGAACGGAACTGCACGATGTCGTCGATGCGGTTCAGAAACTCCGGTGCGAAGGTCTGTTCCAACGCCTTGCGATACTCCGTCTGCGGAGTTTCGACGATGGCGGCGTTCTTAGACGAAGTGCTGTATCCGACCGATACCGGTCGTTGCGTCACGGCCCGCGAACCCACGTTCGAGGTCATGATGATGATCGTGTTGCGGAAGTCGACTTTGCGTCCCGAACCGTCGGTCAGGTGGCCTTCGTCGAAAAGTTGCAGCATCGTGTTGAAGACCTCCGGATGCGCCTTTTCGATCTCGTCGAACAGCACCACCGCATAGGGCTGGCGGCGCACCGCCTCGGTCAGCTGACCGCCTTCGCCGTAGCCGACGTAGCCCGGAGGCGATCCGATCAGGCGCGAGATGTTGTGTTTCTCGGAGTATTCGCTCATGTCGATGCGAATCAGTCCGCGGCGTTCGTCGAAAAGCCATTTCGACACCTCTTTGGCCAGCAGCGTCTTGCCGACCCCCGTGGGGCCGACGAACAGGAAGACCCCGATGGGGCGGTGTTCGTCTTTCAGTCCCGCACGCGAACGGCATATCGTGCGCGAGATGCGTTCCACGGCATCCTGCTGTCCCACGACACGGCCCGATAAGTGGTCGCGCAGGGCATGCAGCCGGCTCATTTCGCTCTCCGAAATCCGTTCGGCCGGAATCCCCGTCATGGCCGTGATGACCTGTCGGATATGCTCCTCGGTGATCGATTCGGGGTTGTTCTCCAGCGAGCGGCGCCATTCGGCCCGTTCGTCGCCCAGTTTCGAGCGCAGCGCTAACTCGCGCATCCGCGCTGCGGCCGCCTTGTCGTAGACCGCACCGTCGATGGCTTCGCGGCGTTCGCGCTGAACTTGGCAGAGAGCCGTTTCCATCTCGCGCAGCTGGACCGGCTCACGGGCCGACAACAGATGCACGCGCGACCCCGCCTCGTCGAGCACGTCGATGGCCTTGTCCGGAAAATAACGATCCGTGACGTAACGCTCGGTGAGCGTCACACAGGCCCGCAGCGCCTCGTCGGTGTAGCGCACCTTGTGGTGGCGTTCGTAGCGCGGCGCGATGTTTTGCAGGATGCGGAGCGTCTGCTCGGGTGTGGTCGGCTCGACCAGCACCTTCTGGAAGCGGCGTTCGAGCGCCGAATCGCGTTCGATATTTTCGCGGTATTCGTCGAGCGTCGTAGCGCCGATGGTCTGCAATTCGCCTCGGGCCAGCGCCGGTTTGAGGATGTTTGCCGTGTCGA
>RYWP01000126.1 GCA_003979135.1 Alistipes sp.
TGGGCAAAGGGCAGCAGGTGTGGCCCATCGGGCTGCACAGCGAACTGGCGCAGCTCTATCGCCGGGCCCTCGAGGTCGCGGCCGACAACAAAACGGCGCCCCAGCCGCTGCTGACAGGGATCGTGCAACACATGATCGGACTGCTCAACTACCTGCTCCGCAACCGCACGGGCCATGCGACCGACCTGCTGGAGCAGAGCGTGGAAAAGGCCAAGATCATCATGGACGAACGGGTGAGCGGCGAAATCGACCTCTACGACCTGGCGTCGGAGCTCAATCTGAGCTACTCGTGGTTCCGCAAGACGTTCAAGGAATACACAGGCCATTCGCCGGCGCGCTACTTCCAGCTGCTCAAGCTGCGGCGGGCCCAGCGCCTGCTGTCGGACACGGAACTCTCGATCAAGGAGATCGCCTACTCGCTGGGCTACAAGTCGACCGAACATTTCTTCTCGATCTTCAAGAAACACACGGGATGCACCCCGACGGCCTACCGCAACTACGGCCGGAAGTGATCGCCGCCCGCCCGTGACGGTGGGCAGAACAAGCGGGCAAACGGAAGGGCCGCGGAATCCGAAGAACGGAGAACGCAAACACACGAAACATACACGACAAACAGGCGGATACGAACAACCGGCCTGCAAACGGGCGTGCACGCGCCGGAAAAAAACCGAGACATTCCGAAGAACCGGAAGAACTTCCCGAAGAAGCCCCGAAGAAACCTTGCGAACCGCTCCGGAAAGCTCCGGAAACACTCGGAAGCAGGCCGCCGCGATGCCCGGCCGGCCGCAACGATGGCAAAATAAAGTCAGAACCGCCACGGTTGACATGCGAACCGCCATTTTCCGCAGTAAACGCTAAGTCAAAAGTGTTTAATTTTGTATTGGTCTCACGCAAAGGCAACAAACATAACCCAAACATATCTTTTTCCAATCAACCCAAAACCCTAACTTATGAGAGCAACTCTACAACGCTTTACAATGCTGGCTCTTACCGCACTGTTCTGCGTAACGGCAAGCGCCGTATCTGCTCAGAACCGCACGATCACAGGCCGGGTCGTCGGCTCCGACTCCTCTCCCGTCATCGGCGCCAGCATTTTCGTGACGGACGGTCAGCACAAGACCTCCCCGCTGGCCGGCACGACGACCGACGTCAACGGCAAATACTCATTGAGCATCCCCGCCAACGCAGCGGAGATCACCGCACAATTCATTGGCTATGAGTCCCAAACCCAGAAGATCGGGGGGGGGAGAACGGCCTTTGACTTCACGCTGGACGACTCTTCCGTCATGATGGAGGAGGTCGTGGCCATCGGCTATGCCAAAGTCAAGCGCAAGGACCTGACCGGTTCGTCGGTTTCGGTCATGGGCGACGACCTGAAAAACGTCCCCGTGACCACCGCCGCACAGGCGCTCACGGGTAAGGCCGCCGGTGTGAACATCGTCACCCAGAGCGGTGCGCCGGGTGCCGACATCAACATCACCGTCCGCGGCGGTTCTTCGATCACGCAGTCGACCACCCCGCTCTACATCGTCGACGGCTTCGCCATGGAGAACGGTCTCCAAAACGTCGACATCAACGACATCGCCACCATCGACGTACTGAAAGACGCGTCGGCCACCGCCATCTACGGTGCCCAGGGTTCGAACGGCGTTATCCTCATCACCACCAAGTCGGGCAAGGCCGGCAAAACCTCCGTACAGTACAACACCTATTTCTCATTCGAGAAGCTGGGCAAGAAACTCGACCTGCTCGATGTCGCCGACTACGTGAAATACCAATACGAGTTCCAGACCTATGCCGGCAACATCGACAACTGGACCGACATGTTCGGCGGCGACAAGACTGCCGCTGACTTCTATACCGGAGCCTACGACCGCATCGCCCGCGACTACGGCAGCCGCGCCGGCATCGACTGGCAGGACGAGGTCTTCGGCGGCTACGCCCTTACGCAGAACCATAACGTGAGCATCACGGGCGGCACCGACAAGACGCAGTTCATGCTCAGCTACAACTACAACGACCAGGACGGCATCATGGCCCGCCACGGCTACAAGAAGAACTCCGTACGCGCCAAAATCAACCACGAGCTGTGGAAAGGCGTACGTCTGGACTTCAATACCAACTTCCAGTCGACCAACATCGAGGGCGGCGGTTCGTTGGGCGGCACGCTGAAGAAAACGATTCTGCAACCCGTCACCGGCGGTATCCGCTACACCAACGACCAGATGCTTCATGTCGACCTGGGCGATGAAATGGCCGCGCTCGACTCGCAGTACGACCTGAACAACCCCATTCTGGAGAACAACGCCGTACAGCAGAACAAGATCACGCGCCAGTACTCCGTGAACGCCGGCGTGGAAATAGACCTCTATAAAGGACTGACCTGGCGTACGGCCGGCAGCTACATCTGGTCGCAGGCCCGCTCAGACTATTGGGACGACGGCACCACACGCTCGGCCCGCGACTACAAAACCGAAGAACAAGACGAAATCCACCCTTGGGGCAAGCGTGACAATTCGGAGAAATATTCCTACCAGATTACCAACACCCTCTCCTACGGCAACACCTTCGCCGACAAACACACGCTCAACCTGCTGCTCGGTCAGGAGACCCTCTACAGCGAGTCGATGTCTCTGAAAAATACTTACTACGGCTTCCCCGAAAACAACTTTGGGCTCAATGACGTAAGCATGGCCAAATCCTACTCGCGATCGTCAAGCATCGGCAAATCATCGATCGTGTCGGTTTTCGCACGTGCGATGTACAACTACGACAACCGCTATCTTGTTACGGCTACCGTCCGCGGCGACGGTTCGTCGAAATTCTCCAAAGGCAACAAGTGGGGCTTCTTCCCCTCGGCATCGGCCGCATGGCGCATCTCCGAAGAACGTTTCTGGAAAGACAACGGCGTTTCGGAAGTGATCGACAATCTGAAACTGCGCGTAGGTTACGGTACGTCGGGTAACTGCAACATCGACAACAACATGTACGCCACCGACTACGGTTCGGGCCACTACGCCATCGGCAATGCCGACGTCTCGACCCTCAAACCGGGCGACACCGTGGGCAACCCCAACCTCAAATGGGAAACGACGACCAGCACCAACGTCGGTCTGGACCTCTCGCTGCTCCGCAACCGCATCAACCTGAGCGTCGACTGGTACAACAACCAGTCCAACGACCTGCTGATCAAGAACAACATCCCCACTTCGACAGGTTACAAGTACCAGTACCAGAACATCGGTTCGGTACGCAACCGCGGTTTCGAAATCGTCCTCAACACCGTCAACATCAATGCGGGCGGCTTCCGCTGGACCACCGACTTCAACATTTCGTTCAACCTGTCTCTTATACACATCT
>RYWP01000127.1 GCA_003979135.1 Alistipes sp.
GGTCGATGCCGTGCTGCCGCAGGACAAACCCCGCTATCTGATGGGGGTCGGTACACCGGCCAACATCTTGGAGGGCATCGCCCGCGGGGTGGATATGTTCGACTGCGTGATGCCGACGCGCAACGGCCGTAACGGCCAGCTTTTCACGACCGAAGGCACTATCAACATCCGCAACAAGAAGTGGGAGAGCGATTTTGCGCCCATCGACCCCGACGGAACGGCTTTCGTCGATACGCTCTATTCGAAGGCTTATCTGCACCATCTGACGGTGTGCGGCGAGATGCTGGCGGCACAGATCGCCTCGCTCCACAACATCGCGTTCTACCTGCGGCTGGTGACGATGGCCCGCGAACACATCCTTGCGGGCGATTTTCTGCCGTGGAAAGAGGCGATGGTCGCCAAATTGATGCGGCGTTTGTAGGATTTTTCCCGCCCGAAAACCTTTGCTCCGGCAAAACCGGTGCGGGCGCTCGGATACGTGGGCGATGATAAAAGCACGAACTGCGGTTCATCGTGCGATGAAAATTCGTATCTTCGCCGTCGAAATCCGAATCAACCCTAAAAAACAGATATGATGAAACCGTTGAAATTCCTATTTTTTTTGGTCGTCTTTTTTGCATTTTCCGCTTCCGTTTCGACCGTTTCCGCCCGTGGACGCATTCCTGTCGGCGAGCGTGAATATGCCACCGTCGTGGCCGAGCTGCCCGACACCGAGGATTATATGACCGAGGAGGGCAACTATATCGATTTGGCTACGATCCACACCGCTTTTACGGTAGCTTATATTCCGATCTACGTTACCGAGGAGCCGCGCCTCATCGGTTATTGCGAGGCGGAAGACGTCTGCTACGAGCTTTCCGAGGAGATCCTTGCCGAGATGTTGACGGCCAACGGCCTCGACGGCGAGAAACTCAATAAACTGACTTTCTGGCATCGTTTCGGCGGAAAAATTCTGTTCGCAGCCATCCTTGCCGCTATCGGTTTCTGGTATTTCGTCCGCAAGTCCGACGACGGAGAGGAGACCGGAGCGTCCGAGGAGTAGGTTCGCTTCCAGTTCCTGTTTCCGAGGGCCGCATCTCTACGGATGCGGCCCTCGTTGTCTCGGCAAAATCGAACGGATGTTTGCTTCTGCGTCCGACTTTTTATATCTTTGCGCATCATGAAGCTGCAATACCCGGGATTCAAGATTCTGGATCGCTACATATTGGGGAAGTTCCTCTCGACCTACTTCTTCGCCATCGCCATGATTATCGTCATCGTGGTGACGTTCGACTACGTGGAGAAAATCGACGACTTCACCGAACTCAAGGCGCCGGTCAAAGCGATCGTATTCGATTACTATCTCAACTTCATTCCGTTCTTCGTCAACCAGTTCAGCGGGTTGTTCACCTTCATCGCCTGCATCTTCTTCACCTCGAAGATGGCCTACCAGACCGAAATCATCGCCATGCTTTCGGGCGGAATGTCGTTCAAACGGCTCATGTGGCCCTATTTTCTCGGATCGGCCATCATCGCCGGTATTTCGTTGTTGCTGAGTCTGTGGTTGATACCCATTTCGCAGCAGCATATCGTCGGCTTCGAACAGCAGTACATCAAGCGGCACACCAAAGCCACTTACGACCGTCATATCTATCGGCAGATCGCCCCCGGGACATTCGCCTATATCCGCGGTTACAGTGAGCAGAACCGGCAGGCTTCGTTCTTTGCGCTGGAACATTACGACGGCGGGACGATGACCCATTCGCTGGAGGCCTCCGACGTCCGTTTCGATCCCGAATCGAAGCGCTGGACGGCGATGCGCTATACGCAGCGGATGTTCGATTCGACGGGCATGGAGCGTTTCTCGCAGCACCGCAATCTCGATACGCTGATTAATCTGGAAGCCACCGAGTTGGGCCGTATCAGCGAACTGATTCAGACGATGAACATTTCGCGGCTCAACGAATTTCTGAGCCAGCAGCGCGACAAGGGTTCCGATGAATTGAGCATCATCGAAGTCGAGCGTCATTCGCGGTTCGCCTATCCGTTGTCGACCTTCATTCTGACGCTTATCGGCGTGTCGCTCTCCTCACGCAAGGTGCGGGGCGGCACCGGTCTGCACATAGGCATCGGCATCACGCTGTGCTTCTCCTACATTCTTTTCAACCGTTTCTTCGCCGAATTCGCCAAAAGCGGTACGCTCCCGCCGTGGATCGCCGTGTGGCTTCCGAATATCATCTATCTGTGCATTGCCGTTTACCTCTACCGCAAGGCACCCAAATGATCCCTTGTCATGGCCGTAAAACAAAGACCCCGAACGAACTCCGAACGTCTCAAAGAACGGTATCCGTTGCTTTGGAACCTCGCGTTGATTGCCGCTATCATCTTCGTCATGGCCGTTGCCGCCCATCTGCTCATGCAGCTGGGGACACGCCACGGCTCCCGATGCCGAGTGCCCGATTTTTCGGGTATCCGGTTGCATGAGGCGCAGCGCATCGCCCGCAAGAACGGCTTGGAAATCAGAGTCAACGATTCTTTGTTCGTGCCGGTCTACGAGGGCGGCATCGTGCTCGATCAACTGCCCGAAGGGGGCGTCGAGGTGAAGCCCGGGCGGACGATATATATCACGATCAACGCTTTCCGCGAGAAGATGGTGCCCGTGCCCTATGTTGCCGGACGTTCGCTGAGGCAGGCCAAGAATATGCTCGAAATCGCCGGTCTGGAGATCGCTGAGTTGATTTATCGTCCCGATATAGCGACTAATTATGTCTTGGAGGAGTTCTGCGGTAAGGAGCAGGTGACGGAGGATTCGAATCTCGAAGCGGCTGTCGGTTCGGGTGTGACGCTGCATGTCGGTGTCCAGTACGGCAACAATTCGACGGTCGTGCCGTCGCTCGTCGGGTTCTCGTTGCGCGAAGCGAAGAGTCGGTTGTGGGAATTGGGACTGAATGTCGGACGCGTCGAATTCGATGCGGGTATCAATCTGCTGAACCAGCGGGATGCGGGCGTCTACATCCAGACGCCGGTGTCCGAACGTACGGTTGTGCTCGGGTCGCGGGTCGACCTGCGACTGACCCTCGACCGCAAGAAAATCGATGACAAGATCTCCGAGGCCGAACGGGTTGCCGAAGCGGCTGCCGCCGAACGGTTGCGGTTGGCGTTGGAACGGGCCGATTCGTTGGAGGCTTCGGCTTTGCGCGAAGAGGCTGCGGAGTCATCGGCCGCTGCGACGGATGGGGGCTACCGCTACAATCGTGATAACGAAGGATTTTTCGATTGATGGAGGTGTTGCAAGACAGATTCGGGACCTCCGACGAAGCCGAATTGCTCTCCGATAGCATCTGTGCTGTCTCTTATACACATCT
>RYWP01000128.1 GCA_003979135.1 Alistipes sp.
AGATGTGTATAAGAGACAGACCTGAAACGTCAAATCGGCGCGGTCGTGAAACCGGCCGTAGCTATGTATCGGTTCCAGATGCTCGGCGAGTTCCGAGCCTTGCTCTCACAATACAATATCGGCGTGGAGGAGGTGCGCGGTGAACGTGGCGGCATACCGTATCGAGGATTGCTCTACACGGCTTTGGACACGAATGGAGACAAGGCTGTCGCGGCTCCGCTCAAATCCTCCGTATTCGGGAGAGCGGTCGGAGTCGAGGAGTTGGAGCGGCACATGGTACGCTGTGCGGAACGCTTCAAGAAAGGCGGCGAACGGCTGCGGCTTCGTCGCAGGGTCGAGGACGCATTGAACGAAGCGACGTCGGAGCAGACATTGCGCGAATGTCTGCGAACCTGCCGCATCGACCTCTTTCTGCGGCGCAACGACGCGGGTCGAATAGTCGGCGTTACGTTCATCGACCATGAAACCCGGTACGTTGTAAACGGTTCGCGTCTGGGAAAGGCCTACTCCGCCAATGCGTTCGAGCAGCGGTTCGGCAATCGGCAAAGTTCCAATACGGATATGCAGTCGAGAAAGCGGGAGCCGTCGAACGAGCGACACGATATGCGCAACTCCCGAAACACGCGCGGGAGAAAATTCTGAAACAAAATTATTCATCATAAAATGTACTGTTATGCAACAAGAAGACGACCTTCGGGGTCTGGCGAAAGTCATGGATTTCATGCGGGCGTTGAGTATCCTGTTCGTGGTAATCAACGTCTATTGGTTCTGTTACGGACAAATCGTGGAATGGAGAATCAATATCGGTGTGGTCGATCGTATTCTGCTGAATTTCAACCGCACGGCCGGATTGTTCGGCAACATCCTTTGGACAAAGCTGTTCGCCGTCGTATTTCTGGCGCTCTCGTGTTTGGGAACGAAAGGCGTAAAGGAAGAAAAAATTACATGGCGACGAATCATCGCGACGCTCTCGGTGGGCGGCGTGCTGTTTTTCTTCAACTGGTGGCTGCTGGCGCTGCCGCTTCCGACGGTTGCGAACACGGCGTTCTACATACTGACCGTATCGGTCGGATATATCTGCCTGCTCATGGGCGGCGTATGGATGTCCCGTCTGCTGAAAAACAATCTGATGGACGACGTGTTCAACACCGAGAACGAATCGTTCCAGCAGGAGACGCGCCTCTTGACCAACGAATACTCGGTGAACCTGCCCACGCGCTTTTACTACCGCAAGCGATGGAACGAGGGGTGGATCAACGTCGTGAACCCTTTTCGCGCGGCGATCGTACTCGGAACGCCGGGCAGCGGAAAGAGCTATGCTGTCGTCAATCAGTTCATCAAGCAGCAGATCGAGAAAGGGTTCGCCATGTACCTCTACGACTTCAAATTCCCCGACCTGTCGGAGATAGCCTACAACCATCTCTTGAACAATCAAGGCGGATACGAGAAAGTGCCGACGTTCTACGTCATCAACTTCGACGACCCGCGGCGTTCGCACCGCTGCAACCCGATCAATCCCGACTTCATGACCGACATATCCGACGCTTACGAATCCGCCTACACGATTATGCTGAATCTCAACCGCACGTGGGTACAGAAACAAGGCGACTTCTTCGTCGAATCGCCCATCATTCTCTTCGCGGCGATCATCTGGTACTTGCGGATTTATAAGGGCGGCCGATACTGCACGTTCCCGCACGCCGTGGAGTTCCTTAACAAACGCTACGAGGATATTTTTCCGATTCTGACGTCGTATCCCGAACTCGAAAACTACCTCTCGCCCTTTATGGACGCATGGCTCGGCGGGGCGCAAGACCAGTTGCAGGGCCAGATCGCCTCGGCCAAGATTCCGCTTTCGCGCATGATTTCCCCGCAACTCTACTGGGTCATGTCGGGCGACGAGTTCACCCTCGACATAAACAACCCCGACGATCCGAAAGTATTGGTCGTGGGCAACAACCCAGACCGTCAGAACATCTACGGAGCGGCACTCGGTCTCTACAACAGCCGAATCGTGAAACTGGTCAATAAAAAAGGACAGCTCAAATCGTCCATCATCATCGACGAGCTGCCGACGATCTATTTCAAGGGGCTCGACAACCTCATCGCCACGGCACGCTCGAACAAGGTCGCCACGCTCCTCGGATTTCAGGACTTCTCGCAGCTCAAGCGCGACTACGGCGACAAGGAGGCAGCCGTAGTGATGAACACCGTGGGCAACATCTTCTCCGGACAGGTGGTAGGCGAAACCGCCAAGACGCTATCCGAACGCTTCGGAAAGGTTTTGCAGAAGCGGCAGTCGATGACCATCAACCGCAACGATACCTCCACCTCCATATCGACACAGATGGACAGCCTCATACCGCAGTCGAAGATTTCGACACTCACGCAGGGCATGTTCGTCGGAGCCGTAGCGGATAATTTCGACGAGCGGATCAACCAGAAGATTTTCCATGCCGAGATTGTCGTAGACAGCGCCAAAGTCAAAGCCGAAACGGCCAAATATCGGAAGATACCTCTCATCACCGACTTTACGGACGAGGACGGAATCGACCGCATGAAAGAGGTCGTGCAGGAAAACTACGAACGTATCAAGGCTGAAGCGAGCCAAATCGTCGCCGAGGAGCTGGAACGAATCAAGAACGATCCGGTGCTGTGCAAACTACTTCCGGAATAATAATAAAAAGGCTGGCTATGTATAATTTTAGCCAGCCTTTTGTTATTTTGATAATTTATTAAATGTAAAATGCACTATCGGCCTCGATACGATGGCTTTTGCAATTTCATTAGAGATTCATGAAACTCTTCAAATGAAACAGTCCCATCTAATAAACCATCCATATAATACCCCGACATCCGATCAAATTCATTGCAATTATAAGACGATCTATTTGCGCATATTAAAAAGTTATATTTAGTCAAATATCGCACCCGTAATTGAGTTTGACCATTGAATATTGTGCCCCATCGCTTACATCCCTCCCCATCATCGTATTCATGGCGAGTTATTTTAATATTAAGCAAATGTTTCCAATTTAAGATACCGTATTCCTCTGTGGCACCTAATTGTAAATTATCAGTCGAAACCTGACCAAGCGATGTAGGATTTTGAGCTTCTATTTCAACATACAGGTATTCTTTATAATATACACTACTATCCTGAAAAACTGCAATTTTAGAAATCAGCCATTCTTCATTCTCTACTAAAAATAGGCGTCCGGATATATGTCTGAAATTATTTATTGCAACTGATGATCCCGATCTAAACCACCATATCGGGGTAAACTGACTTCGACCTTCATTTGTAATGAACTTTAACGGAGTATGTAAC
>RYWP01000014.1 GCA_003979135.1 Alistipes sp.
TTGCCCATCACAAGCAGGCCGGCAGAAGCGAGAGCCGTGGAATAGATATTGTCGCCGTCAAGAAAAGTGCCGTAAACCTCCGTTGCCTCAGGCAGCGATGCTACAAAAGCGGGCAAATCAGTATAAATAACCCGGACGCGCGCTATGGCTCCCATTGTGGACTGCACGACCTTCGGAGAAAAAGCGTCGACACAGTCATGTGAAGCAACAATGGTTTCGACGCCCATCCAGTCGCATGTGCGGATTATCGTTCCGAGATTCCCCGGATCCTGAACCCGGTCGAGAGCCACGACAAGCGAACGGTCGGGGCGCGCCGAGTCCACATCTGCCGCCGGCGGCAGACCGAACAAAGCTATGACAGGAGGTGTGGCCATAAGGCGTGTCATCATCCGAAGTTCGCCACGCGTAGCCGGCACGACTTCCGCAGCGGCCGGAATAGCGGCTGCGTTTGCATCCAGCCACGATTCTTCCGCAAAAAGATAGCGACAAGTAAAATGCGGCAGTACGTCGAGAACGCATTTTGTACCTTCGGCAACAAAGAGGCCGAAGGAAACGGTAAAATGCGTGAGCTGTTGGGCGGTAAGGGTGCCAACCTCGCGGAGATGAACCTCATCGGCATCCCTGTGCCCCCGGGTTTTACCATTACGACGGAGGTTTGCTCCGAGTTCTATTCGCACGGCAAGGAAGCCGTCATCGAGTTGTTGCGGCCCGAGGTCGAGAGCGCGATGAAGAATATTGAGCGGTTGACCGGCATGAAGTTCGGCGACAAGGAGTTGCCGTTGCTCGTTTCGGTGCGTTCGGGTGCTCGCGCTTCGATGCCCGGTATGATGGATACGATTCTGAACCTTGGCATGAACGACGAGGCGGTCGAGGCCGTGGCCAAACGGACGGGTAATCCGCGTTTTGCGTGGGATTCCTACCGCCGCTTCGTGCAGATGTACGGCGACGTGGTGCTGGGTATGAAGCCTGTTTCGAAAGAAGACCACGATCCGTTCGAGGAGATCATCGACGAACAGAAGCACAAGCGCGGTGTCAAGAACGATACCGACCTAACGACCGATGATCTCAAAGAGTTGGTCGCGAAGTTCAAGGCTGCTGTCAAGAAACAGACCGGCGAGAACTTCCCCGCCAATCCGTGGGATCAGTTGTGGGGCGCTATCTGCGCTGTGTTCGGTTCGTGGATGAACGAGCGCGCCATTCTCTACCGCAAGTTGAACAACATTCCGCAGGAGTGGGGTACGGCTGTGTCGGTGCAGGCGATGGTCTTCGGCAATATGGGGCAGAACTCGGCGACGGGCGTCGCTTTCTCGCGCGACGCTGCGACGGGCGAAAACATCTTCAACGGCGAGTACCTTATCAATGCACAGGGCGAGGATGTCGTGGCCGGTATCCGTACTCCGCAGCAGATTACGATCGAGGGCTCGCGCCGTTGGGCCAAAGCACAAAATATCGACGAAGCCGAGCGCAAGGCGAAATATCCTTCGTTGGAGGAGGTGATGCCCGATGTCTACAAGGAGTTGAACGAAATCCAGCACCATTTGGAGCAGTATTTCACCGACATGCAGGACATCGAGTTCACGATTCAGGACGGCAAGCTCTGGATGTTGCAGTGCCGCAACGGCAAGCGCACCGGCGCCGCGATGGTGAAGATCGCGATGGATATGTTGCGCGAGGGACTTATCGACGAGAAGACGGCCGTATTGCGTTGCGAGCCGGCCAAACTCGACGAATTGCTGCACCCCGTCTTCGATAAGAAGGCGATTGCGTCGGCCAAGGTCATCACCAAAGGTCTGCCCGCTTCGCCGGGTGCCGCTACGGGCCCCGTGGTCTTTTTCGCCGAAGATGCCGAAAAGGTCTTCCGCGAGACGGGGCAGAAAGCCGTCTTGGTGCGTATCGAGACCTCGCCCGAGGACTTGAAGGGCATGCTCGACGCTGCCGGTATTCTGACAGCGCGCGGTGGTATGACCTCGCACGCAGCCGTTGTGGCTCGCGGTATGGGCAAGTGCTGCGTGTCGGGTGCCGGTGAGTTGGAAATCGATTACAAGGCCCGCACCATCAAGGTCGGCGGCGTCACGGTCAAAGAGGGCGACTGGATTTCGTTGAACGGTTCGACCGGCGAGGTTTACCTCGGTCAGGTGGCGACGAAAGCGGCCGACTTGAGCGGCGATTTCGCCAAAGTGATGGAGTTGGCCGGCAAATACGCCGTGCTGAAAGTGCGCGCCAATGCCGATACGCCGAAAGATGCCAAACAGGCGTTCGAGTTCGGTGCCGAGGGCATCGGTCTCTGCCGTACGGAGCACATGTTCTTCGAGGGTGACCGTATCAAGGCCATCCGCGAGATGATTCTGGCTGATGATGAGGCCGGCCGCCGCGTCGCTTTGGGCAAATTGCTGCCCATCCAGCGCGGCGACTTCGAGGGGTTATTCAAGGCGATGAACGGTTATCCCGTGACGGTGCGTCTGCTCGATCCGCCTCTGCACGAGTTCGTGCCCCACGATGAAAAAGGTCAGCGCGAAATGGCCAAAGAGATGAACGTGCCGGTCGAAAAAATCATTGCCAAAGTCGAAGCATTGGCTGAGTTCAATCCGATGTTGGGTCATCGCGGTTGCCGTCTGGGCAATACCTATCCCGAAATCACCGAGATGCAGACCCGCGCTATCATCGAGGCGGCTATGAACGTCAAGGCTTCGGGCCAGCCCGTGCACGTCGAAATCATGGTGCCGCTGGTCGGTAACCACAAGGAACTGCGCTACCAGAAACGCATCATCGATGCTACGGCCGAGCAGGTCTTCACCGAGCGCAACGACAAAATCGAATACATGGTCGGTACGATGATCGAGGTGCCGCGTGCGGCTGTCACCGCCAACCAGATCGCCGAAGTAGCCGAGTTCTTTTCGTTCGGTACCAACGATTTGACGCAGATGACGCTGGGCTTTTCGCGCGATGACATCGGCAAGTTCCTGCCCGTCTATCTCGACAAGGGTATTCTGAAGAACGACCCGTTCCAGATTCTCGACCGCAACGGAGTGGGGCAGTTGATCCGCGAGGCGGTGCTCAAAGGCCGCGGTACGCGTATGAACCTCAAATGCGGCATTTGCGGTGAGCATGGCGGTGAACCGTCGTCGGTGGAATTCTGCCACTACGCGGGTCTCAATTATGTGAGCTGTTCGCCGTTCCGTGTGCCTATCGCACGGTTGGCGGCCGCCCATGCAGCGTTGAATCAGAAATAAATTTTTCCGATAAATACCGGATATTGCAAGAAACCGGAACCTGTGGCACGAAAGTCGCGGGTTCCGGTTTTTGTCGTGAAAAAAGTCGTGATCGTTGATATTTCTTTGTGCAGATGAAAAATAATCTTTATATTTGGTCTGTGCAGGAAGTTGACGCAGAAAAATTTGTTCAACCAAAATATCGGAAAAATGAAAAAGATTCTTTTGTCTGCCATCGTCGCATGGTTTGCAATCGGTGCCGCATCGGCGCAAGACCAAGGTAATTGGGCGGTCGGCCCGCGGATTGGCATCTACACCCATGCCGGTACGGAGGGTGCCATCTTCGGCATCGGCGCCATCGGCCGTTACAGCATCACGGACAAATGGCGCGTCGAGCCGGGTATCACCGCCCTGTGCGAAAAGGGTTGCTCGGTGGACATCAACGCCGATTTGCAGTATCAGTTCCGCATCGCTCGCGTGTGGTCGATTTATCCTGCTGTGGGCGTGAGTGGTAACGACATCGGCGGCTGGTCGTTCGGTGTCAATATCGGAGCCGGTACGGACTTTACGATTACGCGTCGCTGGGACGTTTCGGCCGGTTTCAAGTGGATGCTTCAGACGGCCGAACATCACAAAAATCCGTTGGTCATCACGATCGGAACCACGTACAAGTTCTGATTTTCACAATCGACCGATACGAAAATTCAAGGCGGTATGGCACTCGATGCCTATACCGCCTTGCTGTTGTGTCGGACAGACCGCTGTCGTTTATTCGAGGGTCATGTAGAGCAGCGGATAAGGATTTCCTTGTTCGTCGTGATCCGTTCTTTTGCAGACCTGAAATCCCATGTGTTCGTAAAATTCCCGTGCCTGTGGATTCTGTTCGTTTACTGTCAGTTCTCGGATGGCATACCGTTCGATGCCGTTTCGGAGCAGATTTTTCCCGATGCCTTTGCCTCTTTCTTCGGGGGCAACGAAAAGCATTTCCAGTCTCGCTCCATCTACACCCATGAAAGCAATCGGATTCCCCGTTTCATCTTCCGCAATAAGCAAGTGAGTTACTTCACGCAGTGCCTGCGGTACATATTTCTTGATATCTTTTATTTCAGCGTCCGATAGAAACAGATGGGTCGCTCGGACGGAGTTTTCCCACACTTTCAGCAGTTGATCCCGTAGAAATGGAATTCTTTCTTCGACTTCGATGATGCGCATCTCCGTATTATTTTTTCGGTGCCGTGAACATCCCGCGGGTGATTTCTGTCCGCATGCGCAGCAGCCAACGGGCCTGCAAGGGGTGCATCGTGCAGCACAGCAGCAGGGTGGCTCCCCATTTTGCGATTTCGGCCATGCAGGTGCGTGTTTCGCGTCGGTGGATGCGGGCGCGTTGGCGTTGGTTGAGGCCGATGTTCCGGCACAAGTTCCGGAAATAGCTTTCGGTCAGTTTCGCGGCCGGAATCACATGGTGCATCACGGCGTCAGGCACATACCAGAACGTATAGCCCTGTTCCCGAAGTCGTTCGAACAAGTCGTTCTCCTCACCGCCGGTCAGTTTGTTGCCGACACGTCCGAGTTGCGGGTCGAATCCCCCGCAGAGGTCGAACGCTTCGCGTCGCAATGCCATGTTGCCGCCGCCCGGAATCCGATTTGCGGGGAACGGGCGAATCGTTCGGCCGAAATACATTACGTTGGCAATGGCTGTTTCGGGATATTTCGACAGCCATGCGGGGCGTCCTTCGGGGTATTCGGCGACGATGGGGCCGCCTGCTGCCATCGCTGTCGGACGGACCTCGAACAATTCGACATAGGCACGCAGGAATTGTGGTTCGATCCATTCATCGTCGTCGATGAATGCCAGCAGCGGGGCCTGTGCTTCGGCGATGCCTCGATTGCGGGCATGCGACAAGCCGGCCTGCTGTTCGTCGACCATGCGCAGATGGCAGGCCGGATGGGCCGCGGCGAATGCGGCGAATCGTTCGGCCGTATCGTCGTCCGAGCGGTTGTTCACTACGACGCACTCCCATTCTGCAGGAGGCAAATCCTGCACGACGACGGATTGTAGTGCTGCAATCAGCTGTGCGGCACGGTTGTAGGTCGGAATTATCAGCGAAATACGAAACATCGTGCGAATGTACGACAAATCTGCGAAAAACCGCTATCTTTGTCGGGTCAATCGTTCAAATTTCGATCTTATGGGTAAGATACTTCGCTTTTTGTGCGTTTTCAGCGCCGTTTGGATTTCGATTTCCGGTGCATCGGCGCAGCAGGTCGCTTGGAGCACCTCTGTCGAGCCGTTGGGCGGCGACCGTTATCGGGTCGTGCTCGATGCTGCCATTCCGGAACCTTATCATATGTACGATATGGGGCCCTACGAGGACGGAGGTCCCAATGCCACGGTTATTCGGTTTTTGCCGGTTGACGGGGTGCGATACGACGGTGCCGTGCAGCAGCTCACCATGCCGAAACGCGCTTACGAGCCGATGTTCGACATGGAAATCGGTACTTTCTCGCGTTCGGCGCGATTCGCTCAGACAGTGACATTGACCGTGCCTGAGGCTGAGGTTCGGGCCGATGTGGAGTGGATGATTTGCAACGATAACACTTGCATGCCGCCCGAAGATACGGAGTTGACCGTCGTATTGAAAGCCGCAACCCCGAGCCAACCGTCCGAGGGCGGGTCGCTTTGGGCGTTCATCATCGAGGCCATTTTGTGGGGCTTCGCCGCCATGCTGACCCCGTGCGTTTTCCCGATGATTCCGATGACGGTCTCCTATTTTTTGAAAGGCGAGGGCGGTGCGGCCCGCGGGCGGATGCGTGCAGCATTGTACGGCCTTTTCATCGTGGCGCTCTACACGGTGCCTATCGCAGTCATTATCCTTGCGACCCGTCTGTTGGGCGGTGATGCCGTGACCGCCGACATTTTCAACTGGCTGGCAACGCACTGGCTGCCCAATATCCTTTTTTTCATCGTCTTCATGATTTTCGCCGCGTCGTTCTTCGGTGCATTCGAAATCACGATGCCCTCGTGGTTGGTCAACAAGAGCGACGCCAAGGCCGATACCCGCGGTTTGGGAGGCATCTTCTTCTTGGCTCTGACGTTGGTCTTGGTTTCGTTCTCGTGTACGGGTCCCATCGTCGGGTCGGTGCTCATCAAATCCACCGCAGGCGAATTTTGGACGCCTGTTCTGACGATGCTCGCTTTCTCGGTTGCATTCGCATTGCCGTTCACGTTGTTCGCTTTCTTCCCCGAGGTGCTCAAAAAACTGCCCAAGAGCGGTGGTTGGCTCAACTCGGTGAAGGTCGTTATCGGCTTCATCGAGGTGGCATTGGGCTTCAAGTTCCTCTCTGTGGCTGACCAGACCTACCATTGGGGATTGCTCGATCGCGAGGTCTATTTGGCCATTTGGATCGTGGTATTTGCGCTCTTGGGATGTTATTTGTTGGGGAAAATCCGGTTTGCACATGATAGTGATACACCTCACATTGGCGTCACGCGGTTGGCGTTGGCTATCGCCGTCTTTTCGTTCGTAGTCTACTTGGTGCCCGGCATGTGGGGCGCTCCGCTCAAAGGACTTTCGGGCTATCTGCCGCCGCTCACGACGCAGGATTTCGTGCTCGGACAACCGACTGCACCCGCTCCGGTGGGCGCCGATACGGGTGCAACCGCGTCCGACCGTCCGAAATACAGCGATTTTCTCCATCTGCCGCACGGTCTGACGGGTTTTTTCGATCTGGACGAGGCTGAGGCGTACGCCGCGAAGGTCGGCAAGCCGCTGTTCATCGACTTTACGGGCCACGGGTGCGTGAATTGCCGTGAAATGGAATCGCGTGTCTGGTCGGCGCCCGAGGTGCTGGAACTGTTGCGCAACGATTATGTCATTGTCGCGCTCTATTCCGATGATAAAAAGGTGTTGCCCGAAAGTGAATGGGTGACGACCGATACGGGCAAAGTGTTGAAAAGTCTCGGTAAGATCAATTCGTATCTGGCTCTGAAACGTTATGGTATTAATGCTCAGCCGTGTTATATTCTGCAAGCGCCCGACGGTCGGCGGCTCGGCGGCCCTCGGGGGTACGATTTGAGCGTCGAAGGATTCGTCGGTTTCCTGCGCGACGGATTGGATGCCTACCGGAAGTAACGATTGAAAAAGCGGCCCATCGGGCCGCTTTTTCATTTCCGTAAAAACTGTGAAGTGATGTCTTCCATGTTGCCGTCCGACCGAACTCGATAGAGGCGTTGGTTGGTCGTCGGGGAGGTCAGCGGGCCCAGCGTTTCGACCCACGGCCCCAGCTTGATGTAGTCGAATACTTCCGGTCGGATGCTGTCCGGCAGCTCCGTGCGTCCCGAGTACCAGCCGGTACGCAGTTCGGGGTGAACAGACCGCACGTATTCCGCCAATCGCTCGAGAGTCGCCGGTTCCGCATCGCCGCCCATGAATGCCACGCATGTCACTGTCGAGCCATAACAGTCGAGCAACTCGCGGAGTTCCTCTTCGTCGAGCGTCCGGCCGCAGTCGGTTTGCAAATGGGGGCTGTGGCAACCCGGACATCGGTTCGGACACCCTGTGATGTTGAGCGCCAGTGTCGTTTCGTCGGGAATTTCAGCGAAAACGATGTCGTAGTTGTAATACCGCACCATTTCCCTATTCCGCGTGTGCGTAGTAGCGGTGTGAGGCCTCTTTTTGTCGGGCTGCCGAGAAATTCGACACCCGTTTCATGTAGCCGATGACGCGTGTCAGATAGTCGACGTTATGGCTGTGGCACTCGGGGCACTCTTTCAGGTAGCGTTTGTCGATATGGCCGCAGTCGTTGCAGACGGTGTTCGGGATGTTGAACGTGAAGTAGTTGCAGCCCTCGATGGCCGCCACGCGCAGCAGTTGTCGATATTGTTCCTGCGATAGGTGTTCTTCCAGATTCATGTGCAGCGCCGAACCGCCCGTCAGATGGTCGATGTATTTGCGGCCGTGGAGCCGGAACTTGTCGATGATGTTCAGCGACTGGTCTTCGACGATGTAGAAATAGGAGTTGTAGCAGTCGCGCGGCACGACATAACCGTCTTCGCGGTCCCACTTGGCATGTTTCACGCCCACATTTTCGGCCGGAATCATTTCGCAGTTGAACATCAGTTCTTTCGAGCGGTATTTCTTGTTGTAGCGTTCGATAAGTCCCAACACTCCCTGCACGAATTCGACGTATTGCGGGTTGTCGTCGATGGGAATACCCAAGAATTCGGCCGCTTCGACCAGTCCGTTCACACCGATGGTCAGATATTGGCGCGACAGGTTGATGTAGCCCGCATCGAAGAGCGGCAGCATCCCTTTGGACTGCAATTGTTTGAGGTTCTCGTTGTAGGCTGTCTGCACTTTGTGCACCAAATCGACGATCTCCTCCAAGTAAGTCAGATAGTGGATGGCGTTCTTCGCTGCGTACTGGATGCAGCGGTTGAGGTTGATGGTCAGCACGCTTTTCGAGCCGGTCGAGACACCGCCCGCTCCGAGCGTGTAGCTGAATCCGTTGTCCTGTATCTCGTTGCGCAGTCGGCAGCACGATGACAGCGAATCGGCGTTATCGCTCAGGTAGGTGAAAAACGAATGCCCCTCGGAGTACATCTGCGCCGTGAAATCGCCCCACTCCTTGTCCATCACATCGCCATCCTTGCTCAGCAACGCCATCGTCTCGACGGGGAAGGTCAGCACTGTCTTGGTGCGTTCGCGGTTGAACCACTTCATGAAACGCTTCTGCAACCACGACAGTGATTCCCAGTGCGGATGCGAACCGTCCGGAAAGACGAACTCCCCGAACAGGCTTTCGAAATAGAAGCGGTCGTAGTAGGCGATGTTCCAGAACACGGCTTGGAAATTGCGGGCGCCGGTGGGCTGGTTGATCGAGTAGACGATCTGTTCGAAACAGTCGGTGATGATTTTGTCGATCGTGCGGCGTTTTTTCGAGAGGTCGACCACTTCGTCGGCATGCAGATAGTAGTCTGGGCCGTATTCCTGTTCGATGAAATAGTTCATGTACATCAGAAATTCGGGCGTGGCGCAGGCTCCCGACAGCATCGACGAGACGATGAACACCATGTTGACGAAGCCGCCGCAGAACGATTTCAGATTGGTCGGTCGCGTCGAGTTGCCGCCGATGGCCAGCGTGCCGTTCAACAACCACGGATACATCGTGATCGAGGCGCAGTAATTGGCCATCGAAGTTTCGTCGTTCTTGTAGATGAAATGGTTCGTCAGCAGTTGCATGTATTTGTCCGAAAGCTCCTTGCCGTAGAGCTCCTTGATGCGGTCGGTCAGCAGGCGACGGTTCAGCCGGATGAAGTTCTGTTTGGGCAGTTCGCCGATGAGCGTCGCGATGTTTTTGTTCTCGACGTTGGCATTCGCATCGTATTTCGAGCCGGTCGCCGGATTCGAGGCGTCGCAGTAGTTGATCAGAAAATCGAGTTTTTCGCGGTCTTCGCGGTCTTCGGTGTGCTTCTGCCGGTAGAGCATGTAGCTTTTCGCTACGGCGAAGTAGTGTTCGGCCATAAGCGCCACCTCGACTTGGTTCTGAATCTCCTCGACGCTCATGCCGTTCGAGACGCGGACGCGGCTCAGCACGGCCATCAGATCGTCGTCTGTGGCGTAGGAGCCGACCGAAAGAAACGCCTTGCTGATGGCGTGTTTGATTTTGTCGATCGAGAACGCCTCGCGTTTCCCGTCGCGCTTGATGATGCTCATTTCCGAGATGCCCATAGTTTATCCGTGTTTTGTTTTTCGTCTTTCTCCGGAGGTGAAAATTCCTCTCCCGCAGCGTGTGTCCGTTTGCGGGGCAACATCCTGTACGATGAACGGTATTTCTCCTCTTTAATTATTATCGTATCGGCCGGTTCCTTTGTTCCCGAGGAATGCGACCGATGTCGGACGAGGCAGGTCTTCTGGCTCGCTCCCGTTGCACGCCTTCCCGTCCGACAAGGGGACAGTGGCCAAGAGTGTGCAACACGTGACGGAGTTTACAGCTACGGGAATAGCCCCTGATTCGCACAGGCGTTCCCTTTTGATCCCGTTGCAGGCGAGGACGCCGGCGGGGAACCTTGTCCGAGGACAAATGTAGCGGATGTTTGCGAACGGGCCAAATTGACCGTTCGATTTTAATGAACAAGTTATAAACAATCCCCTGAAATATATGCGGAAATGGCTTCGGAGGGGGTATCGGGAATGTAAGAGGACACCCCGTCTTTCGGGGTGTCCTCTTGCGATGCGGATTCGGAACGAACCGTTATTCACCTTTCACGTATTTGTCGAGCCAGCCGAAAAATTCGCGGTTCCAGACCAGCGAGTTCTGCGGTTTGAAGACTTGGTGCGCTTCGTTCTCGAACTCGACCAGCCGCGCCGGTATCCCTTGTACCCGGGCTGCCGTGAAGGCTTCAAGCGATTGCGTGTAGGGGATGCGGAAGTCTTTTTCGCCTGTGACGATCAGGATCGGGGTGTCCCAGTTCGTTACGAACTTGTGGGGCGAGTTGGCATAGGAACGTTGCGCCACGGCGTTCTGTTTGTCCCAGTAGGGACCGCCGTAGTCGTTGTTGACGAACCAGAGTTCCTCGGTGTGGCCGTACATCGAATCGAAATCGAAGATGCCGCAATGGGAGACGAACGCCTTGAACCGTCGTTCGTGGCATCCGGCCAAGAAGTAGACCGAATAGCCGCCGTACGAGGCACCGACACAGCCCATGCGGGTTTCATCGGCCCACGGTTCGCGGGCCACGTCGTCGATGGCTGCGAGATAGTCGCGGATGTTCTGTCCCGAGTAGTCGCCCGAAATCTGGTCGAGCCACTCCTGCCCGAACGAAGGCAGACCGCGGCGGTTGGGCGCTACGACGATATAGCCTTGCGCCGCCATCAGTTGGAAGTTCCAGCGGTAGCTCCAGAATTGCGACACGACGCTTTGCGGGCCGCCCTGACAGTAGAGCAGTACGGGATATTTCTTCGTCGCGTCGAAATCGGGCGGCAGGATGACCCACGTCAGCATCTCCTTGCCGTCGGTGGTCTTCACCCAGCGTTTTTGCACGTTGCCCATGCGTATGTTGTCGTAGATCGGTTTGTTGATTTCCGAAATCTGCACCATCGTGCCCGTGGCGGGATTGACGTCGAAAAATTCCGTCGCCATCGAAATCGTGCAGACTTCCGCTGCAATGTGGCCCTTGGCCAGCGTGAAAGCGTTGATGTCGTGGTCGCCCTGCGTCAGCACCTCGATCTGCGGAACGGCATCCTTGTCGTCGGCTTTCGGCAGCGTGACGCGACAAATCTGATGCGTTGCTTCCATCGGTGCGATGAACAGCAGGCGGTCGGGCGATTCCCATGCCACGTTCGCGGCGTTGTAGTCGAATGTCTCCGTGAGGTCGCGCATTTCGGCCGTACGGCAGTCGTAGAGATAGAGTCGCTCCTTGTCCGATTCGTTGCCAGCGCGGCGCATCGAGCGGAACGCGATATAGCGGTCGTCAGGTGACCAGACGGGGTATTTGTCGTAGCCCGGCATTTCGGGTTCGCGTTTGCCGCAGATGCCCTCCGGCGCGGCGTTCGTGCGGGGTTTGCAGATATTCTGCGTTTGGCCGGTTGTGAGGTCATAGACGAAGATGTCCGAATCGGTTGATACAGCATATTCCGTTCCCGTCAGTGGTTTGCACGTGTAGGCCAGCTTCGTACCGGCATGGTTCCATGCGATTTCAGCCATGTCGAAATAGGGGGCCAGCGGGGCGTCCCATGCGGCGTCGGCGCCGATGATATCCTTGCCGCCGGTTACGGGCATCTTCCCCAGTTCGCCGACGAAGATGTGGCGGTAGTCGCCCTCGTCCCAGTAGTCCCAGTGGCGGGCCATTAGGTCATCGTAGATGCGGGCCTGCGACTTGGGTAGATCGGCGTGGACGTCCGACGATTTGCGGGCTGCGACATGCACGGTCTGCACCCACCAGATGTGTTTGCCGTCGGGGCTGACACCGAAGCCCTCGACATCGGACACCCCTTCGCCATTGCCCGAGCCGGTCAACTGTCGGGCATCGGTTCCCCGCGCGGTCATCTCCCATACCTGCATCGAGCCGCTGCGGTCGGAGAGGAAATAGATTTTCGACCCATCGGCCGACCAACGAGGCGACAGATTGTTCGACGTTCCGTCGGTCAGTCGGGTCGCGGTTTCCGAGACGATCTCTTCGATCCAAAGGGTGGTCACGCCGCGATTCTCGGACATTGAATAGTCGGTCTGCTGATAGAGCAGTTTCGAGCCGTCGGGCGAGAGCGACGAATCGCCCGCACGGCTCATTTTCCACATTACCTCAGGGGTGAGCCGTCCGGCGGTGATTTCATCGGCCGTCAGCGCGTTGTCGATCGTCAGGGGCGCGGGGCGTTTGTCGCACGACGCGGCACCTGCTGCTGCAAGAATCATAAGGAGAAGAATTTTTTTCATGAGCCTATCGGTTTTTTCATTTATTCTTATCTTTGTTCCCAAACAAACATGTTATGGAAACGACCGTCTATTTTGCCGACCGGGCGGTGCGATTCGTCGCCGAGGCGCCTGCGGATGTTCCGGCCGAAGCCGTTATCGACGCTGCGGCGGGCATAAGTCGTGACAAGATACTCCGAATTATCGAGAAATGCAACTTGGTTTATGTCGTGGCGCATCGTCCCGATGAGGCATTCGTGCGGTTCGCTGCCGATTTCACGACGGTCGAAGCTGCTGGTGGCATCGTAGTCGATTCGGTGGGTCGGTGGCTAATGATTCACCGCAACGGGCGTTGGGACTTGCCCAAAGGACACATCGAGGAGGGTGAAAGTTGCGAGATTTGCGCGGCGCGGGAGATTGCCGAGGAGACGGGCGTGTGCGCCGAGGTCGTGCGGCCGTTGTGCGCCACGTGGCATGCCTACTGGTTTCCGAAAACTTCGCGTTGGGAGTTGAAACGCACGCATTGGTTCGAGCTTCGCGCCGACGACTGCGATGGGTTGGCCCCGCAGACCGAGGAGGGTATCGAACGGGTCACGTGGGTCGCGTCTTCCGAGACGTCAGCGCTTTTGGCCGATAGTTTTCCGACGATACGTTGCGTGGCGGCCGCGATGACGCAACGGTGCTGAACGAAGCCGCTTCGGGTGTACCGAATGCCGCCGATTAGTATTGCGGTGCCGCGTTCATTGCCTGTGCGATGCCTTCGGCGATTTTGTCGAGGGCGCTCTGTAACTTGTTGCCCACCATCATCTTCAGCATCATGTTCAGTTCGATGTGCAGTACTAGCCGGATGCGGGTGTCGTCGGGCGCGACCTCCTGCAACTGAATCCAGAATGCGAAATCGACGGGGACGCCTCCGTCGTCGCCCACGATTTTTACCTGCTTTGCCGCTATACGTTCTTCCATGCGTAGTTTTATGGAAAATCCTTTGGCTTTGAACGAGCAGCGGTCTTCGGTGGCTTCCCACTCTTCGACTTTGTCGGCCAGCGCGGGCGTTAGGTTGTCGAAGCGGCTGACGGCTTCGTAGATCTGTTCCGCCGGCCGGCGGATTTGTTGTTGTTTGGAGATGTATTCCTGCATGATTTTCGGATTATCAGAGCGATTCGGTTTCGGGTGCGGCCCAGAAACGGGCTGTGTCGGTCGTGCAGACGATCGATGCGTCCGTCCAGAAACTTTCGAACCCTGGCGGCAGCAGTTCGATGCGGCGCCCTTCGTAGTGCACTTCTTTGTCGTAGCCCGTTTCCTCCCAGCATTCGAACCAATAGAGATTCTTGGCCCAATAGGCATGGTAATAGTCCGTATCGCGCGCACCCAGTAGCGGATGTACTTCTATGGGTTTTCCGGCGATGCAGTGTTCGCGCATCTCTTCGAGCGAGAGGGGCGTGCCGTCCGCATCGGAAACCCATGCCGTCATGTCCGAATCGATCATCGCCCATTTCTGCCGTTCGGGCAGCCAGACGATGTTGACCACGTGGCAGTCGTTGTCCTCGGGGTTGGCGGGCAGACACGTGACGAAGCGATTGACAATTCCAGCGGCGAGCAGCAATTCATGCAGCAGAATCGAATGCAGACGGCAGTTGAAAGCCGGTTCGATGGTGCGCGTGTATTCCCATAAGGCGATGGCATTGCGTGTTTCCGGTTGGATCTGTTGATTCTCGTGCGGGATGTTTCCGGCCACGAAGCGGGCTATCGACAAGGTGTTGTCCCATGCGGTCGCCGAGGGATTCAGCAAGGTGTCGAGGCGGAAATAGTCGCGGATTTCGCGGGCTCGGGCCGTGTCTTGCCGATAGGCGAATCGGAACCGCACGGTATCGGAGACATAAGGTGCTGCGGCTTGCAGCAGTTCGATGTGTTCCTGTGGCAGCTTTTCGTTGAGGAACCCTGCCACGCGGTCGCGGAAACAGAATCGCACCAATAGAAAGGCGATGATGATTAGGCCGATGAGCGACAGCAATACGGCTCCGGCGATTTTCAGTGTTTTTTTCATGGTCGAACGGGTGAATCGGTTCGCAAAGGTAACAATTTTCCCCGATTCGCGTTTGCGGCGTCTCCGGTCATTCGATTTCGAACGTCCGGGTCGTTTCGTCGTTGAGGGCGATGTGCACCGTGACGATCTCTTCTGGTAGTAACGATTCGATTTTCTCGGGCCACTCGACCAGGCAGAGTTCTCCCGAATAGAAATACTCCTCGTAGCCGAAGTCGTAGGCTTCGCGGACGTCCTCGATGCGGTAGAAGTCGAAGTGATAGATCGGCCGGTCATTTGTGCCTCGGTATTGGTTCACGATGGCGAACGTCGGGCTTGTCACCGTGTCGGTCGAGCCCAGCGCAGCGACGATTTCACGGATCAATGTCGTCTTGCCGGCGCCCATTTCGCCGCGGAACACGACCACTGTGCGGTTGTTCATGGCGGCGAGAATCGCCTCGGCGACCTGCGGCAGTTCCTCCTCGGAGGTGATATGGATGGTTCGGGTCATAGCTCGCGGTTTCATTGTTTCGGATTCAGTACGATGAACGGCACGAGCATCTCCTCCATCGAAATGCCGCCGTGTTGGAACGTGTTGCGGTAGTAGCGGATGTGGCGGTTCGCGTCGTTGTTGTAGACCAAGAAGTCGGTGTTGTAGGCGAAGATGTAGCTCGACGAAAGGTTGCTCGACGGCAGTTGGATGTCCTCGGGCCGCAGCACTTCGTAGACCTCGCGCGAATTGTAGGAGAGGTTGCGGCCTGTCTTATAGCGCAGGTTGGTCGACGTCTCGCGGTCGCCCGTCACCTTCACCGGATTGTCGACGCGGATGGTGCCGTGGTCCGACGTGATGACCACCGTGTGGCCCCGTTCGGCGAGGAGTTTCAGAATGGTGTAGAGGTCAGAGTGCTCGAACCACGATCGTGTCAGCGAACGGAATGCCGCTTCGTCTTCGGTGAGTTCGCGGATGACGTCCGTTTCGGTGCGGGCGTGCGACAGGATGTCGAGGAAATTGTAGACGATGACCGAGAAATCGGCGTCGTAGACTTTCTGGATGTTGTCCACCAAGCGGCGGCCCTGTTCGGGGCGCACCAGCTTGTCGAACGAGAAGCGCCACGATTTGCCGTTCTGCGTCATCAGCCGTTTCAGAAATTCCTCCTCGTATTGGTTTTTGCCGCCGTCCTCATTGTCGTTGAGCCACTTGTTGGGCATCAGCCGGTCGATCGAGAGCGGCATCAGTCCCGCGAATACGGCGTTGCGGGCGTATTGGGTCGCCGTCGGCAGGATGGCGCAGTAGAAATCGTCAACCGCCACATCGTAGTATCCGCGCAGCAGCGACGAAATCGACCGCCATTGGTCGTAGCGGAAATTGTCGATGAGCAGCAGCGTCGTCTTCGCATGGTCGTCTGCAACGGGAAAGATTTTCGAGCGCATCAGTGTGTGCGACATCACCGGCGTGTCGTCCGACCGGCGGTTGATCCAGTTGTAATAGTTCTGGCGCACGAACTTGCAGAACGCCTGATTGGCCTCGGTTTTCTGGTAGAGCAGAATTTCTTTGATGCTTTGGTCGGTCGAGGATTCCAGTTCGATTTCCCACGAGGTGATTTTGCGGTAGAGCGAACACCAGTCTTGGAACGTTTCGGCCATCTGCAACGATGCGGAGATGCGCCCGAACTCCGACCGGTAGTCGGCTGTGGTCTGTTCGGTGACCAATTGTTGCGAATGGACGTTCTTTTTGATGGAGAGGAGTACTTGATTGGGGTTCACGGGCTTGATGAGGTAGTCGGCGATTTTCGAGCCTACGGCCTTGTCCATGATGTTCTCCTCCTCGCTCTTGGTCACCATGATGACGGGGGTCGTCGGGCGGATTTCCTTGATTTTGGGCAGGGTTTCGAGCCCCGTCATGCCGGGCATCATTTCGTCGAGGATGATGAGGTCGTAGGAGCCCTCCGAGGCCATGTCGATGGCGTCGTAGCCGTTGTTGCACGTCTCGACCTCGTAGCCTTTCTGTTTCAGAAACAGCACGTGGGGTTTCAGCAGTTCGACTTCATCGTCGACCCAGAGAATTTTAACCATATTTGCACGATTCGCTTTTACAAAGGTACGTTTTTTTCCGGTCAAACGCAAAAACCGCACGTTTTATTGGGCCGTCGGAGGATTTTTTCGGTAGAGGTCGGAAGTTTTGCCCGATATTTGCTATCCCTTTGTCAACGTGGACAGTAGCCGTCGAAAGAAAAACTTGAAAAAAATAGACGGTTTGTTGGCGGATATATAAATAAAGCGTATATTTGCAGCTCGAAGCGGAAAAAAACACTAAAAAATCAATACGGATATGACAAAGGCTGACATTGTAAGCGAAATCGCTAAAAGCACCGGTATCGAAAAGGTACAGGTTCAGGCAATCGTCGAGGCTTTCATGGAGAGCATCAAAACGTCGATGATCAAGAAGAACAACGTCTATCTGCGCGGTTTCGGCAGTTTCATCGTGAAGAAGCGTGCCAAGAAGGTGGCCCGCAATATCTCGAAGAATACGACGATCACGATTCCCGCACACGACATTCCTGCGTTCAAGCCCGCCAAGAGCTTCGCAGCGAAAGTGAAATAAATCGGAAACCCAATTAAAAACTAAAAACTATGCCAAACGGAAAGAAGCATAAGCGTCACAAGATGGCTACCCACAAGCGCAAGAAACGTCTGCGTAAGAACCGTCACAAGAAGAAGTAGTGGGGAGCGTAGCATCTTCGTGCTAACGATTCGGTGAAGCTAAAGGAGCTCTGCGGGCTCTTTTAGCTTTACTCGTTTAATTTCAGGGATGCGGCAGTCGGAAACAACATCTGTAAGTGGAATGCAGCTCCGGTGCCGCCAATAAAGAAATATCGCGATTGCAATACGAGTATCTGCCGGTGCCCCGATACGTTCGGAACTACTCTCGCAAAGCGGAGTTCAAGGTTAGGGCAGGATTGAATATATGGCTCGGGCCGTAAGTGCCGTGTTCGGATGCGAAAGTCGGATGAATATCATCCGATAGATTTCGACCGATCGTGAAATCGCGCTTTTAAATGCAAAGATGCGGTGTGCCGGAAGGGCTACATTCCGGTGCCGCTAATGAAAATATGAATAAAGAGTTAATCGTAAACGTCAACCCGACTGAAATAGCCATCGCCTTGTGCGAAGACAAGGTGCTGGCCGAATTTTCGAAGGAACAATGCCAGACGGGTTTCGCCGTGGGGGACATCTACCTCGGCAAGGTGCGTAAAATCATGCCGGGGCTCAACGCGGCATTCGTCAACATAGGTCACGAGAAAGACGCATTCATCCATTATCTCGATTTGGGGACGCAGTTCCCGTCGTTGCAGAAGCTGGTCAACTCGCAGCAGCCCGGCAAACGGGGCTTGCGCGTCGAGACTATGAAACTGGAGGAGCCGATCGACAAGAACGGCAAACTCGGCCAACATCTTCAGGTGGGGCAGACTGTCATGGTGCAGATTGCCAAAGAGGCCATTTCGACCAAAGGTCCGCGCCTGACCGCCGACATTTCGTTGGCCGGTCGCAATGTGGTGTTGGTGCCCTTTTCGTCGAAGGTGTTTCTCTCGCAGAAAATCCGTTCATCGGAGGAAAAACGCCGACTGAAACGGATTGCGTCATCCATTTTGCCCAAGAATTTCGGGGTCATCATCCGTACGGCTGCGATGGAGGCAAGCGATGCGGAGGTCGAACACGACATGCGCACGCAACTCGACCGCTGGCGCAAGACCGTGCAGGCTATTCGCAAAAATCCGGCGCCCGCGCAGCTGATGAGCGAGATGAATCGGGCGAACACCATCATCCGCGACTCGTTGAACGGTGACTTTTCGCAGATCGTCGTCAACGACGAGGCGATGTACACCGAAATCCGCAACTACATCCACGAAATCGAGCCGGCGAAGGAGAAAATCGTCAAGCTCTACCGCGGCACGGTGCCCATCTTCGACAACTTCGACATTTCGAAGCAAATCAAGTCGTTGTTCGCCAAGTACGTGTCTTTGCGGCGCGGCGCTTATCTCATCATCGAGCGCACCGAGGCGATGAACGTCATCGACGTCAATTCGGGCAACCGCACGAAAGCCGAGGACGACCAAGAGCAGACGGCGATGGACGTCAATCTGGCTGCGGCCAAGGAGATCGCTCGCCAGTTGCGTCTGCGCGATTTGGGCGGCATCGTCATCATCGACTTCATCGACCTGCACAAGGCGCAGAACAAACAAGTGCTGTTCGATGAGATGGTGAAACTGATGTCTACCGACAAGGCCAAGCACACCGTCCTGCCGCTTACGAAGTTCGGTTTGATGCAGATCACCCGCCAGCGGGTGCGGCCGGTGGCCATCGAGAATGTCTCGGATGTCTGTCCGACGTGCGACGGTTCGGGCAAAATCGAGCCGACGGTGTCGTTGGACCGGAAAATCGAGAATCAGATTTCATTCCTCACGCAGGACCGCGGCCACAAATACATCAAATTGGTGGTCAGCCCCTATGTGGCTGCATTTTTGAAGAAAGGTGTCTGGTCGTTGCGGCGGCGTTGGGAGTGGAAATACAAGGTGCGTCTCTGCATCGCCGAAGACCAGAGTATGGGCATCATCGACGTGCACTATCACGACCGCAAGGATAATGATCTGATCGCAAAATAGAACGGGAATGGTTGCTGCTCGCGAGCGGTTGGCGCAGTTCGTCGAGGGGTCGGAACACCTGACGGCATTGTGCCGGGCATATCGGAATGAATGCACTGTCGTCCATCTCAGTGAGTTGGTCGGTGGTGCTTGGGCGTTTTATGCCGCTGCGGCGGTCGCACGTGTCGGCGGGGTGCACGTCTTCGTTGCTGAAGACCGCGACGCGGCCGCTTATCTGTTGAACGACTTCTACAATCTGTTGGATGAGGAGCGGGTCTGTTTCTTCCCGTCATCGTTCAAGCGTTCCGTCGCTTACGGGGCTGAGGATGCGCAGGGTGTCGTGCAGCGTACGGCGACCTTGAACGCGCTGAAAAATTTTTCATCCGATTATTTGGTCGTCTGCACCTATCCCGAGGCGCTCGCCGAGCGGGTCGCCGACGTCGAGACTTTCCAACGGGACACGATCGCCGTGCACGTCGGCGACCGCATCGATATCGATGACTTGGTGCAGCTGTTGGCCGATGCGTCGTTCTCGTGTGTCGATTTCGTTTACGAGCCCGGCCAGTATTCCGTGCGCGGCGGCATCGTCGACGTCTTTTCCTTTTCCGAGAGCAAACCCTACCGACTGGACTTTTTCGGCAGCGAGGTCGATTCCATCCGGCGGTTCAATATTTCGAGCCAGCTTTCGAGTGAAAAACTGACCGAAGTTGAGATCATTCCCGATCTGAACGGTCGGGCGGCAGTTTCGGCTCCGAAAATTTCGTTGGCTCGGTTTGCCGGTGCGGGGGCTGCTTTTTGGTTCTACGACATCGACCATGTATTGCGGCGGGTGAACGACGTGCGCCGCAAGACGCTCGCCGACATGGAGCATCCCGAGGAGATCGATACCTTGTTGACCAGCCGCAACGGCTTGTTGACCGACCTTGCCGACAACCGGCTTTTCCTGTTGAGGGACAACTTGCCCGAGCGACCTGCGACGGAGACTATTCCGTTTTCGACAGCTCCGCAACCAGCCTTTAATAAGAATTTCGAGGTGTTGGCCGACGATATGATCCGCAACGCTTTGCGCGGATACGAAACCTACATTCTCTCCGAGAACAAGGCTCAGATCGAGCGTCTGGAAAATATCTTCCATAAGATCGGACGCGGACAGGCGGTTGTGCGGCCCATTTCGGCGACCTTGCATGAGGGGTTCATCGACCATGATCTGAAACTTTGTCTCTATACCGACCATCAGTTGTTCGACCGTTATCAGCGTTATCGCATCAACGGTGAAATCCGTCGCGATGAGCAGATGACGGTTGCCGAACTGAACCAACTGCGTCCGGGCGATTACGTCGTGCACATCGATCACGGTGTCGGGCGCTTCGACGGACTGGTCAAAATCAATGAAAACGGCAAGACGCACGAAGCCATCAAGTTGGTCTACAAGGACAACGACGTCCTCTTCGTCAACGTTCATTCATTGCACCGCATTTCGCGTTACAAGTCGGGCGAGGGCGAGCCGCCGAAGGTCTATAAACTGGGCAATGGGGCTTGGCAGAAACTCAAGAACGCCACTAAAAAGGCGGTCAAGGATATTTCGCGCGAGTTGATCGCGCTCTATGCCAAACGCAAGGCGTCGAAAGGTTTCGCTTTTTCGGCCGACAGTTACCTGCAACACGAGTTGGAGGCTTCGTTCCGGTGGGAGGATACGCCCGACCAGCAGGCCGCCACGGCTGCCGTGAAAAAAGACATGGAATCCGACCAGCCGATGGACCGGTTGGTTTGCGGTGATGTGGGTTTCGGTAAGACCGAGGTGGCCATCCGCGCTGCGTTCAAGGCGGCGACGGACGGCAAGCAGGTCGCCGTGCTGGTGCCTACGACTATCCTCGCTTTGCAGCATTACCGGTCGTTTACCGAACGTCTGCGCGATTTTCCGGTGCATATCGAATACCTGAACCGTTCGAAATCCGCCAAAGAGACGGCGCAAATCCGTGCGGACTTGGCGGCCGGAAAAATCGACATCCTTATCGGCACTCACAAGATGTTGGGCAAGAACATCGTGTTCCGCGACTTGGGGTTGTTGATAATCGACGAGGAGCAGAAATTCGGCGTCGCGGCCAAAGAGAAACTGACGCAGATGAGTGTTTCGGTTGATACGCTGACCCTCACGGCGACTCCGATTCCCCGTACGTTGCAGTTCTCGTTGATGGGGTCGCGCGATTTGTCGGTCATCTCGACTCCTCCGCCCAACCGGCAGCCCATCGTCACCGAATCGCACGTCTTCTCGGAAGAGATCATCCGCGATGCCATTGAGACGGAGCTCGCGCGCGGCGGACAGGTCTATTTCGTCCACAATCGTGTCGAGGATTTGCTCACGTTGCAGGGGATGATTACGCGCATTTGCCCGAAAGCCCGCGTGGCGATCGGTCATGGTCAGATGCCGGCTGAGAAACTCGAAAAACTCATCATGGACTTCATCTACGGGGAATTCGATGTGTTCGTAGCGACGACCATCGTCGAGAACGGCATCGATATCCCCAATGCCAATACCATCATCATCGACAACGCCCAGAATTTCGGATTGAGCGACCTGCATCAGTTGCGCGGGCGTGTCGGGCGTTCCGACCAGAAGGCTTATTGTTACTTGCTGTCTCCGCCCGAGGAGTTGTTGTCTTCCGATGCACGGCGGCGTTTGCGGGCCATCGAGGAGTTTTCCGATTTGGGTTCCGGCTTCAATATCGCCATGCAGGATCTGGACATCCGCGGTGCCGGCAATCTGTTGGGGGCCGAGCAGAGCGGCTTCATTGCCGATATCGGCTTCGAGACCTATCAGAAGATCATGAACGAGGCTATTGCCGAGTTGCGTGCCGAAGGCTTGGAGGTCGCCGGACTGAACCCTGCCGAACAGCAGGTCATGGCGCAGCAGGCTTATATCGACGATGCGCATATCGACATCGAAGTCGAGGCGTCGTTGCCCGATGGTTACGTTGCACAGCAGGCTGAGCGGCTGAAGCTCTACCGCGAACTCGATTCCACCCAGTCCGAGGAGGCGTTGCAGGCATTCGAGGCTCGTTTGATCGACCGTTTCGGGCCGCTGCCCGAGGCGACGAAAGAGTTGTTGAACGTCGTGCGCCTGCGTTGGGAGGCCATCCGGTTGGGCATGGAGCGCGTCAAGGTGAAGAACGGACTGATGATCGTCCACTTCGTCGGCGAGGACAACTCGCCCTATTTCAAGAGCGACACATTTATGGAGCTGTTGCGCCGTGTGACGCAGCATCCCGACCGGTTCGTCTTGAAACAGCACAATAATCGGTTGGCGATGACCGTTCGTAACGTAAAGAACGTGGAGGAAGCCTACAAAACCTTGCAGCAGTTGTGAATCTGCTCGTCGACATAGGAAATACCGCGGTCAAGTGTGCTGTGACCGAGCTGGGTGAAATCATCGCCGAGGGACGCGATGACCGTTTGACCGTCGGTTTGCTCGACCGGTTGTTGGTCGGGCGCGACGTCCGGCATGCTATCGTTTCGTCGACACGCGGTGACGCTTCCGAAGTTGTGGCGTTGGTGTGCAGTCGGGTGGGGCATTGCTTGGAGTTCAATCAGCGGACGCCCGTTCCCATCGGCAATGCTTATCGTTCGCCCGAGACGCTCGGGCTCGACCGATTGGCGGCAGCCGTCGGTGCTGCGACGCTTTTTCCGGGCCGGAACGTCTTGGTCATCGATTGCGGCACGGCCTTGACGATCGATACGGTGACGGCCGACGGTGTGTTCCGTGGCGGGTGCATCTCGCCCGGGTTGCGGATGCGTCTGCGGGCGTTGCACGACTACACGGCGGCTCTGCCGCTCTGCGAACCGTCGGAATGGCCCGAACCCGAGCCGAACACCGAACCGAAGTCGGTTTCAGTGCGAGCCGACGCACATTTGGGCCGCACGACCGAGGAGGCCATCGTGCGGGGAACAGTGCAGTCGATCGTCTTCGAAATCGAGGGCCATGCGGCCCGTTTTCGGGACGAATTCGAGGACACATGCGTGATTTTTACCGGCGGAGATGCGCATTTTTTTGTAAAACGAATTAAAAATACGATATTTGCAAATTGTAATCCGGTCTTTTGCGGATTGGACAGAATCTTGGAATATAATGTACTCGAAGAATACCTTGGTTAAGTGGCTGATCGCCGTTGCGATGCTTTTGCCTTTCGCAGCGGGGGCTCAGACGAGCAGCGTGAATGCCTTTTCGCCCTATACGATGTACGGTATCGGCGAGATGAATACGCCCGGTACCCTGCCGATGCGGTCGATGGGCGGCGTCGGGGTGGCCGTACGCAAGGTGGGCGACGTCAATCTGCTCAATCCGGCTTCGTACAGCATTGCGCCGCAAAAGAGTTTTCTCTTCGACTTCGGGGTCGAGGGGCAGAATTTCTATAATTCGCAGCGCGTGACCGGCGAGGAGAAACACACAGCCTACAATACATTCAATATCCGCGATGTCGCGCTCCAGTTTCCGTTGGCCAAGAAACTCGGGCTCGGATTGAGTCTGACGCCTTACAGTTCGGTCGGTTATCGCATGCGTTACGACCATCCGTTTTCTTCCGATGACCCCGTGTGGGGCAACGTCGGTGCGGTACAGTATAATTATCAGGGCGAGGGTGACGTCACCGAGGTGAAACTCGGCATTGGCTGGGAGGTATTCAAGAATTTTTCCATCGGTCTCGCTGCGCAGTATTATTGGGGCGACATCGACCGCGATTTCACCTCGACGACCGCTTCGATAACCGGTTCGGATACCGCCTATTCGTCGATCGTCGGCAGCGACAATTACAGCATTTCGAGCTTCAAGGGACAGATCGGCGTGCAGTGGGTTGCCGTGGCCAATCAGAAACGGGCGTTGACGTTCGGTGCGACATTCGACTTCGGCGGCGATTTGCGGCCGCGCGTCACGTCGAGTATCACCATCGACAACATGACCAGCACCGTCGTGCGGGGCGATACCACTACGTTGAAACTCGTCCTGCCGCGTCAGTATGCTTTCGGCGTCTACTACCAGACGAGCAAATGGGCGCTCGGTGCGGATTACGAATACCGCAATTGGGGTGGCCGCAACAAGGGTTCGGTGCATACGGGCGTGACCGGCAGCGGCAACGACAAACATTCCTACACGGTGGCCTATACCAATACGAGTACTATCAAGTTGGGTGCGGAGTTCACGCCCGGACGTTACGACGTGCGCCATTTCTTCAACAGGTGCTCCTATCGGGCCGGCTTCCGTTACGGCAGCTTTAACCAGACGTTCGACGGCCACCGGCTCGGTGAATGGGCCGTTACGGTCGGCGTCGGGGTTCCGGTGCAGTTTCTCGCGATTTCGGGCGTCAACGTCGGTTTCGAGTACGGACGACGCGGCTACAATATCGCCGAAAATCTCTGCTTGGTGCGTCAGCAATATTTCAAGTTCGCCATCGGATTCACCCTCTTCGGTGCGGGTGGCGAGAACAAGGACTACTGGTTCCTGAGACCCAAATACGATTGATTCAAAAACCTAAAATCACGTTATACCAATGAAAAAAATCAAAATCCTGTTATCCGTGGCTTGCGCGTCGATCGCTTTCGGATCGTCGGCGCAGGATTTCAGCCTTCCGCAGTACGCCAAGTGGGGCGATACGCCCGAGAACCGCAAAGAGAACATCTTGGCCAACAGCTATCTGGGCGAATCCGTCAACAATCGCGAGTATAATCAAGCTGCCGGTTATTTCCAGCACCTCATCGAGCAGGCGCCGACCGGCTCTATCAATATCTACATCAACGGAGGTAAACTGTACAAAGCGAAAATCAACGCAGCGAAGGACCCCGCTCAAAAACGGGTCTTCATCGATTCGTTGATGACGGTTTATGACCTGCGTATGAAGCACTTCCCCGTTTACCGTAACAAGAAAGGGATGGATTTGGGTACGGCTTACGTGCTTGACATCAAGGCGCGTGATATGGCTGTTTATCTGCCGATGGAGAATGCGCTCGTTCGTGAGACATTCCGTGCTGCCATCGAAGCCGGCGGTGACCAAACCAAACCCGATTTGGTTGTGGCTTATTTCGCCGATCTGTGCGACGATTACAAGAACACCGATGAGGTGTTGGCCGACGAGGTGATTGCCGAATACGACCGTCTGTCCGCGTTCTTCGCCAAGAATCCGATGGCTGTCGATGAAAAGAAACAGTTCGAGACGGCATTCGGCCTGAGCGGTGCCGCCAGCTGCGAAAATCTCGAGAAACTCTATAAGGATCGTTTGGCTGCTGCTCCCGCAGATGCCGATCTGTATGCACAGGCCGTCGCGTTGATGGCACGTGCGCATTGCGATAGCGACTTCTTTATCGCAACCACCGAGCATTATTACGAGCTGAAACATTTGTCGGAAACGGCCATGTTGTTGGCTGAGGTGTTTCAAAAGAAAGGCGACTTCTCCGATGCCTCCAAGTATCTCAATGAGGCGCTCGAATCCGAAACCGATACTGCTCAGCGTCAGAAATTGCTCGTTCGCATCGCATTCCTCGAATTGGTTTCGAACAAGATGTCCGCTGCCGCTGCCGCTGCGCGTCAGGCCCGCGATCTCGATCCCGAGGACGGTGTGCCGTACTTCGTTTTGGCTCAGTGCTATGCTTCGTCGGCTGCCGTCTGCGACGGATTCTCCGGACAGGCCGCTTATTGGGTCGCTTACGACACGATGGCACAGGCGATCGAACTTATGCAGAATAACGAGGAGGATGCCAAAGCCTATCTGTCGACAGCTAAACAGCAGCTTTCGGTCTACCGCAGCCATTTCCCCACGAACGAGGAACTGTTCTTCAACGAGGTGAAAGAGGGTACGCGTTATACGGTCGGTTGCGGGCTGGCCTCCGGTATCCCGACGGTCGCTCGCGCCCGCTAACGCTTAGGACCGAAGATAGAAGAAACGATTGTGTTCATGTCAGTTCTTCGTCGAAAAAAGTTTTCGATAGCACTCGCCTTCGCGGCGGGTGCTATCTTGCTGTCTTCGTGCGGAGAACGTGCACCGCAGGTCGATTCTGCTGCCGACGAGGCGATGATGACCGAGTACAGTGAGAATCTGACCATCATCGAGTCGCAGAACGGCAAACGATCCTATCGTTTCACAACTCCGTTGGTCGAGGGATATTCGCAGGCGCGCGAGCCTTATCGCGAGTTTCGCAAGGGGATTCGTATGGTTACGTATCAGGATGATTCGTTGACATCGGTCGACGTGGTGTTGACGGCCAATTATGCCATCTATTACGAAAACCGCAAGTTGTGGGAGGCCAAGGGCAACGTCGTTGTCGAGAAACATGACGGTAAGAAGCTCTACACGCAGCAGTTGTTCTGGAACGCTACGACCAAGAAAGTCTATTCGAATGTCGATACGCGCATCGTGCAGGAAGGACGGAGCGATGCGATCGGCGCCGGTTTCGAAACCGACGAAGAGTTCCGGGATTGGCGGTTCCGTTATATGAAAGGACAGACCGACGTTGACGTCTCAGCCCTCGATTCGTCCGATTCGACCCGTACGGAAAGGTCTGCTGCCGGTAAAAGTACTTCAAGCTTTCCTGCTGCGAAGAAACGGAAGCCGGAGCGGAAATCCGTTCCCGACATCGAGCGTAATGCTTGGCCCGATGCCAGCGATGCAGCCCGTTCCGGTGATGGTCCGAAAACTTCAAATTCCGCACCCTCCGGCACGGAGCGGCCCTCCATAGAACGCTCGAAACGCCGACTTCCTACCGACCGCGTAGAACGTCAGCGTCTCGAACGTCCTGCCGAAGCTGTCGAACGAATGATTGCGCCTGCAGCCTTCAAGCAACGGGAGGAGGGGGAACCGACCGATGCCGTTTCGTCGAATCAATCCGCATCCGAAAAATAATGGTTACTTCGATTGTCATCATAGCGACGATGCTGCTCCTGTCGGCCTTTTTCTCCGGCATGGAGATCGCTTTCACGAGCAAGAACCGGCTGAAATTGGAAATCGACCGCAAACAGAGCCGCATGTTCGATTTTATCGCCGAGGTCTTCGCGCATCGGCCCGGACAGTATATTACGACTATCCTCGTCGGCAACAATATCGCGTTGGTCATTTATTCGCTTTACATGTCGTTGTTGTTGCGCGGTTTGTTCGCACTCGCCGGATGGGAACGCGTGGCACGGGACGGTTCCGTGGCGATCGAAACGGCCGTCTCGACATTGATTATCATCTTCGTTGCCGAGTTTCTGCCTAAATCGATTTTTCGCAACAACCCCAATTTCTATTACCGCGTTTTCGCACCGGTCATCTACTTTTTCTATATCCTGCTTTATCCCATTGCACGGTGGACGACTTTGATTTCGCAGGGGATTCTGCGTTTGCTGGGCCGGCGGGTCGACGTTTCGGGACCCGAACCTGTTTTCAACCGCGATGACTTGGCCGCGCTGCTCGAAACGAACAATACCGAGCAGCATCCCGATCCCGATAATGAGTTGAAACTGTTTCAGAACGCATTGGATTTCGCCGATTTGCGCGTCCGTGATTGCATGGTGCCGCGCGTCGATATCGAAGCTGTCGATATCGACGACATCTCTATCGAACAACTTACGGCTCGCTTCGTCGATACGCAGTATTCGCGCATATTCGTCTGGCGCAAGTCCATCGATAACATCATCGGTTACGTCAATTCGAAAACACTGTTTACGCGCCCTGTAAAAGTCAGCGATGCGGTGATGGAGGTCAGTTTCGTGCCCGAAACCATGTCGTTGCAGGCTGTGTTGCAGAACTTCATCCGTCATCGGTCGAACGTAGCCGTGGTCATCGACGAATTCGGCGGTACGGCGGGCATCATC
>RYWP01000129.1 GCA_003979135.1 Alistipes sp.
CTCCAGCGCGAGGCCAGCCGCAGCGAGGCCGTCGAGTTGCCGTAGCCCAGCCGGTTGGAGGCGTCGGTGTCGCTGTTGCTCACGTGGTCGTCGCCCGAGTAGAGACCCAGCGACAGCGTGTGGTTGCGGTGGATGTCGTAGGAAAGTTTGCCCGTGACATCATAGAATCCGAAGCGGATGTCGTTGCCGATGGCCGCCAGAAATGCTTCGGGAAAGAAGTAGCGCGCCGACACCAGGTAGGAGCCCTTGCCGCGCACCAGCGGACCGTCCGCCGTGCCCGCCAGCGAGAGGGTTCCCACCGTGAGCGACTGCCGATGCTCTTCGCGGTCGCCGTCGCGCGTGCGTATCTGAGTCAGGGCCGAGAGGCGCGAGCCGTAGGCAGGCGGTATGTAGCCCTTGAAGACCTCGGCCGACTGCACCGTCTCGCCGCTGAATATCGACAGCAGGCCGAAGGCGTGGGTCTGGTTGTAGATCGGCACATCATCGTAGAGTATCTGCGTCTGGTCGTTGCTGCCGCCGCGCACCACGAGGCCCGACATGCCGTCCTTGCCCGAGGTGATACCGGGCAGCAGTTGCAGAAACTTGAAGATGTCCTTTTCGCCCAGGAACAGAGGCGCGAATTTGAGGTGTTCGACGTCGACGGCCACGTTGCCCGTCTGTTTGTAGACCAGCAGCGGCTTGCGGGCCGTGACGACCACCGAATCGATGCTTTGAGTGCGTGCCACCGGGTCGGCCGGTTGTTGGGCATGCGCCGGCAGTGCCAGCGTGAGGGTCAGCAGTAATGCGGAGAATTTCATCGGTCGGCGATTTCGAGGGTGAGGGTATTGCAGCCGGCGAAGATGCCCAGGCCGTTGCCGATGTTGGTGTAGACCGTGACCTGTTCGGCGAAGGGGTTCTTGTCGGCCGATTCTTCGGTGTTGATGCGCTGTTTGTAGAGCGAGCGCATGTAGCGGTCGTAGGCGGCCGAGGCAGTCACGATGCGGAAACGGGTGCGTCGGCAGCTGCTCCACAGCGAGAAGCGCAGCGGCAGTGCCGGAGCGCAGTCTTCGCGCGGCAGGCGCAGGAATTGTTCGAATTCTACGGTCGCCTCCTTGTCGCTCGCTTCGTAGGCATCGTTGGCGCCGTTGACCTGGTCGACGAACGGCGAGGTGGTGTAGAATCCGTAAATCCTCTCTTCGCTCTCTTCGCCTGCGTCTTCGATGATTTCGCCGGTCCAGTGTCCGAATTCGTCGTATACGTAGACCGGGCGGCGGTATATCCCGATGGCATCGAGCCATACGGCCTGCGTGCCGGCAGTGCACTCCAGCGCCTTTATCTCATAGTGTTTGTAGGCGTTCTTGTTGTAGCGGAAAGCCATTTCCACCGCAGGCAGCGCCGGCACGTCGGTCTCGGCCGCCAGCGTGCCGTAGCCCGGCACCGTCACTTCCAGCCGGTAGCGTTTGCCCGCCGTGGCGCGGAACTGCGTGACCGTCTTGCCGTCGGCCGAGGCGGCGCAGCGCACAACTTCGGCGCCTTCTTCCAGAAGCCGGATTTCGGCCTCGTGCACCGGTGCGAATCGTGTGTCTTCGCCAGCGTAGGCGGAGCTCCAATTGAGCTTGACCGTGAAATCTTCCTGCGGCGAGAGCAGGGCGTTGACCGCCACCTGCGACGTTGCGCCGGTTTTTCCGAAGTCGTAGTCCGCATCGCAGCCCGCCGCCAATACTCCTGCCGCCAAGGTCAGCAGCAGGATGCGTAGTTTCGGGTTTTTCATCTGTTCGGGTTATGCAATTATTTATTGTACTCGCTTCCCTCTTTAGCACGGCAAGTTCGGGAAGCGATTCCCGAACTTGCCTTAGTGTAGTTTCTGCGGTTTTTCCGTGTTATTGTGCAGCGGCCGCCGCCGGGCGCAGAACGATCGTCGTTCGACCGATCCGTTCGGGATGCGCTTCCGGGGCGATAGCAATGTTTCCCGGAACATAGTAACTTATCCGCACCTCTTCGGTTATGTTTTCCGGATAGATCGTGATTTCGGTAGAGTACTTCCCGTTTTCTGTTTCCGAGAATCTCGGGAGCGTTTCTTCATGACGGAAATGTTTCCCCTTCACGGCCGTGGTTGCTTCGGTTTCGAGTTGTAGCAGGATGTATCCTCTGCGGTTTTCGTCCGCAGGTTCCAGATAGCGGCCTTCAAGCCGGAACGATTTCGTTTCGGGGGTCACCTCCACGGTCTGTTCGGTACGCTCGAATGTGAAAAGTCCGTAGTTCGGTTCCGGGCCGTCGCCCCACCAGTTTCCGCTTTCGCATGCGGTCAGCGTCCACACAAGGGACAGAAAAATGATGCTTCGTTTCATATTTAATGTGTTTAAACTTAACGTTATTCGTTAATGCCACAGCCAAATCGGTTGGTTCAAGTCGTAATATCCGTCTACGAAGCTTTGTGCACCTTCAATGACTGTCGGTGAACAGGCTACGCCGAATGAAAGGGCGTTTGCTTCTTTGACTCCTCGTGAATAGGCTGTAATGAAGAACGATGCATAGGGTTGGCCGGCCTGGCGTCCGCGAGCGAAAGGAAAATATTGGCTGGACTTCATATCGCGAGTGACATAATAATTGGGGCTTACGGATAAAATATCAGCGGCAAAAACTCCGATCTCCTGCCAATTTGTGAATTGTTCCATTCGGATGCTGTAAGCAGTTTTGTATTGATTCCAACCGAACATTCCTTTTTTATGAGCTGCAAGTTTGAGCTCGACACCTTCTGTTATTGTGTTCAGATAGGCCTCTACCCAGAATTTGCGGTCCTTGGTTTCGGCTTTTCTTCCCGCAAGCCATTGTTTGTTGGCTGCTCGCGTCTGAATTTGGGGATGAGTGGATCTATAATCCGAAGTTTGTTCGTAGTACGTTAGATCATTGTAGTTGCACACTTCTCCGCCTATCAGTACATTGCCTTCGGAGTTGCAGACGAATTCCGTTCCGCGATGGCTTGACGGAATATAGGGAGAGATGTCTTCATCTTCGGGATTGGTGTTGAAGAGCATTTTGCCTTGGCAGCCGGCCTGAATTGCGCGAACTTCGTCCATTGAAGCGGCATTGTCGAGTTCTTCGACGATCTGCCACATGAAATCGTACTGCGACAGAAAATCCGGGCACTGACTTTCGTACCATGCTGCCATTTCCGCTTCGTCCATGTTTTTAAGCTGTTGGATTCGGTCGAACATCTCCTCTTCGGAGCCGAACGACAGCATGGCATCGGTCACCGAGCGGGTGATCGGTTCGTGAGTTTGCGGGATAGATTCTGTTTCGGCTGCCATTTTTTCTTTTTTGCAGGAACAGGCG
>RYWP01000130.1 GCA_003979135.1 Alistipes sp.
ACGATGCCGATGACAATCTGTTATGGTCGTACCACATCTGGAAACCCGAAATCGACCCCACCAGCGATGCCAATCTTTTGGAGTACAAATACACCAGATCAGGCTCATATCGAGTAATGCCGATAGCATTAGGAGCGACCAACAAGGTTACTATCAAATACAATGAGGCGGCTACCAATGATAACCTCAAAGCATACGGTCTTTATTATCAGTGGGGACGAAAAGATCCGATGGGTCGTTCGGCAGCTCTTACGGGTAACACGTTCGTCACAACCTATGCGGGAGCTACGGGAACTACTCCTTTTGTTCTTAAAGACAAATTCGTACAACTCAGAGATCTGTTAGGTACAGATTTCGACATCTACACGGATAAAAAAGACGATAAGAGCGCAGACCGCTGGGCAGTCGACTACGGAGTAGCGCACCCTGATGTGTTTATTGGTGGTTCCGGTTATGGTAATAACTGGGTAGGTAAACCGAACAACAATTTGTGGGGCAACTCACTGGGATACGAGTTCCCGCACAAGAGCGCATTACAACAATCCATTTTCGATCCGTGTCCGGCCGGATACCGCGTCGCACCTGCGGATTTATGTATGGCATTCACCATTAATGGCGGATATTGTGTAAGTAGTGGGGCTTCTGAAAGTTCTTGGGCGACAAACATATTCAATGTTGCCAATATCAGTGCCGATGGCAAATCGACGACAATGACCACTCAACGAGGTTATTTCTTCTACTACGAAACCGATGCGGATAACATAAAATTGTGGCACGAGGGTAAAACCGATTTCTACCCTGCGTCCGGTTATCGTCACTGCGGTAGCGGTTCATTGGGAGATGTTGGTAATTACGGAATCTGTAAGGTCAGCTCTCCGCTTGATGCTTCCGGTTCCGGCGGAGTCTTCTTTTTTCACAACTCGCAAGTCGCTCCGTTTACCAGCTATTACTCCGAGCCCGGGTTCGGAAATCCTCTGCGTTGTGTCAAAGCGCGTTAATAAAGTTATCCTTATTGAGTAAAAGCGAAACCCTTTGCGGATGTGGAGACACCTGTAAACGGATTGCCGAACTCGATATGATGCGAAAAGGGATGTCCGACAACGACATCCCTTTTTTCATGCGGGAAAGTACTTTTCCCGAACTTTTTTCTAACTTTGCAAGTCGCACAACCGTGCATCGACTTGCAAAACAGAACACATCTATGTATAGAACCCACACTTGCGGCTGCTTGAGAGCCGAACATGTCAACCAACAGGTCACCCTCGCCGGATGGGTGCAGAAAGTCCGTAATCTTGGAGCCATGACGTTCGTCGACCTCCGTGACCGCTACGGCATCACGCAAATCGTCGTCGAGGAACATTCCTCGGCCGAAGTGCGCGAAACGGCTTCGCGGCTGGGCCGCGAATGGGTCATCCGAGTGACCGGCACGGTTATCGAGCGCGAATCGAAGAACGCGAAGATGCCGACCGGCGACATCGAGGTTTCGGCATCGGCCATCGAGGTGCTCAACGAAGCCCAAACCCCGCCGTTCACCATCGAGGAAAACTCCGACGGCGGCGATGACCTGCGCATGAAATACCGCTATCTCGACCTGCGCCGTCCACCGTTGCAACGCAACATGATACTGCGTCACAAGGTGGCACAGGAAATCCGCCGATTCTTGAGCGACGAGGGATTTTTGGAGATAGAAACCCCTTATTTGGTCGGTTCGACCCCCGAAGGCGCCCGCGATTTCGTAGTACCCAGCCGCATGAACCCCAACCAGTTCTATGCGCTGCCCCAGTCACCGCAGACGCTCAAACAGTTGCTGATGGTTGCCGGTTATGACCGCTATTTCCAGATCGTGCGCTGTTTCCGCGACGAGGATTTGCGCGCCGACCGCCAACCCGAATTCACACAAATCGACTGCGAAATGTCGTTCGTCGAGCAAGAAGACATCATCGAAGTGTTCGAACGGTGGGCCAAACACATGTTTCGTACCGTGTTGGGCATCGAGATCAACGAACCGCTGCGCCGGATGCCGTGGATCGAGGCGATGGAGAAATACGGTTCAGACAAACCCGACCTACGTTTCGGCATGGAGTTCGCCGACTTGACCGACCTCGCCAAAGGGCACGGATTCAGTGTTTTCGATGACGCGGAATACGTCACGGGATTCGCCGCGACGGGTTGTGCCGCCTATACGCGCAAACAAATCGACGCGTTGACCGAATTCGTGAAGCGTCCGCAGGTCGGCGCCAAAGGGCTCATCTGGATTCGCATGGAGGCCGACGGTGCTGTCAAGTCGTCGGTCGACAAGTTCTTCTCGCCCGACGAAGTGCGTGCTTTGGCCGAGCGTTGTGAAGCCAAAGCAGGCGATATGGTATTCATCCTCTGCGGCAAGAAATTCAAGGCGCTGACCCAGTTGTGCGCTCTGCGTCTGGAAATCGCCCAACAACTGGGCCTGCGCGACCCGAAGAAATTCGCCCCGCTGTGGGTGGTTGACTTCCCGATGTTCGAGTGGGACGAGGAGACGCAGCGCTGGTATGCGATGCACCATCCGTTCACCTCGCCGAAGCCGGAAGATGCGCAATACCTCGAAAGCGATCCGGGCCGCGTACGCGCCAATGCCTACGATTTCGTCTGCAACGGTACGGAAATCGGCGGCGGCTCGATCCGTATCCACGACGCGAAGTTGCAGGCACAGATATTCAAATGTTTGGGATTCACGCCCGAACGAGCGCAGGAACAGTTCGGCTTCCTGATGAATGCGTTCAAATTCGGCGCACCTCCCCACGGCGGTCTGGCATTCGGTTTCGACCGGTTGTGTTCGTTGTTCGGTGGTTCGGAGTCCATCCGCGACTATATCGCTTTCCCGAAGAACAACGCCGGCCGCGATGTGATGCTCGACGCTCCGTCGTACATCGACCAATCGCAATTGGACGAGCTCTATCTCGCTCTCCGCAAACCGGAGGCATAAACGGAAGTAAAAAACCGAAAGCGCTCCGACCGAATCATTCGGTCGGAGCGCTTTCTTAAGATTCAGATACGTTCTGTCAGTCACCAAGCAGGAATTTGAACTGCTTGGATGCCGGTCGGAATTGCGAAGTGACATCGCCGATGAACGTCTTATCGTTTCCATCCATCTGCAATACCCGTTCGGGCGTCCCCTGCGAGAAATCCATCTGCTTCAGATCGACCCAGAACACCTGCATGTGCAACGTCGGTTCGAAATAGAGCACCTTGTTTTTCTGGTCGCAGACCGAAATCCACTGTGTCTGTCTCTTATACACATCT
>RYWP01000131.1 GCA_003979135.1 Alistipes sp.
ACTTTACAAACTGCTGTTGCTGCAAAATACCGAATTCCTGAAAGATGCGTTCAACGAGCAACAGCAGGTGCTGCGCAAGCGCGCCCGCCCGAAAATCCTGCTGGCGACCTGCTACGACGAAGCTACCGAACTCTACGACCGTTACAAAAACAATCTGTTGGGCGTCATCTCCGATGTAGGATTCGTCCTGCATCGCCACGATCCGCCCACAGCCGAAAAACTCGATGCAGGCATCGACCTCTGCCGCCGCATCCGCGAGGACAATCCGCTGATGCCCGTATTGTTGCAGTCTTCGCAGACGCGGTTCGCCGCAGCAGCCCGCGAACTGGGCGTCGGATTCATCGCCAAGAACTCGAAAACGCTGCTACTCCAGCTCCATGAATACATCACCTCGGAGTTCGCGTTCGGCGACTTCGTGTTCCGTGACTTGACGACGGGCGCCGAAATCGGACGGGCCAAAGACCTCGCCCAGATGCAGGAACTCATCGCGACTGTACCGGACGAACTGTTCGAATACCACACTTCGCAGAACCACCTGTCGAAATGGCTCTATTCACGCGGTCTGTTCCCGTTGGCGGCAGCTATCCGACGCTACGACAAAAGCCATTTCGCCACGGTCTCAGAACACCGCAGCGCACTGGTGGCGGCGATACGCGACTACCGCACGCTGCTCGGGCAGGGAGTCGTGGCCCGCTTCGATGCCGAGACCTATTCCGATGCCGTGGCGTTCGCCCGCATCGGCGAAGGCTCGCTGGGCGGCAAGGCGCGCGGGCTGGCCTTCATGAACTCGATGTTAATAAAATACCGCCAGTACGACAAGTACGACGGTGCACGCATCATGATTCCGCGTTCGGTGGTCATCGCAACCGAATTCTTCGACGAGTTCATCGCCGAGAACGGCTTGCAATACGTCATCGAGCAGGAACTTCCGGACGAGGAGGTGCTCAGCGAGTTCGTCGCTTCGAACATGCCGCACCGGTTGCAGGAGGCGTTGCGGGCCTATATCCGCACCATCCGCAAACCGCTGGCCGTACGTTCGTCGTCGAAGCTGGAAGATTCTCACTACCAACCGTTTGCTGGCATCTACTCGACCTACATGATTCCCTACGTCGCCAACGAGGATCAGATGCTACGTCTGCTGCTCAAGGCGGTGAAAAGCGTCTATGCGTCGGTCTACTTCGCTGCCTCGCGCGCCTACATCGCATCGTCGCAGAACGTGCTGTCGGAGGAGAAAATGGCCGTCATCGTGCAGGAGGTATGCGGCACGGAGCAGGACGGATTGTTTCTGCCCACGTTCTCGGGGGTCGCCCGATCGATCAACTGCTATCCGCTGGGCGACGAACGCCCCGAAGACGGCGTGTGCAACGTGGCGATGGGATTGGGCAAAATCGTGGTCGACGGAGGCCGCACGCTGCGTTTCTCGCCCCGCTATCCGCACAAAGTGCTCCAAACCTCAACGCCCGAGCTGGCCCTGCGTGACACGCAGAACGAAGTACTGGCCCTCGACCTGCGGCCCGAGGAGTTCCGCATCTCGATCGACGATGCGGTGAACCTCAAACGGCTGAACATCGCCGCCATCGCCGGTCTGCGCAACGCCCGTCACGTCACCTCGGTCTGGGACCGCGACAACGAACGCATCTCGGACAGCCCGTTCGACAAGGGAAGACGCATCATCACATTCAACAACATTCTGAAATACAATACATTTCCATTAGCGAGCATCGTTTCGGATTTGCTCCGAATGGGCTCCGAGGAGATGCGCTGCCCTGTCGAGGTGGAGTTTGCGGCCAACATGGACGTAACGCAGGGCGAACGGCCGGTATTCAACCTGCTGCAAATCCGCCCCATCATCGACAATCAAGACAACCGGCCCGTCGACTGGAAGACGATCGACCGTTCGCAGGCCATGATTTACAGCGAAAACGCTCTCGGCATCGGACAGATGAACGACATCGCCGACATCGTTTACGTCAAACCCGACGCATTCGATTCGCTCGCCACCGAACGCATCGCCGAAGAACTGCTGGTCCTCAACGCACGGATGCGCGACGAAGAGCGTTCCTATATTTTGGTCGGCCCAGGTCGCTGGGGCTCCTCCGACCCTTATTTGGGCGTACCGGTCAAATGGACGCATATTTCCGAGGCGAAGGTCATCGTCGAGTGCGGCATCCCGCAATTCGAGGTCGAGCCGTCGCAGGGCACCCATTTCTTCCAGAACGTCACCTCACTGGGCGTAGGCTATCTGACGATCGCACCGTTCCGCAGCGACGGCGTGTTCCGCATCAAGGAGCTCGACGCTCTGCCCGCCGCCTACGAGGGTACCTATCTGCGGCAGGTGCGTTTCGCGGAACCGCTGTGGGTCTGCGTCGACGGACGCTCGAGCAAAGGAATGGTGAGCATCGGAAATCCGGAACGGGAATAAGCACCGACGAACGAAAAAATAGTTATATTTGTCTATCAAAACACATCGCCATGTACGGAAAAATCAAGGAATATCTGCAACAGGAACTGGCCGAAATCAAAGCCGCCGGTCTCTACAAAAACGAACGCATCATCTGCTCGCCGCAACGCGCCGAAATCGAGGTAGCAGGCCGCAAAGTACTGAATTTCTGCGCCAACAACTACTTGGGACTTTCGGATAACCCGCGGCTCATCGAAGCGGCCAAGCGGGCGATGGACGCACGGGGATTCGGCATGTCGTCCGTACGGTTCATCTGCGGCTGCCAAGACCTGCACAAAGAACTCGAAAAGGCCATCGCCGACTACTTCGGCACCGAGGATACGATTCTCTATGCGGCCTGCTTCGATGCGAACGGCGGCGTCTTCGAACCGCTCTTCGGCGAACAGGATGCCATCATCTCCGATGCGTTGAATCATGCTTCGATCATCGACGGCGTGCGGCTTTGCAAGGCTGTGCGCTACCGCTACGCCAATGCCGACATGGCCGAATTGGAGGAGTGCCTCAAAAAAGCGCAAGCGCAACGCTTCCGCATCATCTGCACCGACGGCGTATTCTCGATGGACGGCAACGCCGCCCCACTGGACAAAATCTGCGCACTGGCCGAGAAATACGACGCATTGGTCATGGTCGACGAATGCCACTCGGCGGGCGTGCTCGGCCGGACGGGCCGCGGTATCACCGAACTCTACGGCCTGCGCGGACAGGTGGACATTCTCACGGGTACCCTCGGCAAAGCGTTCGGCGGTGCCGTGGGCGGTTTCACGACCGGCCGCAAGGAGATCATCGACATGCTGCGCC
>RYWP01000132.1 GCA_003979135.1 Alistipes sp.
AAAGTAGAAGGAGGTTGTTTCATTTTTGTTTTATAAACTTTTTGTTTTTACTAAAATCCGAAATAGAATCACTTTTCATTAAATTTTCATTAAACTTTTTCAGCAGTAATCAGCTAATCATGATTTAATTTAACTTTGCAAATTAAAAACCGCTGAAACACAATGGAAACAGATAAGAAAATCTTGGTCGTCGATGACGAGGAAACCCTCTGCGAGGTGCTGCGGTTCAATCTGGAAGCAGCGGGTTATGCGGTCGATGTGGCTTACAGCGCCGAAGAAGCTCTGACGCTCGACCTGAGCCGGTATGCTCTTATTCTGCTCGACATCATGATGGGTGAAATCAGCGGAGTGCAAATGGCGCGCATCCTCAAGAACAGCAAAACGACCGCCTCGATTCCCATTATCTTCTGCACGGCGAAAGATACGGAAGAAGACATGGTGTCGGGACTCGATCTGGGTGCTGACGACTACATTACGAAGCCCTATTCGGTCAAAAACGTACTCGCAAGGGTCCGGAGCGTCTTGCGAAGAACGAAAAGTGCGATTCCGTCGAACGAGAGCAGAATCGACAATCTTGTTTGCGGCGGTCTTGTCGTGGATCGGAACAAAAAAGAATGCCGCCTCGATGGTCGGGTGATTCCGATGCCCCGCAAAGAGTTCGAAATTCTGGCGATGCTGCTCGAACATCGAGGGCAGGTATTTTCCAGGGAACAGATTATCGCCAGGATATGGCCCGAAGAGGTCGTGGTGCTCGACCGCGTTGTAGATGTGAACATCACACGCTTACGCACCAAACTGGGCGATTACGGCAAACATATTGTGACCCGTTCGGGATACGGCTATGGCTTCATGGAATAAACCGACCTATCACCGCCGGCTCTTCTTGTGGCTGCTCGTCTATTCGTGGACGATGGTGCTCTGTTTCGCCGCCTTCCAGTATCATCGCGAACGGCGGTTCAAGGCGGAGGAACTGAATAGTCGCCTGCAAATCCTCAACAAATCATTGCTTGCGGAAACCGACCACGCTGACACGGCATTCCGTTTCGACAGTCTGCCAGCGATAGAGGGCTTGCGTGTCAGCGTCATCGATTTGCAGGGGCGGGTCATTTACGACAATTCGCTCGATTCGCTGCCTGCCGAGAACCATCTCGAACGTGAAGAGATTGCCGGAGCCCTTGCAAAAGGTAGCGGATACACCATTCGGCGGCACAGTGAGAGCACGGGCGAGACCTATTTCTATTCTGCCCGCAAGGGAAACGAGTGCATTGTCCGCACGGCCGTACCTTATTCCGTATCACTCCGGATACTGCTTCAGGCGGATTACGGCTTTCTCTGGTTCATGATCGGCGTGACATCGGTTATGAGCCTGCTCGGTTATTTCGCCACCCGTCGGGTAGGACTTCATGTTTCACGCCTCAACCGGTTCGCTGAAAAGGCCGAACGCGGCGAGCGAATCTTTGATACCGATCCCTTCCCGCACGACGAACTGGGCGACATTTCCAACCATATTGTGCGGCTCTATGCACAACTGCAAGAGGCTATTGCCGACCGCGACCGCCAGCATCGTCTCGCCCTGCATGAAGAACAGGAGAAGATACGGATCAAAAAACAGCTTACCAACAACATCAACCACGAACTGAAAACGCCAGTGGCAGCCATGCAGGTATGCCTCGAAACGCTGATGACCCACAAGGAACTCGCGCCGGAAAAACGCGACGAGTTCATCGCACGCTGTTATGCCAACAGCGAACGTTTGAAAAATCTGCTGGCAGACGTATCGCTCATCACCCGCATGGACGACGGCGGCGATGCCATCGCCAAAAACGAAATCGATTTGCAGGAGGTCATCGCTGACGTGTGTGACGAATACGCCTTGGCGGCCCGCAACAAAAATGTCGCACTGGTCGATGCCGTTTCCGAACCACTTCCGGTTTTGGGGAATGCCACGCTATTGGCATCCGTTTTCCGCAATCTGCTTGACAATGCGTTGGCCTATTCGGGATGCCGTCGCATCGAAATACGCCTGCTCGCGTCGGATGAAAACATCATCTCGCTTTCCGTTGCCGATGACGGATGCGGAGTCGCCGAGGAACATCTGCCTCGGCTTTTCGAGCGATTCTACCGCGTGGACAAGGGGCGTTCACGGCAGGCGGGAGGAACGGGATTGGGGTTGTCCATCGTCAAGAATGCCGTCTTGTGGCACGGCGGTAATATTACGGTGGAAAATCGATCCGGTGGCGGACTGCTCTTTCACCTCACTTTCATGAAAAAATAACCCGAGCGAGAACCGTTCATATTCCGCACGATACAAAAAGAAAGGCGATGAATCTCCCGGGAAGTCCATCGCCTTTCGGCATCATGTCCGCAGTCGATCCTAATAGTCCGCGTGCTGCGGATCGAAATTCGTCCAGCCATCAAGCCAGTTGTCGGACGCATCCTTGAACGCTCCGATATAACCTCCAAGACCATCGGACAGCACGGTCGCCGGACAGCAATTCTGACCGACACCGAACGGGTCGGCCAAACCGAGTTCCGCTTCGGTCATCATCTTGTTGGAGGGATTCGAAAGGAAGAACGTATGCGAGAACGATTTGCAGTTCCGGTCTTCCGTCCCCGTTGCAAAATCGAAGAGGTAATCCTCATAGAGTTTGTTTTTGTCGGTGCCGACAACCCCCATTCCTGCAAAAATGATACGTTCAAGGGTGAGTTCCCACTGTTTGGCATACTGCACGGTATTGCCTTTTTCGCCGTCGAGAATCAATCCGATGGGATAACCGATCGCCAATGCGTTTTCGATACGGAGCTTGCTGCTGCGACGAATCTGCATGGCTGCCTGGAATTTACCCAGCTTCGAACCGTTGTTCGGATAAAGGTCGCCGGCTGTGATATAATCCGCACTGTTCTTGAAATCGCTGTTTTTGACCGTCATGGGACCGACGAAGGTTACATGTTTGAATGTGGCCGACGTGAACGGAGTTGTTTCCGCACCGCTGGCGTTGTTGTCACTCTCAAAACCGTTGCTCTGCGAAATGTCGGCGATACGGGGATCGCGCACCGAGAGACAGTACTCCACATTGCCGGAGAAACCATTGTCGGTATCGAACTCGTCATCCCATCCTTTGAATGCCACGAGATAGCGACAATCCGCAGAACCTCCGAACCACTCGAACGAATCGTCATTGGAATAGGATACCTGAACTGTCTCTTATACACATCT
>RYWP01000133.1 GCA_003979135.1 Alistipes sp.
AAGTTTATTTTTACATAGATGGAGTAAGTTACAGTACAGAAAATGGAACCCGTTCAGAAAGTTTTTCTGCAGCTCGCTCCTTTGAGCGAATAAGCGGGCCTGTTAGTAAAAACTTTGTTGCACGAATAACATTAACTGACTATCGTGGAGCTCCAGAATCTAACGCGACTAAAATATCAGTTAGTAAAAATAATGGGCCGTTTGCAATAAAAGCATTTGGGCAATACTCCGCAACTTATACCATTAATTTTTAATAATAAAGACTGTCTAATAAATTTTAGACAGTCTTTTTATACATTCCCTACTCGCGCTTGTGCGAGCTCCCAGCAGCCGCCGAGTTCAGCGTTTCCGGCGAAACAATTTCCTCAACCACGCGGCCACTATCGGGCCCAGCGCACCGCCGACCGCTGCGCAAAAACCGCCCGTGAGTGCCTCGCCATAAGTATACCGGCCGGTCAACAGCAGCACTCCGGCACCCAAGACGGCAATCACGGCCAAAGCCAGCACGAACGAAAGCCCGTTTTTCACCGCATTCCCGTCCATAGCGCAGAAATAAGCAGGCAACCGGCTATACGAACGGTACTTTTACCACTTCAGCACGCAACAGACGATCGCGAATCACGACCGCGATCTCGCTGCCCGGTTTCGCATAATCGGCAGCGACGTAGCCCATGCCGACACCGACCTTCAGACACGGCGACATGGTTCCCGAGGTGACATGCCCCATCTCCTTGCCTTCGGGCGTAGCCAGCGTATAGCCGTGACGCGGAATACCCCGGTCGATCATCTTGAATCCGACCAGTTTGCGCACGACACCCTCGGCTTTCTGCTTTTCCAACACAGCACGGTCGATGAACTCCTTGCCCTCGGCAAACTTCGTAATCCACCCCAAACCGGCCTCGATGGGCGAAGTCGTATCGTCGATGTCGTTGCCATAAAGGCAGAATCCTTTCTCCAAACGGAGCGTATCGCGCGCACCGAGACCGATGTTCTTCAATCCGTACTCGGCACCGGCTTCCCAAAGCGCCACCCAAAGTTTCTCACCGTCCTCGTTCGCTGCGTAAATTTCGCAACCGCCCGAACCGGTATACCCCGTAATCGAAAGAATGACGCTGCATCCGGCCACAGTCGTCTTGCAGAATGTATAATACTCCATCTGCTCGACCGGCTCGGCGCACATTTTCTGTACGATTTTCATCGCCAACGGCCCCTGTACAGCCAGCTGGCAGATTTCGTCCGACGCATTGTAGAGTTCCTTGCCGTGGCCAGCCTCCATGCCGAACGCCTTGCCCTCGGCACAGATATGGGCCCAATCCTTGTCGATGTTAGCCGCATTGACGCACAACATATAGGTCTCGGCGTCGAACCGGTAGACGAGAATGTCGTCGACGATACCGCCCCGACCGTTTGGCATACAGGAATACTGCACCTTGCCGTCGTAGAGTTTCGAGACGTCGTTGGTCGTGATGTGTTGCAACAAGGCGAGCGCTTTGGGCCCCTTGACCCAGATTTCGCCCATGTGGCTGACATCGAAAACGCCGGCTCCGTTGCGTACGGTGGCGTGTTCGTCGTTGATGCTCGTGAACTCGATCGGCATGTTGTAGCCCGCGAATTCGGCCATCTTGGCACCGGCAGCGATATGATGCGCGGTAAATGCTGTGGTTTTCATAACGATATGCTGTTTTTTCGATTCTTTCGCAGCTATTCTTTCCGTTTCACGCCCAATCGCGGACAACGGTGGAACTCCTTCGTCCGGTCGAACAAATAACGATAAGTCGTGTGCACCTTGTGGCGCGTAGCACAGACATACTGCTCGATCATGCGGTTCATCACCGGATTGAAATCGCCGATCCACGCCAGTTCGAGCGTCTTGTAGCGGGTCTGCTGCTCCATCATGAAGTGCCAGTAGCGCACCATGATAGCCGATTCGACCCCTTTACCGTGGAACTCAGGCGCGATGCCGAAGATAATGCCGAAAATCCGGTCGCTGCGCTTGCGCACTTTCAAATCCCACAACAGACGCAGTTTCTCGATGAGTCCGAAACGCCCGTTGAACTTGCCGATGATGCGGTTCAGGTCGGGCACCGTGATGAAAAAGCCGATTGGTTCATCGTTGAAGTAGGCGAAGAAAACGATATCGGGATCGAGTATCGGCCGCATTTCACGCATGATGTGCATCGCCTCCTCCTGCGTCATGGGTTTGACACCCGAGAAGAGCGCCCACGCCTTGTTATAGATGACGCGGAAACTTTCGGCGGCCTCCTCGAGGTTCTTCGGATCGAGCGTTTCAATGTGGTAGCCCGGCATCGAAAGCAGCCGTTCGGAGCGGTCGAAAATCCGTTCGTTCGCCTCGGAGACGTTGGCCCGCCATATGTAACTGTTCTGATTGAAGTAGTTGCGGAACCCGTAATGTTCGAACAGCTCCTTGTAGTAGGGCGGATTATAGGGATTCTTGTAGAGCGGCTGGAACTCGAAGCCCTCGACCAGCAGTCCCCACCAGTCACGGCGCTGTCCGAAGTTGATCGGGCCGTCCATCGCCTCCATGCCCCGGCTGGCGAGCCACAACCGCGCAGCATCGAACAACATGTCGGCAACCTGCTGGGAATCGATGCACTCGAAAAATCCGCAACCGCCTGTGGGTTGCTCCTCCAACGCGGCTTTTTCGAGGTTGTAGAACGCCGCGATGCGGCCGACGACCGTTCCGGAAGCATCCCGCACGATCCACCGCACAGCCTCACCGTCGGCGAAAAGTTCGTTTTTGGCAGGGTCGAAAACCTCCAGCACGTCGTTATCGAGCGGGCAAACCCAGTTCCGGTTGCCGCGGTAGAGCCGTTTCGGAAAATCGATCCATTCGCGCACAAGCGCGGGCGATGTCACCTCGAACAGGCGATAGGATTCGGAATTCATAAGTTCGAACGATTAAATTCGCATTGACAGAAACAAAGATAAACAAATTTTTCCTATTTTTGTGTATGACTGATCGATTCGGACACATTCTCGCCGACGAAGCGCAGAACCGCTTCGTCTTCATGAAATACCGCATCCACAAGATTCTGCTGGTCTGTTGCAGCTACGACGGCTACATCTTGGAGGAGGACGGACGCATCGAAGCGCAAATCAACCGCGAATACCTCGACCTGCACATCTCCAACCCGCCGTCGTTCACACGCGTGAGTTCCACGGGCGAGGCACTCGAGCTACTCGAACACGACCGTTCATTCGACTTCATCCT
>RYWP01000015.1:0-23543 GCA_003979135.1 Alistipes sp.
AATTTAATCATGTCGAAAATCATTACTTTACGCAAGGGTCTCGACATCAATTTGGAGGGCAAGCCCCGTGCAACGACGACCGATGCTCCGGTCGCTGCGGAGTATGCTCTTTCGCCGCTCGATTTCGAGGGCGTTACTCCCAAACTTCTGGTGAAGGAGGGCGATCGTGTGAAAGCCGGTACGCCGTTGTTCTTCGACAAGCACAACGAGCGCATCCTTTTCACTTCGCCGGTCGGCGGTACGGTGGCTGCCATCAACCGCGGCGAAAAGCGCAAGGTGCTTTCCGTGACCGTTACGCCCGATGCCCAGCCGAGTTTTGAGGAGTTCGCCAAGCCCGACTTGTCGACGGTTTTGCGCGACGAATTGATCGAGTTGTTGTTGCACGCCGGTTTGTGGCCGATGCTTGTGCAGCGTCCCTACGGCATCATCGCCGATCCTGCCGATACGCCGAAAGCCGTCTTCGTGTCGGCGTTCGATTCGGCCCCATTGGCTCCCGATTACAACTTCGTGTTGCGCGATGAGCAGGAGAACCTGCAAGCCGGTATCGAGGTTTTGAGAAAACTTTCCGGTGGCAAGGTGCACCTTTCGATGCGCGCCGGTGCAGAGGGGCGTATGCCCGAATTCAAAGGTGTCGAACTGCATACGTTTGCCGGCAAACATCCTGCTGGCAATGTCGGTGTGCAGATCCACCACATCGACCCTATCAATAAAGGTGAGGTCGTATGGACGGTCAATATGCAGGATTTGGCTATTATTGGCCGACTGGTACGTACGGGACATGTCGATATGACCCGCATCATCGCTGTCGGCGGTTCCGAGGTTTCGAATCCGCAGTATTATCGTGTCATCGCTGGTGCCCGTGTCGATTCTTTCCTCGGCGGCAATCTCAAACCACAGAAAGAGGGCGATTCGGTGCGTATCATCTCGGGCAACGTCTTAACAGGTACAAAGACTGCGATGGATGGCTTCCTCGGTTACTATGCCAATCAGGTGACGGTCATTCCAGAGGGGGACAAATACGAATTGTTGGGTTGGGCCATGCCCCGATTCAAGAAATTCTCCGTGTCGCGGGCCTATTTTTCGTGGTTGTGCCCCAAAAAGGCCTACCGGCTGGATACCAACATGAACGGCGGCGAACGTCCGTTCGTTGTGACTGGGCTCTATGAGCGCTATTTGCCGATGGACATCTATCCGATGTATCTGTTGAAGGCCTGTCTGGCCAACGACATCGAGAAGATGGAAAATCTCGGTATTTACGAGGTGATCGAAGAGGATTTCGCGTTGTGCGAGTTCGTCGATCCGTCGAAAATCGATATCCAGCAGATCATCCGCGACGGTATTAACTTAATGATCAGGGAGGCTTAAACGATGCGTACAATTCGTAATTTGGTAGATAAGATCAAGCCTACGTTCGCCAAGGGCGGCAAATTGGGCTTCTTGGAGTCGACATTCGACGCTTTCGAAACGTTCCTCTTCGTACCGAACACCACGACGCGCCGCGGTGCCCATATCCGCGACTGCAACGACATGAAGCGTACGATGATTATGGTCGTCGTCGCGTTGATGCCGGCACTGTTGTTCGGCATGTACAACGTCGGGTACCAGCACTTCCTTTCGCAGGACATCGTGCCCGAGTTCTGGGCTTCGTTCTGGTTCGGTTTCCTCAAAGTGCTGCCGATGATCGCCGTTTCGTACGTCGTCGGGCTCGGCATCGAGTTCGGTTTCGCGCAGGTGCGCGGCCACGAGGTCAACGAAGGTTTCCTCGTAACGGGTCTGTTGATTCCGATGATTATGCCGGTCGACATTCCGTTGTGGATTCTCGGCCTTTCGACCGCTTTCGCTGTCGTCTTCGGCAAGGAGGTCTTCGGCGGTACGGGTATGAACGTCTTCAACCCCGCATTGGTCGCTCGCGTGTTCGCATTTCTCGCCTATACGCCCTCGATGTCGGGTACGAAAGTCTGGATTGCCGGTATGACCTCCGGTGAGGGCGTTGTCGACGGTTTTTCGGGTGCTACGCCGCTTGAAAACCTCGTTACGACCGGACAGATGGGGTATTCTACATTGGATGCTTTCCTCGGATTCATTCCCGGTAGTGTCGGTGAAACTTCTACGGTTGCGATTTTGCTTGGCGCTGTCGTGTTGCTTTTTACAGGCATCGCCTCGTGGCGGACGATGTTCTCGGTATTTGTCGGCGGTCTGGCGATGGCGTTGGTCTTTAATGTCTGCGGTTCGTCGGCCTATGCGCAGATTCCGGGGTGGTATCATCTGATTATCGGCGGTTTCGCGTTCGGTGCGGTCTTCATGGCGACCGATCCCGTTACTTCAGCTCAGACCGCGACGGGACAATACATTGTCGGTTTCTTGATCGGCGTATTGGCCGTGTTGACCCGCGTCGTCAATCCGGCCTATCCCGAGGGCATGATGCTCGCCATTCTCTTTATGAATGCAATGGCGCCTCTGGTCGACTATTATGTCGTCGAGTCCAGCATCAAGCGGAGAAACAAACGTATCAAAACGGAAAAATAGTGGACTATGGCAACGAAAAAATTCAGATGCAACGTTTGCGGTTATATCCACGAAGGTGATGCCGCACCCGCGAAGTGCCCCGTATGTGGTGCACCCGCTTCGGAGTTCACGGAATTGAAATCGGAGAAGAAGAGTTGGTTGCACGATAAGAACAGCAACGCCTACATTCTCGTTTATTCGACGGTGATGGTCATCGTTGTGGCTGCGCTGTTGGCCGTGACTGCCTTGTCATTGCAGGAACGGCAGCATGCCAATACGCTCAACGAGAAGAAAGATGCCATCCTCGCTTCGCTCGGGGCAGCGGAGCAGGCTTATGACGATTATATTTCAGCCTATGCGGTCGATGCTCAGGGCACTCGGATCGAGTCCGTTTCGGCAGATGACGCTTTGGAATTGCTTTTCGATTTGAAAAAGGCCGAAGCTGAGGCTACGTATCCCGTGTTCGAGGCTGCCGACGGTCGTGTCGTGCTGCCGGTCAGTGGTACGGGGCTTTGGGGCCCGATTTGGGGTTATGTCGCTTTGGAAAAGGATATGAACACCGTCGCAGGTGTCGTCTTCGGCCATAAGGGCGAAACGCCAGGCCTCGGCGCTGAAATCGCCACGGAGAAGTATCAGCAGCATTTCGTCGGCAAGACGATTTTCGATGGTGCGCAGTTCGTGTCGATCGTGCTCCGCAAGGGCGGTGCGCAGAATCCCGAGCACGAGGTGGATGCCATCACGGGTGGTACGAAAACGTCGGATGGCGTAACGGAAATGTTGCACAACAGTCTTGGCCACTACCTCCCGTTGTTGGAGGCACGCCGCAACGCATCGGCCGATGTCGCTGGAGTTGAGGTGGCGGATTCCGAATCGACCGAACCTGTCGCAACCGAGCAACTCCCTAATGATGAAAATGAATGAGTATGAATGCTAAGAATTTCAAATATCTGACCGGTCCGTTCTCTGCGAACAATCCGGTCATCGTGCAGATCCTCGGTATCTGTTCGGCGTTGGCCGTCACCGTGCAGCTGAAGCCTGCTATCGTCATGGCGTTGTCGGTGACCGTCGTCACGGCCTTTGCCAATCTGGTGATGTCGTTGTTGCGCAATGGTGTGCCGTCGCGGATCCGCATCATCATTCAGCTGGTCGTCATCGCCGCATTGGTCATTCTGGTCGACCAAGTGTTGAAAGCCTATGTTTTCGAAATTTCGAAACAGCTTTCGGTCTATGTCGGTCTGATTATCACCAACTGTATCGTCATGGGGCGCGTCGAGGCGTTCGCCTTGGCTAATAAGCCGTGGCCTGCATTCCTCGACGGTATCGGCAACGGATTGGGTTACGGTCTGATTTTGGTCATCGTGGCTTTTTTCCGCGAACTGTTCGGTTCGGGAACGTTGTTCGGATACCCCGTTGTCCCCGAGAGTTGGTATGCGGCCGAGGGTGGCTGGTATGCCAACTGCGGTCTGATGCTTTTCCCGCCGATGGCGTTGATTATCGTGGGTTGCATCATTTGGGTGCATCGCTCGCAAAACAAGGATTTACAGGAAAAATAAGAGGAGGATAGCATCGTATGGAATCATTGAATATTTTTATCCGGTCGATTTTTATCGACAACATGGTGTTCGCCTTCTTCTTCGGCATGTGCTCTTACATCGCCGTGTCGAAGAGCGTCAAGACGGCTCTCGGCCTCGGCGCCGCCGTCACGTTCGTGATGACGATGACCGTGCCGTTGAACTACCTTTTGTATGAATATGTTTTGAAAGAGGGCGCATTGGCTTGGGCCGGTCTGCCCGATGTCAGTCTCGATTTCCTCACGTTCATCGTCTTCATCGCCACCATCGCAGCGTTCGTGCAGTTGGTGGAGATGGCTGTCGAGAAGTTCTCGCCTGCATTGTATAGCCAGTTGGGTATCTTCCTGCCGTTGATCGCTGTCAACTGTGCTATCATGGGCGGTTCGCTTTTCATGCAGCAGAAAGTCGACGGCGGCGAGCTCGCATCTCTGTGGCAGTCCATCGTCTATGGGCTGGGCTCCGGTTTGGGCTGGTGGCTTGCTATTGTCATGATGGCTGCTATTCGCGAGAAGACGACTTATTCGCACATTCCTCCCGCATTGAAAGGCCCTGGCATCGCGTTCATCATCACCGGTCTGATGGGCATTGCATTCATGATTTTCTCGGGAATTAAATTGTAGTCGAATAGTTATTGATTACTGAGGTTTATTATCCCGTATCAGTTATATTAATAAGAAAATGGATATGACAATTACGATATTCGTTGCGATCGGTGCCTTTTTGGCGATTACGCTCTTGCTGGTCGTGTTGTTGCTCTATGCCAAGGCGAAGCTCACTTCGTCGGGTGCCGTGACGATCGACATCAATAACGGCGAGCGGGTCATCACCACCGAGAGCGGGTCGACTCTGTTGGCGACGTTGGCCGATAACAAGGTGTTCCTTCCTTCGGCTTGCGGCGGCGGCGGTTCGTGCGGCATGTGCAAGTGTCAGGTATTGGAGGGCGGTGGCGATATTCTGCCGACCGAAACCGGGTTCATTTCACGCAAGATGGCCAAAGACCATTGGCGTCTGGGCTGTCAGGTCAAGGTGAAGGAGAACCTCAAAATCAAGGTTCCCGAGGCCGTTTTGGGCGTCAAGAAGTGGGAGTGTACGGTCGTCTCGAATCGTAACATCTCGACGTTCCTCAAAGAGTTCGTCGTGAAGTTGCCCGAGGGCGAGAACCTGAAGTTCCGCAGCGGCGGTTACATTCAGGTGGACATTCCGAAATACGACCGCATCGCATTCTCCGATATGGAGGTCGACGAGCCTTTCCGTGCCGACTGGGATCGGATGAAGATGTGGGACTTGGTGACGACCAACCCCGAACCTACGTTCCGTGCCTATTCGATGGCCAACCATCCGGCCGAGGGCAACATCATCATGTTGAACATCCGCATTGCTACGCCGCCGTTCGACCGTGCTACCGGTGCGTTCATGAAGGTGAATCCCGGCATTTGTTCGTCGTACGTCTTCTCTCGCAAGCCCGGCGACAAGGTGACGATTTCGGGTCCTTACGGCGAGTTCTTCCTGCCCGACAATTTGTCCGATACGCAGGAGTTGATTTTCATCGGCGGCGGTGCAGGTATGGCGCCGATGCGCAGTCATCTGATGCACCTGTTCAAGACCGAGAAGACATCGCGGCGCGTGTCGTTCTGGTACGGTGCGCGTGCGTTGAAAGAGGCTCCTTATGTCGACGAGTTCCGCGCCATCGAGCGGGATTTCCCCAATTTCAGTTTCAATCTGGCGCTCGACCGTCCCGATCCCGAAGCCGATGCCGCAGGCGAGAAATACACACCCGGGTTCGTGCATAATGTACTGTATGAAAACTATCTGAAAAACCATCAGGCCCCCGAGGATTGTATCTATCTGATGTGCGGCCCTCCGATGATGATCGCGTCGGTCGTGAAGATGCTTGACAGCCTCGGTGTTCCGAGCGAGAATATTCTCTACGATAATTTCGGTTCGTAGAGACAGCAACCTCGAATGGCCCGAAGCAACGAAAAAGAACTCCGAGATACACTCGGGGTTCTTTTCTGTTATTGGCCCTTAGGAGCGCTTATTTGCTTGGAATGGTGATTCGGGGTGCGGCGACGTTTTGCGGAAAGCGCCGGAACGGGATGAAAAAATCCCTCTTCGGAACACTGTTTTTTTGCGATTTGGGCTATCTTTGACTTCGCCGAAGATACTTTGTCTCAGCAGAATCAAACGAATGCTTGCTTCTGCGCTCGACTTTTCGTATCTTTGCACAATGACGTTTTGTTCGGACGGGGTGTGCCCTCGACTTTGCTCTGTCCGTGCATTATCAAATAATCCCGATACGATGAAATTCCTGAAGCGAATACGTACGTGGTGGCGCAATCTTTTCCGCAAGCGTCGTTTCAACATGCTCAATGCCACGGACAACAGCGAGGAGTGGCACATCCACCTTTCGCCTGCGAGCATCTTTGCCGGTCTGACGGCTTTCGCGTTGTTGTTGTTCATTTTTATTCTCACCTTGATGGCTTATACGCCCGTGCTCGAACTTCTGCCCGGATATCGTACCGAGGCCGATCGGATGCGTGAGAGTCTCGTGCATAATATTATCCGGCTCGATTCGATGGAGCGGATGATGAACGACATGATGACTTACAACGAGAATATCGCGCTCGTTTTGGAGGGACGAACGCCGGTCGTTCGGTCGTTCATCGGGTCGGACAGCGTCCGAACGGACAATAAGGTCGTGCTCCGTTCGCGGGAGGATTCGTTGTTGCGCGCTGAGATGGAGGGTGATGGGCCTTATTCGTTGACGGCCGGACGCAATAGTGGTTCTCGGCGCGAAGTCCGCGAGGCGATGGAGTTGGTTACGCCGGTCGAGGGTATCATCGCCGAGCATTTCGACATCGGGCAGCATCGTTTCGGTGTGCGTGTCGCTGCCGAATCGGGCGGACGTATCACGGCCATCGACAACGGAACGGTCGTGCAGAGCCTTTGGACGCCCGACAACCGATATATCGTCGTGATTCAGCATGCCAACAATTTGGTTTCGGTCTACAAAAAACTGTCGCAAGCGCTTGTCAGCAAGGGGCAGACCGTCCATAGCGGTGATCAAGTGGGGTATAACATCGAGCCCGAGGACGATTCGGAAGAGCCCGAATTGTTCGAGTTCGAGTTGTGGAGCAACGGCAAGCCGGTCGACCCCGAGGGATATATCGTCTTTTAGCGCGCGGGTACCGTATGAAACAACGTTTGACTGTTTTGGGATCGACCGGTTCGATCGGCGTGCAGACGCTCGACATCGTACGGGATAATCCCGATCGTTTCGAGGTCGTGACGCTCACGGCTCATGGTAATTGGGAAAGGCTCGCTGAGCAGGCGCAGGCTTTCGACGTTGCAACGGTCGTCATCGCCGACGAACGTTATTATGCTCCGCTCCGCAACGCTTTGGCCGATACCGATGTCAAGGTGTATGCGGGTGCCGATGCTGTGGCGCAGGTTGCCGCGGCAGGCGATTCCGATGTCGTGGTCAATGCGTTGGTCGGTTATGCCGGTCTGGCGCCTACGGTAGCGACGCTTCAAGCAGGCAAGAAGTTGGCTTTGGCCAATAAGGAATCGTTGGTCGTCGGGGGCGAGTACGTCATGCGGCTGGCTGCCGAGAAGCGGGCGCCCATCGTTCCTATCGATTCCGAACATTCGGCTATTTTTCAATGTCTCGTGGGGGAGCGGACGCCTTTCCGGCGGTTGGTTATCACTTGCAGTGGTGGCGCTTTCCGCGACTTGCGCCGCGAGGAGTTGGCCGACGTCACGCCCGAGCAGGCTTTGCAGCATCCGCAGTGGCAGATGGGGGCCAAAATCACCATCGATTCGTCGACGTTGGTGAACAAGGGTTTCGAAGTTATCGAGGCACATTGGTTGTTCGATGTTCCGGTCGAGCGGATTTCCGTCGTGATGCACCCGCAGTCCATTATTCATTCGATGGTGGAGTTCGATGACGGCGCCATCAAAGCACAGCTCGGGGCTCCCGACATGCGGATGCCTATCAGTTATGCGCTCTTTTTTCCCGAACGGGCACATCGTCCGGCTGATACGTTCGACTTTGCGGCGCATCCGGCGCTGACTTTCGGCGAGGTCGATCGCGTGAAATATCCGGCGCTCGACATCGCTTACGATTGTCTGCGTCGCGGCGGTACGGCCGCTTGTACGATGAACGGAGCCAACGAGGTTGCCGTTGCTGCGTTTCTCGACCATCGTTGTGCTTGGTCGGACATCGTGCGGGCGATCGAGTATGCGTTGAACCATGCGGATTTTCGCACAATGCCGTCGCTCGACGACTATGCTGCGGCCAACGACGAATCCCGTCGGTTGACAGCCGAATTTTTGAAAGAGAGACGTTGATTTCATGAACCGAAACCGGTGTATCCCACCGGATTATCAATTAAAATATGGAACTAATCATAAAAATCGTTCAGTTTTTTCTCTGCTTCACCATTCTGGTCGGATTGCACGAGTTGGGCCACTTTCTGATGGCGCGGCTTTTCAAGATTCGGGTCGAAAAATTCTATATTTTTTTCGACCCGTGGTTTTCGCTTTTCAAGTTCCGGCGGGGCAATACGGAGTACGGCCTCGGGTGGATTCCGTTGGGCGGGTACGTGAAAATCGCCGGTATGGTCGATGAATCGATGGACAAGGAGCAGCTGAAACAAGCACCCAAGTCCGATGAATTTCGTTCGAAACCGGCTTGGCAGCGCTTTCTGGTGTTGATTGCCGGCGTCGTGATGAATGTCGTGTTGGCTGTAACGATCTATTGTGCGGTTTGTTACGTTTGGGGCGACAGTTATTTCTCGAATCAGGATGCTAAGTGGGGTTATCGCTTCAACGAGGCGGGTCATGCGCTCGGATTCCGCGACGGCGACCGCTTCGTCTCGATCGACGGTGAGCCGGTTGACGACATCGCCCGCGTGGTGAACGATTTGTTGATTACCGAGAATGGCCGTACGGTCGTCGTTGAGCGTGGCGGCGAGGAGATTGCTTTGCAGCTTCCGTTCGAGGCTTTGGTCGAGATGCGGCGCAGCAAGGGGTATGAGGGCTTGTTCATGCCTTACCAGCCGTTCATCATCGATAGCGTTGTCCGCCAAGAGGTTGCCGCTTTGCGGGCGGGTGACGAGGTGATTGCCATTGATAGCTTGCATGGGGTCGATTTTCCGGCTTACAGTGCTTATCTGAAAAGCCGTGCAGGGCAGGATGTTGCCGTGAAGGTATTGCGTGAGGACGATATGGCGCTCGATTTGCCGTTGACGGTCGATGCCGACGGGCGGCTTGGCGTGTTGTGCCGTTCTTTCGCATTGCGGACACAGCAGTATACTTTTTGGCAGGCCATTCCCGCCGGTTTCCGCAAGACGGGCCGCGTCATCTCGTCCTATTGGGAGCAGTTGAAACTGATTGTGCGGCCCAAAACCAAAATGTATGAGGAGTTGGGCGGTTTTATCGCCATCGGCAGCATTTTCTCGGGGAGTTGGAATTGGGAGGATTTCTGGTTGAAGACCGCCTTTTTGTCGATCATTCTGGCTGTGATGAACATCCTGCCCATTCCCGGATTGGACGGCGGCCATGCGCTTTTCACCTTTTGGGAGATGCTCACGGGGCGTAAGGTCAGTGACCGCGTGTTGGTCGCTGCACAATATATCGGGTTGGGGTTGTTGCTCTTCTTGTTGTTGTATGCCAATGGAAACGATGTTTATCGTTTCTTCTTGAAATAGAGCGATGCGTATGAAATGGTTAGGGTGCTTGTTTTGTATGGTCTGTACGGCCGCCGGTTGTGCCGATGATTCGGAGGTGTTCTATACGGTCGAATATCCCGTGACAAAGGTTCTCGCGGCTGTTTCCATCTCCGGCGATATTCCGACCGAATCCGGACTTCCGTCGATTCCCGAATTGGGCGCCGAATTGTTCACATCGTTCGACCCTGTCTTTGCCGGAGGCTCCTATCGGTTGGATTATTTGCGCTATAATGGTGGTCTGCTGACGATTATTCCTGAAGCCGGTGTTGCGCCGGTTGTCGGCACATTCGTAAAGGAGCCCGGAGCGATGGAGTTGCAACTGAACTACGGGGCGGAATCACGGTCGTGCAAAATCGAACCCTATACGGGCGATGATGGTAAACAATACGTCCTGTTGATTGTCGATTATACGGCTGAATTTCAACAACGTTATCCCGACGGCCAGTATATCAGCGGGATAGCCTATGAGGAATACACTTCGACACCCTATTGAAATAAAAACCGAGTATGGCCAAAGTCAAAAAAGCCTTTTTCTGTAAGAATTGCGGTTTCGAGGCTCCCAAATGGTTGGGCAAATGCCCGTCGTGCGGTGAATGGAATACTTTTACAGAGGAGATAATCGCGCGTGAAAGCGGTTCCGTATCTGCCGCTATCGCTGGGCCGTTGCCCAAGTCCGTGCCGCAGCGGGTGCGCGATATCCGCGAAAGCGAACACCGGCGAATCGACCTTGGCAATGCCGAATTGAATCGGGTGTTGGGCGGCGGTATGGTGCCCGGCTCGTTGATTCTGTTGGGTGGCGAGCCTGGTATCGGCAAATCGACTCTTTCATTGCAGATCGCACTGTCTTCCAACGGATTGAAGACGCTTTACGTTTCAGGCGAGGAGTCGCCCGAGCAAATCCGTATGCGGGCCGATCGCATCGGAATCGGTAACGATGAGTGCATGATTTACTCCGAAACGTTGCTTGAAAACATCATGTCGCAGATTGCCGAGCAGGAGCCCGATATGGTCATCATCGATTCGATACAGACCATCTACACCGACTTGATCGATTCGTCGGCCGGAAGCGTTTCGCAGATTCGCGAATGCGCCGCTACCTTGTTGAAATACGCCAAATCGACCGGTACGTCGATTCTCATCATCGGCCACATCACGAAAGACGGCACTATCGCCGGGCCGAAGATTTTGGAACACATCGTTGACGTCGTGCTTCAGTTCGAGGGCGATAGCAATAATGTCTACCGCATTTTGCGCGGCATCAAGAACCGTTTCGGGGCGACGTTCGAGATCGGGGTCTATGAGATGCTCGACGCCGGGCTGCGTGAGGTCGCCAATCCGTCCGAAATTTTGTTGACTCACTACGAGGAACCGTTGAGCGGCATTGCCGTGGGGGCTTCGGCCGACGGTGTGCGCCCCTATCTGATCGAGGTGCAGGCACTTGCTTGCGGTGCGGCTTACGGTACGCCGCAGCGCACGGCAACGGGTTTCGATACGCGCCGGATGAATATGTTGTTGGCCGTGTTGGAAAAACGACTCGGTATGAAGATGTACCAAAAGGATGTCTTTTTGAACTTTGCCGGCGGCTTCAAGGTCTCCGACCCTGGGTTGGATCTTGCGGTTGCCGCTGCCGTGATATCGTCTTATTTCGACCGTCCCGTGGCCGAGGGCGTTTGTTGTGCAGGTGAGTTGGGATTGTCGGGCGAGGTGCGTCCGGCACCTCGTACGGAACAGCGTATCAGCGAGGCGGCCCGTCTCGGATTCCGTTGCATCATTGTTTCGGGCTACCTCGGCAAGGGTGGTGCAAAACGTCCCAAAGGCATCGAGGTCGTTTCGATCAATCACATCGCCGAACTTCCTAAAGTTCTGTTGGAGAGGTAGAAACCTGCGTTTTTGCCTTTTTTGTTTCGATAAGCCCGATAAATGGGGCTCCGGTACGGATTTTGTGCGGTTTTCGGTAAAAAGATACCGCCATGCAAAAAAGAATAGTCGTATTGGGAGGTTCCGGTTTTATCGGTTCTCATCTCTGTTTGCGTTTGCTTGACGAGGGTCATGAGGTTTTTTGCGTTGACCTGCGCGAAGCGGCCAATTCGCCGTTGTTGCGGGCCGCGATCGATCATCCGGCCTTCCGTTATGTCCGCCACAACATCATCCAGCCGTTCAGCATCCGTTGCAACGAAATCTACAATCTTGCTTCGCCCGCCGTGCTTTGTTATAAAAAGGCATTGCCGGTCGAGACGCTCAAAGTCAACATGCTCGGGTCGATCAATGCGCTCGATACCGCCCGTACGGAACATGCGCGGGTGGTGTATGCTTCATCGTGCGATGTCTACGGTACCAATTTGCGTTCGACTTATCCGCAGCAGGGGCCCGAACGGGCTGTCCGCATTTTCGCCGAGGGGAAGCGGGCCGCTGAAGCGTTGCATTACGCCTATCAGACCGAGTTCGGAGTAGATACCCGCATTGCGCGCATCTTCAATACCTACGGCAACGGTGCCGACCTGATGGATCAGCGTGTGGTCATCAAGATGGTGGTCGCTGCCTTGCAGAACCGGCCGTTGCAGGTATCCGGCAACGGCGAGCAGTTGCGCACGTTCTGTTGGGTGGGGGATTTGGTCGACGGACTGGTGCGTTTGATGACCGTGGCGCCGGCCGAGCGTACACGAACGCTCGACTTGGGCAGCGGTCACGAAGTTTCCATCCGGAGTTTGGCCGAGCAGATCATCGAACTGACCGGTAGTCGTTCGCGTATTGTGCATATCGAGGCTCGTCTCAACGACGTCCGGCGACGCTTGCCCGATTTGACCGCAGCGCACAACGAGTTGGATTGGTCGCCCGCCACGACGTTGACCGAGGGGTTGCGGCGCACCATCGGTTATGTCGAAAAGGAACTCTCCGAGAAGGCCTATGCCGGAATGACGTGGGCTGAAATAAATTGATACGGAACGGTCGTTCCGAAATTAAAAAATAAAAAGTTATGGTCGATTTCGATAAGATTATCTGGCGCGATGCCTTGACGTTCGTCGATTTCTTCGCTTCGTGGTGCGGGCCCTGTCAGGCGATGCATCCCATTGTCGATAGGTTTCAGGAGCAGATGCGTGGCCGTGTCGAAGTTTACAAGGTGAATATCGATGCGCCGGAGATGGCCGAAATCATTCGGCGGTATGAAATCCGTTCTGTCCCGACGTTGATGTTTTTCCGGCGTGGCGAAATTCTGTGGCGGTCGAGCGGAGTGATGAGTTACGACGGGTTGATCGGAGTGCTTCAGCAGTTGGAGCATTGCGAGCATGCAGATCAGCACTCTTCTTATTAGTTTGCGTCAGCCAGTCGCCAAAGCAATTCCTCGCGGATGAACTTTTCTGCCGGTTTGTCGGAGGATTCGAACGGGTCGATAATGCGGAGTACCGCTTGTCGGCTCGTTTCGTTTTGTCGTCCGATGGTTTCCAGCAGGGCAACCGCCCCTTGTGCAATCAGCCGATCATGGTCGTTTGTTGTATTGTGTGCGATTGTGAGTGCCGGTCGGAGCCATTTTTCCTTGACGTGCGTGGCGCGGGCCATTCCCAGCAGGGTAGCATAGGCCGGCAGCGGTGTTTCGACCTGCATCCATGCATCGGCGATTTCTTCGAGATGGGGCGAATGGCGAAGCAGCGCGAATGCCGCTTCCTCGGCCAGTTCCGAATTGACGATTCCGTCGGCCCATGCCGACGCTTCGGCGATTGTCAGCTGCTCCGGTTCTGCAATGTGCAACGCCGCAAGTTTGAGTTCGCGGACATCCTGTTCCCAAAGCATACGGGCGAATGCGTGGTCGCGTGGTTCCGCTCGGGCGATTTGTCGTACGGTGGGCAGGCTTACGCCGTAGTTCAGCCCGTATGTGATTCCGTAATAACACATCGCGTCTGCCACGGCTCCGTTGCGTTCACGACGCATCCGGGACAGCAGGGCGACCATGCGCGAAGTATGGTTCATCGGGAGATTATTTGCGGCGGGGCAGTGCGACGTAGACCGTGCGTCCGAATTCGAAAATGGGTAGCGTGACGCTCTCGAACTGGCGGCCGTTGCAGATTACCCGACACTCCGAAGGTGCCGCAACACGACACGATACGACCGACGGTTCGCGTTCGCTGGCGGCGATGTTGGTCGTTTGCGGTTCCGTGGGGTTGATTTGAAGCAGTACCATGTCGCCCGACAAGTCGTTGTCTGGCAGCAGGCCGTCGGCTGCGGAGAATCGGCAGACTACATATTGCTGTTTGTCGGTCTGCGGATAGACGACATAGCGATGGGACGATGTGGTGACGATGCGTTTGCCGAGGAACAATTCCAAGTAGCTCTGCTCCAGTCGGTCGATTTCGTCGAGTGCCGCTTTCAGCCCTTCGCCGAAAACATTTTCGCCGGCATCGCCCGTAATGAGTTCCATCCGATGACGACGCAACGAGTAGATAGTGTTGACGGCCTCGCTCGCAGCCTCTTCGAGTGTCGAGACTTTGATGCCGGTTTTGTCGATGAGCACGCGCGGAAATTCGTCTTCCGCTTCGGTGTATTTGTAGATTTGCTTTTCGGGTGCTTTCAGCGCGCCTGCAAAAAGCGCCGTTTCGGTATCGGCCAGCGATGTGCGGGCATCTTTCAGCGTCCAGACCGTCTTGTCGGTCAGCGGGGCGCGCAGACCCAGATATTTTTGCGCATAACGAGCGTACGGGCCGGCCAGAATCCGGTCGCATTCGACTTCCACATCGACGACCAAAATCGTTCGCGGATGCGAAACGGTCAGTCCCTGTGCATTTTCCGAGGCGCCTTGCAGCGAGATGTAGGGGTTTTGGGCCGATATGCCGATCGCTCCGAACAGAGCGCATGTAGCGATAAAGATTCGTTTCATCGAGTTGCTGATTTAAGATTCTTTACGACAAAGTTAACTGATTTTGCGGGATCGTCAAAATTTCAGATAGAAATCGCCGGTCAGCGTGCGATACGCCTCCGTGTATTGCTCGTGTTCGCCCGTGCCGATCGTCAGTTCGTCGTACCGGGGTTGTGTGGATTCCGATACCGCGTTTTCGTGGACAAATTCCAACAGGACGCGCTTTGGGGTGCGGCGCGGAGTGGTGCGTACGTCTGTTCTGCGGACGAGACGGAGCCGCCCGTTGCATACTGAAAACCAGCGTTCCGATTCCGCTAAAGGCAGTACGACCGCAAAACGTCCGTCCGGAGCCAAGAGCCGTACGACCGACATGCACAAATCTTCATAGGAGAGCGTTACGGTATGACGGGCCGTCGTACGTCCGGCATTAGGGCAGGTCAGCGCATCGACGAAAAAGGGCGGATTGGAGAGAATCAGATCGAACGGTTCGGCTGCTGTGAATTCTTGTGCGGGGCATTGTTCGAATGTCAAACGCGGCCCCCACGACGATGCGGCGGCATTTTCGCGGGCTTCTGCGATGTCGAGGATGTCGATGCCGACGATTTGCGCTTCGGGAGCCCGTTGGGCCATCATCAACGCAATCAAGCCGGTGGCCGTACCGATGTCCAAAATGCGCCGGTCGGATGGATACACCTCGGTCCATGCACCCAGCAGCACGCCATCGGTGCCGACCTTCATCGGAGACCGTTCCTGCCGGACAGCGAATCGTTTGAACCGGAACACGACCTTATTTCTGCCGGAAATAGATTTGGATCGGCACACCCGAAAAATCCCACTGACTGCGTATGTTGTTCTCCAAGAAGCGGCGGTAGGGTTCCCTGATGTATTGCGGCAGATTGACGAAGAACGCGAATTGCGGCGTTGGGGTCGGCAGTTGCGTCACGTACTTGATTTTGATGTATTTGCCCTTTATCGCGGGGGGCGGATAATTTTCGATAAGCGGTAGCATGAATTCGTTCAGTTCCGAAGTTGCAATGCGGCGTTTGCGCGATTGGTGGACACGGAGGGCGGTTTGCAGCACATCGAGAATGCGTTGTTTGGTCAATACCGACGTGAAAATCACCGGAATGTCGTTGAACGGTGCCAGCCGTTTTTTCAGCGCTTCGGTCCACTCTTTCATCGTATTGCTGCTCTTTTCGATCAGGTCCCACTTGTTGACCACGATGACGCATCCCTTCCGGTTGCGGACGATCAGATTGTGGATGTTGAGGTCTTGGGATTCCAGTCCTTGTTGTGCATCGAGCATCAGGATGCAGACGTCCGAGTTTTCGATTGCCCGGATAGAGCGCATCACCGAGTAGAATTCCAAATCCTCCATCGTCTTGCCCTTTTTGCGCATGCCGGCCGTGTCGACTAAATAGAAGTCCATACCGAACTTGTTATAACGCGTGTGGATCGAATCGCGTGTCGTGCCGGCCATCGCCGTGACGATGTTGCGCTCTTCGCCTAAAAGGGCGTTGGTCAGCGATGATTTGCCCACGTTCGGCCGGCCCACGATGGTGATGCGGGGCAGGTCGTCTTCTTCGTCCGCTTTCGTCTCAGCGGGCAGCGCGGCCAGTATGGCATCCATCATGTCGCCCGTGCCGCTGCCCGACATCGACGAGATGCAGTAGGGGTCGCCCAGTCCGAGCGAATAGAATTCGTGCGAGGAATAGATTTGGTCGTTGTTGTCGACCTTGTTGCAGATGAGCAGCACCTTTTTCGATGAACGACGCAGGATATCGGCCATCAGTGCATCGAGGTCGGTAATGCCCGTCGAAACTTCGACCAAGAAGAGAATGACATCGGCCTCGTCGATGGCCAGCATTACCTGACGGCGGATTTCGTCTTCGAACACATCGTCCGAATTGACGGTGTAGCCGCCCGTGTCGATGACCGAAAATTCGCGGCCGTTCCAGTCGGTTTTGCCGTAATGGCGGTCGCGGGTCGTGCCGGCGGTCGAATCGACGATGGCTTTGCGTTCGCCGACCAGTCGGTTGAAGAGGGTCGATTTGCCCACGTTGGGGCGTCCTACGATAGCTACGAGGCTCATGTTCTTTCTTGTTAATCCGGACAAAGATAGTGCAATTTTCCGGATTTTCCGGTCGATCCGCCGTTTTTGGTGCCGCAGGCGGTTCGCGATGCGTACTCGAAAGCTCCTGTCTATATGTATCGACTTTCCGTTTCGCCCGCCTGCACGGGGTAGATCATGATGTAGTTGTTCTGCCGCACTCGTTCTTCCAGCGAGCCAGCCGTGCGTCCCATGCCCGGCTGGTAGGAGATGCGGTCGCGGCGGCTCATGATGACCCACAGACAATCGTCTGGTTGCAGGGCGTCGATTTGTGCGGCGAGCAGTTCTTCCCAGCTTTCGTTCGCTCCGTGGGTGATATATGCGGCGATATCCGAGCGGCGGCGCTTGCGGCGAAGTTGTTCGACGGTCTGTTCCATGCCGTGGAAGACGATTTTGGCTCCCGTGTCGTGTGCCAAGTGTCGGATACGCAGCATCCATGTTTGGAATCCTGCTTCCAGTTCGGCTTTGCGCGGTACGAGTACGATGTGGCGCTGGACGGTCGCGAGCGGTTGCACGGCCCGATAGATGAAAGTCGTGACGTTGCATTGCGTCAGTACGTCGGGAATCGTTTTGCCCAATGCGGGCACTCCTCCGGCACTGAGCATACTGTTTGTGCCGAGCAGCCCGCCTTCATCCGGTTGGCCGGTTGTCGAGGCGTTCGCCTCGCGGTGCATGCCCAGCACGAGGTCGGTGATGTTGCGTTCGCGCACGATGCCGACGATGGCATTGACTATATTCACGTCGTAGCGTTGCAGACTGTGCATGTGGATGTTGGCTGCAGCAGCTGCCGTGACCGCTTTGTCGAGTAGTTTTTGCGAGCGTTTTTGCACTTCGGGGTCGTCGATGCGATTGTCGATGGCATTCAACGCATAGAGGCTGCGGTGCTTCTGCTTCGTTACGGCGATGCCCAGTCCGACTAGTTCGTCGATGTTCTCGGCATGGGAAACGGGTACCAGTACGTGTTCACCCGTACCCATCTGCTCCGGTTGCGATTGGTCTCCTTTCGCCGCGATATTGTGGGCGCCGCGTTGTGTCGCGAATGTCGAGACGATGCAGGTCGCCAGAATCATCAGAATCGTGCCGTTCAGCACGCTTTCGTTCAGCAGGCGGATGGGTTCTCCGTCGGGTGTATGGCCCGTGATAATATTGTAGCCGACCATCACGGCCGCCAGCGTCGCGGCCACGTGGGCCGAACTCAGACCGAAGATTACCGTGCGTTGGTCTTTCGAGAGGCGGAACGTCTTTTGCGTGAGGTAGGCCGCGACGAATTTCGCCGCCGTAATAAGGAGGATCATGGCGGCCGCAACTTTCAGACTTTCCCAGTCGCGGAAAAATGCCCGATAGTCGATGAGCATTCCAACGCCGATTAGGAAGAATGGGATGAAGATGGCATTGCCGACAAATTCGATGCGGTTCATCAGCGGCGACGTGCGGGGAATCAGCTGGTTTAGCGCCAGCCCTGCGAGGAAAGCGCCGATGATGGGTTCCAGTCCGGCGAATCGGGCGAGGACAGCACCCAGAAAGACCATGACCAGTACGAAGATGTATTGCGAAACATTGTCGCTGCATCGCTTGAAGAACCAGCGTGCAATGCGCGGAAAGAGCAGCATGATGACTGCGATGCAGGCTATGACCGAAGCCGTGAGCCGGTACCAGAATGCGTCGTCTATACTTCCCGTGGCTACGCCGACGATGACCGTGAGCAGCAGCAGAGCCAGCGTGTCGGTGATGACTGTTCCGCCCACGGCGATTGTGACGGCACGGTCGCGCGAGATGCCGAGTTTGCTGACGATCGGATAGGCGATCAGCGTTTGCGAGGCGAACAGGCCCGCCAGCAGGATCGAGGAATAGAGCCCGAATCCCAGCAGATAACGTCCGGCCAGAATGCCGAAGACGAGCGGTACGCTGAATGTGTAGAGTCCGAATACGAGGCTGCGCCAGCTGTTTTTGCGGAAGTCGGTCATGTCGAGTTCCAGCCCTGAGGTGAACATGATGTAGAGCAGTCCGGCGGTGCCCGACAGAATGATGCTGCTGTCGCGCAGGACGAGATTGAATCCGTGCGGGCCGATGACCGCGCCTGCGATGATGAGTCCCAGCAAGTAGGGAATCTTCAGCTTGTTGAGCAGCAGCGGCGCCGCGAGGATGATGACGAGTATCAGCAGAAACTTCAGTATCGGGTCTTCGAGCGGCAGCGCGATATGTTCGATAAGAGGTGCCATGTTGTCGATAGGGGAAGAGCCGGTGCGGCCGGTTATTCAGAACAAAAATAGGAAAAATTTCGGAAAAAGAGTCGGATGTGGTTAAATAATATGTATCTTTGGCTTCGTCGAAGATACGCTCGGCGATGCCCGTATAAGTTTGATGACACCCCTTTATCCGTATTTTCGAAAGGTGCAGATGAACGATTCTAAAGTAGACAGACGTTTGTTGATGCCCGTATTGGCGGGCTTTTTCATTATGGGTTTCTGCGATATGGTGGCTCCCGTCACAAGCCGCATCGCCGCGGAGTTCCCGCCCGAGAGCCGGCGTTTCGTCGATTTTCTCCCTACGATGGTTTTTCTTTGGTTTCTGTTGCTTTCGATACCCGTTGCTGCATGGATGAACCGATGGGGACGGAAACGGACTGCCTTGCTCGGTTACGCCTTTACGTTTGTCGGATTGGCTTTGCCGTTTGTTGCGGGCGAGGGATGTTCGCTCGGCATTTATTTCGCAGGCTTCGGTCTGCTGGGTGTCGGCAATACCATCGTGCAGGTGGCGGTCAATCCGTTGTTGGCGACCATTGTGCCGAGCGCACGCATGACCGGTTATCTGACTGTAGGACAGATTTTCCGGAATGTCTCGTTGTTGCTCGTCGCACCGCTCGTTACACTTTTTGCCGCATGGACAGGTTCATGGCGGGGCTTGTTGTTGCTTTATGCGCTGTTGACCGTGGTAGGCGGCATCTGGTTGCAGGCGGTCGCTGTCCCCGAGCCTGATGTACGGACGGATGCTGTACGATTCGCCGATTGTTTCCGGTTGCTGCGCAATCGGACTGTGCTGCTTTGTACCGGTGGTGTGGCCTGCTTCATTGCGGCTGACATCGGCATCAATTTCGTGGCCGTGCGGTTGATCGACAGCCCGATGTCCATGTTGACTTCGACGGGTTTTTACGCCTGCCGCATCGTCGGAACATTGGTCGGTGCATGGTTGTTGATTCGTTATTCCGATGTGAAATATTTGCTTCTCAATATGGGTGTGGCGTTGGGTTTGTGCATCGCGCTGTTGTTCGTGCATGATCGTATCGCCATCTATGCGATTACGGGAGTGCTCGGATTTGCGATGGCATGCGTCTTCGCCACGTTCTATGCCGTGGCGACGAAAGCTGCTGCCGATCGTTCGAACGAAGTGGCCGGATTGATGATTCTGGCCATTGCCGCCGGTGTGCTTCCCGGGCCCGTTTGCGGGGCGATGATCGCTTGGACAGGCAATCCGCATGCCGGTATCTGGTTCCCGTCGGTTTGCGTGGGTTATATGTTTTGGGCGGCCGAACGGTTGGCCCGCAATCAATCGAAAATCAAAGATTATGCGTAAAACGGTTCTCCTTTTGTTGTGTTTGGCGGCAGTTCTTCCGGTTTCGGCGAAGACGCCGCTCGCTCGCGTGGAGTGGGGTTTGTTCGGCGGTATCAACATCCCCGATTATTCCACCTCCGACGATTACAGTTCGATCAAGAACAAGCTGGGTTGGCAGTTTGGTATCCTTACGGCCGTGAAATTGGGCCCTGTGGCCGTCGAGCCGCAGATTCTTTACGTGCGGCAGGGATTGCGTATCCGCACCGTCGACGGTGAATCGCTCAATCTCCGTTCCAATTCCATCGATGTGCCTGTGCTGGCCTCGTTCCGGATGTTGAAACCGCTCCGGATTTATGCCGGGCCTGTTTTCACGGTGATGAACGACTGCAAGCAGAAATCGGGCGGTGACCTGCTCGACTTCGGTCGTATCCGACCGACGGTTTCCTATACGCTGGGTGCTGGTTTCGTGTTGTTGAAGCATCTGTTGGTCGATTTGCGTTACAACGGGCAGTTCCGCAGCAAACACAACGTCGTGCTGCCCGACGGCAGTGAACTGGACAAACTGCGTACGTACAACGTGGCGCTCAGTGTCGGCTATATCTTCTGACGGGCGTATGGCTGAAACGGTTCGGCGTGAAATCGAGTTGGAAGGGGTCGACCCGCGGGAACTATACGGCCCGCAAAATGCTCATTTGGAGCAGATTGTGAACTTGCATCCGCAGCTGAAAATCGTAGCACGGGGTTCGTCGCTTCGCGTGCTCGGTTCTGAGGCGGAAATCGGGCGGTTTTCGCGGCGCATGGAGGGGTTGGTGGCCTATTATCTCAAATACGGGCATATCTCCTCGCAGGTGATCGACCAGTGTTTTTCGGGCCGGACGACCGACATGCCCGAAGTCGCTGCCGAACAGGATGTCATCGTCTACGGCAACAACGGCAACATTGTGCGGGCGCGGACGGTGAACCAGCAGCGGCTCGTGAAACTCTACGACAAGAACGATTTGTTGTTCGCCGTGGGGCCCGCCGGTTCCGGCAAGACCTATACGGCCATTGCGTTGGCTGTACGGGCGTTGAAAGAGCGGCAGGTGCGGCGTATCATTCTGACCCGTCCGGCGGTCGAGGCAGGCGAAAAATTGGGCTTTCTCCCGGGCGACCTGAAAGAGAAACTCGATCCTTATCTGCAACCGCTCTACGATGCGTTGAATGATATGATACCGCCTGCGAAATTGGTGAAATACATTGAGGAGGGCACTGTGCAGATTGCGCCGTTGGCCTATATGCGCGGGCGGACGCTGGACAATGCTTTCGTGATTCTGGACGAGGCACAGAATACGACCCTGCCGCAAATCAAGATGTTTTTGACGCGTATGGGACGCAATGCGCGTTTCATCGTTACGGGCGACGTGACCCAAATCGACTTGCCGAAGCAGACCGACAGCGGGCTGGTGCGGGCGATGGACTACCTGCGCGGCGTCGAGGGCATCGGAATCGTCGAGTTCGATCAGCGCGACATCGTGCGGCACCGTCTGGTGAAGGAGATCGTCGATGCGTTCGACCGGCACGCGAAAAACGATGTGCCAGACGAAAAATCAGCAAACAATAAAAAACACGTTTTATGATGAACAGAGATTTGATCGCGCTGCAACCGGCGCTCGTTTGGAAACATTTCGCCGCGATTCTGCGCATTCCGCGCCCCTCGTCGCACGAGGAGCGGATTCGGCAATATATTCTCGACTTCGCCCGGTCGAAAGGCTTGGAGTGCAAAGAGGATGCTGCCCACAACATCTATGTCCGCAAACCTGCTTCGCAGGGTATGGAGCATCGCAAAGGGATTATCTTACAGGCGCATCTCGACATGGTGCCGCAGAAAAACAACGACAAGCAGTTCGATTTCACGAAAGACCCTATCGACGCTTATATCGACGGTGAGTGGGTTACAGCCGACGGGACGACTTTGGGGGCCGATAACGGTATCGGCGTCGCTTCCATTTTGGCCGTTTTGGAGGATGATACGTTGGTGCACGGGCCGTTGGAGGCGCTTTTCACCGCGACCGAGGAGACCGGTATGGACGGCGCTTTCGGATTGCAGAAAGGACTGTTGCAGGGCGACATCCTGTTGAACCTCGATTCCGAAACCGAGGGCGAACTCTACGTGGGTTGTGCCGGCGGATTGGATGCCAACATGACGTTCTCCTATTCGGCCGAACCGACGCCTGCGCAAGGTTATACGGCTGTTCGTGTTTCGGTCAAGGGGCTGAAGGGTGGTCATTCGGGCATTCAGATCGTCTGTCAGCGGGCCAATGCTAACAAGTTGTTGTTCCGTTTCCTCCGCGAGGCTGCCGCCAAGCACGAGATGTTGCTTTGTTCGGTCGATGGCGGCGGGTTGCGCAATGCCATTCCGCGCGAAGCCGAAGCTGTCGTCATGGTGCGTGCTGAGGAACTCGGCGCTTTGACCGAGGAACTTACAGCTTACGAAAAGACCGTGATTGCCGAGTTCTCAGGTATCGAGGACGAGATCGCTATTCGGTTGGATGCGTGTCCCGCTCCGGCGCAGATGATTGCCCGCGAGGTGGCCGACCGGCTCGTGAAGGCGGTCATCGCTTGTCCCGACGGTGTGCAGCGTATGTCGATGGCCATGCCCGGGCTGGTGCAGACTTCGAGCAATTTGGCGCGGGTCGTGTCCGACGGCAAGACGGTGAAGTTGCAGTCCTTGTTGCGCAGTTCGGTCAATTCTGAAAAGGCCGCATTGGGCGAAGCCATTGCCGCCGTGTTCGAACTGGCCGGTGCCGAGGTGCAGCTCACGGGCAGTTACAACGGTTGGAATCCCGATATGAACTCGCCGATTCTGCACGCCATGACGGCCTCGTATGAGGCACTTTTCGGTGTGAAACCTCAAGTAACAGCCATTCACGCCGGTTTGGAATGCGGTATCATCGGGGCGGCTTATCCGAATCTCGATATGATTTCGTTCGGCCCGACGATCGCCTATCCGCACTCGCCCGATGAGAAAGTGGAAATCGCCTCGGTTGCGAAATTCTACGACTTCCTGATCCATACACTGCGTAACGCGCCCGAAAAACAGTGATCGGTTTGGAATCCGTCAAGGAGCCGTGGTTCGTCATCGTCAATCCCGTGGCCGGTGGAGGTCGCGGGTTGGATGATTTCCCGTTGATTTCCAAATTGTTGCGGGAGGGCCATATCGTGTGCGAGCCGGTTTTCACCGAGCATAAGTT
>RYWP01000015.1:23553-24521 GCA_003979135.1 Alistipes sp.
TCATCGTCGTCGGGGGTGACGGTACGTTGCACGAGGTGGTCAACGGGTTGTTCATCCAGCAGAAGGTGCGGCCTGATGAGGTGCTGTTGGCTGTTATCGCGGTTGGTACGGGTAATGACTGGGTGCGGACTTTCGGCATTTCCGAACGCCATGCCGATGCCGTGCAGGCCATCCGCGACGGGTACTCCTTTTTGCAGGACGTGGGTGTAGTGGCGTATGAAGAGGCCCATTTCCGTCAAAGCCGTTATTTCGCCAATGTCGCCGGTGTCGGATTCGATGCGTTCGTCGTGCGCAACGTGACCCATCTTCAAAAAAAAGGTCGTACGAGCCGCTGGTGTTATACGTGGTGTACGATTCGTTCTTTCTTTGGGTATAAATCGACGGGTGTCAAGGTATGGGTCGACGATAGGTTGATTTTCAATAATCTGTTATTGTCCATTGCCATCGGTATCTGCAAATACAACGGCGGCGGTATCCAGCAGTTGCCCGAAGCGGTAGCTGATGACGGGATGCTTGATTTGTCGTTGATTCGGCCAGTGCATTTTTGGCATATTCTGTTCCGTTTCCGGTACCTGTTCAATGGCGGAATTTATCGGATTCGGCATATCCTTAAAGAGCGGGGCAGCCGGATACGCATCGAATCGTCGCCCGAGGTTTCGGTCGAGGTCGACGGCGAGTTGTTGGGTGAAACACCGCTCGAATTTTCGGTCGTACCCCGTGCTGTTCGCATTGTTGTCGGGGCCGATTTCTATCACCGCGTTTGCGGCGACCGGAATTGATTCGGCCGTACAAGTCGAATAAAAAAGCTGTCTGAAATCATTTCAGACAGCTTTTTCGTCTATCGTATGCCGGTTCAGTCGACGGTCTCGATAACATCAACTTCGGTGATCGTCCAGTCGAAAAGATCGTTGGCGCATTGGCTTTCCAACCGACGATTTATACCCAAAGAAAGAACGAATCGTACACCA
>RYWP01000015.1:24531-27817 GCA_003979135.1 Alistipes sp.
TTATTGGTCGTGTCGGCCAGCACGGCATTGAAGAATTGCGTCATGGTGCTGTACGTGGAATTGACCTTGTTTGCAAAACATTTGTAGAACGAGCGCTGTTGGCCGTGATCCAGTCCTGCCGGCAGAACGCCTTGTGCTACGAGGTAGTTGTAGGGGTAGATATGACGCATGTTGTGTGCATCGGCATTGAGTTCGTCGACGATGGTCGTCACCACCACTACGTCTACGGTGTCCGACATGCCGGGCATCGTGACGAAAGTCGTGTAGACGGGATAGCTGTTTTCGAGCGTTTCGGCCACATCGTCGGCGAAGAGGACGAACTCGGCATCGGTGAGGTCATCGAGATAGACCATTTTGCGGTAGTCGCGCAGTGCTTCGCGCATCTCCTTGCGTTGTTCACGATTCCATTCGCGGGTCTTCGAGCAACCGATAAATCCCGTCGTCGCGAGGGCGAGCAGGGTGATAGAGAGGAGTGTTTTTCTCATTTTCGTGTTGATTTTGGTTTACTTCCAGCGGGATGCGCAATCCGTGTGCCAAAATCCGACCTCGTGTGCGAATAAACGTGGTTCGATGACTTTCGCGCTTTTTTCAACTATTTCGAGTGAACGGGGCGAGCCGTAAGAAAGCGCCCCGTTTTTCTCAGTAATTCCGGTAGATTCGGATGGCATTCAAGGCCGGTTCTCCTTCAACGGGCAGGAACTGGATGCGGAGCCCTCGTCCGTCTTGTACCGTCACCTCGAATTTGCGGCATACCGCTCGCAGCGTGCCGTGTTCTTCGGCGATGTTCAAGGCATCGGCGACCTTGCAGCCGTTGATTTCGATGTCGAATATGCGTGGACGAAGGGCCTGATGCAGGGCATCGTTGCCGAGGTTGTATACCAGCCCGGGTCGCGGCTCGATAGTGTTGAGTTCGGCGAAATGGAGATAGATCGAGTAGGCTCCGTCGGGCACATCGGCACGGAACTCCTCGATTCCCTCGCGGCGTGTCTGATAGATCGGATCGTTGTCCGTGCCGAGGATTTCGGCATCCGATGCCGGAACCGAGCCGCGACGAATCAGCGTGCGATAGACTTTGCCGCCGATGTAACCCCACGAGCCTGCCCGATAGGGTTGTTCGGCGACCCATGCCGTGCTGCGAACGGGGTCTTCGAAACAGCGGTTTGTGCCCAGCAGTACGTTGAGCGATGAGAAACCGTCGAACGAACAGTCCGTCATGTCGTGGTAGCGGCATTCGTAGAGGGCTTCGACATGTTCGCCGTGTACTTCGCCCAAGGCGGAGATGCGGTTTTCGCCTGTGCGCAGCGTGACGTCGAATTCCGCGATATGATCCGAAACTTCGAACGTGCCGAGCGGCACGCCGTTCACGTGCACTTCGACTTGCGGGGCGTTCGTGTAGAGTTTCATGCGTTGTTGCGGTGCTCCGCAGCGTTGTCGCCAGTTGCTCGTGCAGATGTGCAGTACGGGCTCGGACGAGAAATAGGCTTTGTAGAGGTAATAGCTGTCTTTGCGGCTGCGGTCGAGTCCCGTGATGCCTTTGTTGTTGACATGCGGAACGGCTTCCCCGCGGTTTTCCGAATAGAAATCGTTGAGATTCCAGATGCTCGCGGCCGCCACGAAATCACGCTTCAGAATATCGGGCAGATAGCTTTCGTGGTAGAGGTTGCCGTATTCGCACGAGAAATCGTAACGTTCGGGTGCAAAACTGTGAATGCGCGGGTCGACATCGGCGCCGTATTCGCTGACGACGAGCGTCTGGTTCGGGAACAGTTCGTGCAGCATGTCGAGCCGTTTGCCGAAATAGGCGAATGTTTCGCGGTACCAGCCGTCATAGATGTTGAACCCGAGCAGTTGCGGCAGCGCGGCGATGCCCGATTCGACATAGAGCTCGTGGGCCGAATGGCAAGGCAGCATCGTGCAGCGGGTCGGGTCGGTGGTGCGGATGGTATCTTCGAGCGTGCGGGCGATCGAAAGCAGCCAGTCGAAATAGTCGGCCTTGTCAGCAGTATCCGTCGGGTCGTAGGGCGGCCATAAAAGCACCTCGTTCATGTAGGCCCAAACGACGGTCGAAGGATGGTTGTAGTTCTGCCAGATCATTTCGAGCGCCATTCTGCGGCAGTTTTCGCGGAAAGCATCGCTTCGCGTGATGGCGTTGATGATCGGTATTTCGACCGAGGTGACGATGCCTTTCTTGTCGCACATCTCCATGACTACGGGGTCTTGCGGGTAATGCGATACGCGTAGGAAATTGCCGCCCATTTCGGCGAGCAGTTCGACGTCGCGTTCGTGCATCTCGTCCGGAAGCGCATTGCCCATTTTCAGATAATCCTGATGTCGGTTCGTTCCGATGAGTTTCACCGTGCGGCCGTTGAGCGTGAACCCACTGTCGGGGTCGAAACTGAACGTACGCACTCCGAGCGGCGAGACCACCTCGTCGGTTTGGCCATCGACCGTCAACTGTGTGTAGACTTTGTAGAGATGGGGATCCTCAGTATCCCACAGTCGCACTCCGTCGATTTCGAGACGTTGTTCGGTAGGTTGATTTTCGGTATTCGCCGCGAGTTTGAGCCGTTCGGTCGACCGGGCGACGATGCGCCCTTCGCGGTCTGCGATTCGGTGTTGGAGCTGCACTCGCTTCGCCTGCAGGCCAGGGTTGGAGAGCATTGTTCGTATAGCGATTTGCGCATGACCGTTTTTCACGCTTTCCGTCCGGACGTAGACGCCTTGCGACGCATAGTGCGTGGTCGAAATATGCGTCGCAGGTGTGTAGAGCAGGTAGACGTCACGATAGATGCCGCCGTAGAACGTGTAGTCGGCCGAGAGGGGCGGAATGTCGGGATTGTGGGCATTGTCCACCTCGATGGCGAACAGATTATCGCCCGGGTGGATGTATTCGGTGATGTCGAACGCGAATGCGGTGTAGCCGCCCGTGTGGTTGCCGACCCGATGTCCGTTCACGTAAAGAACAGTTACCTGATTGGCTCCTTCGAAATGGATGCCGACCCGTTGTCCGGGCAGCAGGTCGTCGATTTTGATGCGGCGGCGGTACCAGCCTTTGCCGCGGGCGTAGCCGGGCGTCTCGTCGTCGGTGTCGAGGGCATTCCATGTGTGGGGAATCGAGATGGTTTCCCACGCTGCGTCGTCGAAGTCGACGCTTGCGGCGGAGGTCTCCTGCATCGCGAAACGCCACGTGTCGTTGATGGTCGTTTTGATGCGTTGTGCTCGGATAGCTGTGGCAGCGATCGTGAGCAGGCAAATCAGAATCAGTCGGATCGTTTTCATCGGGGTG
>RYWP01000134.1:0-1084 GCA_003979135.1 Alistipes sp.
CGGTATGGGGCCGGTAGCATCCGTTGATGAGCATCAGATTGTTGAGGATGATATGGGCGATGGGTTCCAGTGCCGGCAGAGACAGACTGGCCATGTCGCGGGGCAGCCTGTCGCGGAAAAAATCGGTCGGTCGGGCCGGACGCCCTAAAAAGGTGTCGTCGTTGAACAGCACGAATTGTTCGGACAGCCCTGCGATGCGGTGGATGTTGAGTTCGAGGGCGTTCGAGTTGAAGGTGGGGCGATAGGCTTCCGGCAGATAGTCGGCATGTTCGACCACGTGCAGTTGCGGATGATCGGTCGCGAGCCATTCCGGCAGATGGCCCCACGTGATGAAGTGGATGCGCCGCACCCACGGAGCGAACCGCTCGGTGCTGCGGAACCAGTAGCGTAACGTCCGCCAGTCGCGGTAGCGGATTTCCGACGCATCTTCGCCCGCAGCATGCCGTGCGGCCGAAGCGTCCTTATCGGCGGCATCGGCGTGCCGTTGCTCGGCGAACGCTCGGCGCCATGCAGGGTCGTTGCCATCGACCCACGGGATGACGAAATCTATCTCGCTCATTGGACTAATAAGTTGCAGCCGCGGATGTCCGCCCCCGTGATGCGGCCGTCGATTTCGAACGAACCGTCTGCAAAGACCCGTCCCGCGTCTTCGGTCTGGATGAAGGCGCACGACCACCGGTTGGCGAGGTCGATGATATTCAGTCCGCCGCGCACACCGGCCGGCAGCAGCGCGAACGGGTCGTTGATGTCGCGTGCCACGACCCGCATCCACGGCGGACAGCGGAATCGGTTGCCACCCGCCGAGTAGGCTTGCGACGTGAGTTCGGCCATGCCGTATTCGGAGTGGATGGTGTCGACTTTGAACGCATCGCACAGGATTCTGTGAAATTCTTCTTTCGCGATCTCCTCGCGGTAGCCTTTCATGCCGCCTGTCTCCATGACCACCGTGTCCCGCAGTTCGGGGGCGTAGCGTTCGGCCAAATCCCACAGGGCATAGCTCACGCCCAAGAGGATTTTGGGCTTCGGGTCGGCGGCCATGTCGGCGAGAAGCGTTTCGTAGTTATCCAGATAGAAGCCGCCCGAG
>RYWP01000134.1:1094-3110 GCA_003979135.1 Alistipes sp.
GTCGGCGATCAGTCGGTCGGCCATGTAGACCAGCGACGATCCTTTGCGCCGCAGGTAGTTGGGCAGCAGCGCATAGAGGCTCCAGCGGTTCGGTTCGCCGTAAAAGGTGCGGAACGAGTTGCGGAATGCCTCCTCGTAGAGGGCCAGCGAGCGCATCGGATGGCGCGAGGAGGTCATACCCGTCGTCGCCGACGAGGTGAAGACCGCTTCGGGTTCCGTATCGCCGCAGTAGATGTCGTGGGTCTTGAACAGTTCGATGGGGAGCGCCGGAATATCTTCTGCGCGTGCGATTTGCGACGCATCGACGCCGAGCAGTTCCAAGTATTCGCAATAGGGAACGCATTCCGCTGCTTGTCGGCGGAATGTCGCCATTGCCACGGCATCGAACTCCTCGGTAGTGCGTATGCGGAACAGGTCGTCGGTCATTTCGGTTTGCTTCTTCGCCCCGTCTCGGACAGCGGTTTTTGTCGGTGTTGTTCGATGAATCGGTGCTTTTCCCTTGCAAAGATAGGGAAAAATCGGTTCGGTGTTCGCCGTGCGGATGCTTTCGGGCGCTTTTGTCGTATGCACGACGTTCAGCGGCGCCGGAATTCCGAGCAGACGATGCCCGTGGCCATCGCCACATTGAGCGATTCGGTCGTGCGGCGGTCGGCCGGATAGGGCGGAATCAGCAGTTTGTGCGTCACTGTTGCGGCGACTTCGGGCGTTACGCCGCGCCCCTCGTTGCCCATGACGACGATGCCCGTCGGGGTCAACTCCGTGCGGTAGATGTTCGTCCCTTCGAGGAACGTTCCGTAGACGGGTATGCCGTGCGTTGCCGCTTCGTGCAACAGCGGTGCCAGCGGCGTGTAATGCACCCGCACGCGCAGAATGGCACCCATCGTCGCCTGCACGACCTTCGGATTGAAACAGTCGGCGGTCGAGGGCGAGCATACGATGTTACCGATGCCGAACCAATCGGCCAGCCGGATGATGGTGCCGAGATTGCCCGGGTTCTGCACGTCGTCGAGCGCCAACGTCAGCCGGTCGGCGAGGTGGCGCGTTTCCAGCGAGTAGTGTGGTATCTCTACCAATGCCAGTGAGTTGCCGGCCGTTTTCAGCAGCGACAGCCGCTCCATGTCGCGCGGCGCGACCGTCTCGACCTCCGGCCCGTTGAAAACACCCTCCAATGCGAAAATTTTGCGCACCCGCAACTGCGATGCACGCAGTTCGCCGATGAGTTTTTCGCCCTCGGCGACGAACAGTCCGCTGCTCTCGACGCTTGGGCTCTACGGCCGCCGCACGGCGCTGCGCATCCATGCACCGGCCCCGTTCGGCGAAATACTGGCGGCACATCTGCGCTATTTCGACAGCCAACTGCCCTATCCGGTCGAATGGAGCGAGACGAAGACCACGGAACACGCACTGCTGTTGGAAAACCGCACGCTCGAGATATGGAGCATCCCGCTGCGTCACCGCGTACCGTGCGCCGGATTCCTGTTCCGCGAGAAGTGCCCGCCACTCAACGTTGAAAAGTACAAAATCGTGAAATACGGGCTCACGATCGCGCAAATTACCGCCGCGAAACGGGGCGAAGATGTCCGACTCGACACGGGCGAGGTCATTCCCAATGCCGAACTGACCTATCGACCCTATGCACCGCGTTCGTACGCCTATCTGTCGGACACCAATTTCTCGGCCAAGGCGGCAGGTTTGTGTCGGGGCGTCGACCTGCTGTACCACGAAGCGACCTACGCTGCAGCCGAGCAACGCGCAGCCAAAGAACGCGGACACTCGACGACGCTCGACGCGGCCAAAGCGGCGATGAAAGCAGGTGCCGGACGATTGGTCATCGGGCACTATTCGTCGCGCTACAAGGACGAACAGGTGTTGGTCGACGAGGCCCGCACGCTCTTTCCGGAGACCTATGCAGCCACCGAGGGAACCACATTCACGATAGAAAAACGACAATGACCAAAGCCGAAATACAACTTGTCCGCGCGCTTGCCGACAAACGCTGCCGAACGGAGCACGGAC
>RYWP01000135.1 GCA_003979135.1 Alistipes sp.
CCAACCCGCCGGCCGCGCTGACATGTGCTCCGATATATTTTTCCATTTTTTTAATTAAAACCTGCGCATAGTTCTTACGACCGTCGTAAGCATTCCAACCGATTTTTAATAAAACCTGCGCATAGTGCTAATACCGTGGGTAGCATGTGTACCCTTTAATAAGGAAGCAAAGATAGGGGAATTTCGGGAATTATTTTCTAAATTTGTAGCGATTTCCCGTTTCTGACGCTTCGAATCCGAATATGATGAGAAAAATACTCCGAATCATGCTTTTGCTCGCGTTGTCGGGCACGGCGTTGCCCGCTGCGGCACAATTCACAGTCGACAAAATGGAGCTGACTACCGACGATGTTTCGTTCCGCGATACGTTGAAATCGGTTTCGTCCGTGGATGCCGATTATTTCAGTCTCGCCCGCTATCGGGCCGAGCGTGCCGCTATCCGCAAGGAACGCAATTTTTTGGAAATAAGCGCCGGTGTGCAGGGTGCGCTTTCCTCCTACAACGATCCGTGGATCGAAACGTCGGGCGGTGACAATGCCATTGCACTGACGGCCGTATTCGATTTGAAGCATACCTTCAAGAAGAACAAATTCTCTGTCGAGACGCGGGCGATTGCCAAGTTCGGCTACAACCGCATGAAGGTCGAAACGCAACGGATCGGCGCCGACGGCAAACCGATGGTCGACGAGAACGGCGACAAGGTGATGGACAGCGAAGGCGTATGGTTCAAGAATCAGGACGAATTCGAAATATCGACGGCGCCGAAGTTCAAGATGTCGAAAAACTGGTCATACGGTTCGATCATCAAGTTCCGCAGTCAGTTCGTAAACGGCTATAAGTCGCGTACGGAGCAGAAGGTCGAGAATCGAAAGAGCAGTTTCATGACCCCGGGCTATTTGGATGTATCGCTCGGTTTGACCTACAACTGTCCGAAGCCCAAATGGCCGTTCGTGGTCAACCTCTCGCCGATAGCCATGAATGCGGTCTTCGTGCAGAGTTCGCAGATTCGTGAGAACGTCTGGGACAAGAAACCCGGGTGGCAGATTTACGGTCTGTCGGGGCCCGATGCTACATCGAAGTACGAGGGCGGTTCGTCTGTGCAGATCGATTTCGACCGTAAGTTCGGCAAGACGGAGTATCTGCGTTATCGCACGATGATTTATGCGTTCTACGGTTGGATCACGGACCTCGGACAACGCAACAAGATTTCGAAATACTCCGATTACATGCAGGCGCTTGCCGCATGGGAGGACAAGTCGGATACGTCGGTCGGGCACGAACTCTCGGACAAACCCAATCTGCCGATTCACCCGATCGTGCGCTGGACGAACACCATCGACATCAAGGCGACGAAATACCTGTCGACGCAACTCAACTTCGAGTTGTATTACAATCGTTCGCAGAATGTCGAGACGATGACCAAGACGCTGTTGAGCGTCGGTTTGACCTATACGTTCAAAAACAAATAACCCCGTTTGAACTGGGGTTCCGATGCGGTAGACCGTTGCCGTGCTTTCGACAGTCGGCGACGCTCTTTCGGGTTGTAAAAACGATTCACATGCTACTCGCGGTTGTAAGCACTATGCGCTAACCGGAAGAGGAAAAACAGTGTACATGCTACCCACGGTATTAGCACTATGCGCAGCTTTTAATAAAAATGTATAAGAATTCGAAACGAACAGTTCTTTTCCCGTTGATTTTGGCAGCGGGTATCGTGGCGGGTGCGGCGTTCGGGCTCTATATGGGTCGAAATTCCTCCGCGGCGCAACTACAAGGCATGCTGCAGCGGATGCGCATGCCCGAGAACAAACTGACGCAAACCTTGTCGTTCATCGAGAATCTTTATGTCGATTCGGTATCGATGGATTCGTTGTCCGAACACGTCATCCCGTTGGTGGTCAAGGAGCTCGATCCGCATTCGGTCTATATCCCTGCCGATGAGATGGCTGAGCTCAACGAACCGTTGGAAGGTGAGTTCGACGGCATCGGCGTGGTCTTCAACATGGCGACCGATACGGTCATCGTGTTGAATGTCATCCCGCATGGCCCCAGTGATAAGTCCGGTGTCGTGGCCGGTGACCGCATCATCGAAATCGACGATTCGTTGGTTGCCGGACAGAAGATTCCGCAGAACCGCATCGTCAAGCGCTTGCGCGGGCCCCGCGGCACGAAGGTGAAACTGGGTCTTCAACGGCAGCATATCGACGGGCTGGTCGACGTCGAGGTTGTGCGCGATGTCATTCCCATCAAGAGCATTGAGGCATCGTTCCGCATCGCCGACAGCATCGGTTACGTGAAACTCGGCCAATTCGCCCGCACGTCGATCGTCGAGTTGCATCGGGCGATTGCCGAGCTGCGGGCCGAGGGGGTCACGAAGTTGATTTTCGACCTGCGCGGCAATGCAGGAGGATACCTCGATCAGGCTATCGCCATTGCCAACGAATTCCTGCACGAAGGCCAGTTGATCGTCTACACCGAAGACCGTGCCCACGAGCAATTGCGCGAATATGCCAACGGTTCGGGTTCCGCACAGGACATGGAGGTGGTCGTGCTGATCGACGAGGGAAGCGCTTCGTCGAGCGAGATTCTGGCCGGTGCCTTGCAGGACAATGACCGCGGCACTATCATCGGCCGGCGGTCGTTCGGCAAGGGGCTCGTGCAGCGGCAGATTCCTTACAGCGACGGCTCGGCTTTGCGGCTGACCATAGCCCGCTACTACACGCCTACGGGCCGTTCGATTCAGAAGCCTTATACCATCGGCGACGAGGAGAGCTATGCCGCCGATATGGTCCATCGCTACGAGAACAACGAATTTTTCTCGGTCGACAGCATCCGGTTTGCCGATTCGCTTCGGCGCGTGACCCCGGGCGGCAAAGTGGTCTATGGCGGTGGTGGCATCATGCCCGACATTTTCGTGCCGGCCGATACGACCGACGTGACGCGCTATTTCTTGGAGGTCGTCGGGCGCAATATCCTTTATCGCTACACGATCGAGTATGCCGACCGGCACCGCGAAGCACTCAACAAAGTACGGACGCTGCCGGAACTGAAACAGCTGTTGG
>RYWP01000016.1:0-18218 GCA_003979135.1 Alistipes sp.
GCCCGCTTTCTGGAGGCTGAAATTGTCGTAAAGCCGTGCGTCGGTCAGGTTGCGGCACTCCAAAGCGATGTTGTAACGTCCCTCTTTGAGACTATATGCCAGCGAGAGGTTGTGCGACAGCTGGTCGGGCACGTAGGCTTTCGAATCCTTGTCGCCGATATTCTCCCAGTTGAGCGGAAAGGCGTGCTGCCAGAACCCGTCGTAACCGACCGTGAGCGTATTCCCTCGGGCGAAAAGGTCGTGCCAGTGGAACGAAGCGTCGAAGTTGGCGAACCGGTAGGGAATGTTCGGCAGCCGCACCTTGTAGTGCATGTTCTCCTGCTGCGACGACCCTGTCCAGCGCCGTTCGCAGTCGCGGGTGTCGATGCTGTTCCACGTACCGCCGAGGTCGAACCAGCGGGCGAACGAGTAGTGCAATGAGACGTTGTAGCCCTTGGTGCGGACGTGGCCGTGATTTTCGTAGATGCCGTACTGCGTCGAGCCGTGCTTGCCCAGTCCGCGCTTGATATAGTCTTTCGTGTTGCGGTAGATCAGACTGACGTCTGCATAGAGACCGTGCTTGCCGAAGCGGCCGTCGTAGCTGAGATTGAGATTGAAGTTGTCGCTTCGTTCGGGCCGCAGGTCGGCGCGCCCCGCTTCGAGGTCCTCGTCGCCGAACAGCTCGTCGGTGGTCGGCAGCCGGAACGCCCGTTCGTAGGAGCATTTGGCCTGCAACGCTTTCAGGATGTAATACGTTCCGGCCGCACCGCAGCCCCATGCCGAGACGCTTTTACCCAGCTCCACGTAGTCGCCCACGCCGTCGGCGCTGCGCGAAACGGGGCCCCGGTTGTATTGCAGGTAATATTTGACGAATGCCGAGGCGTTCCACCGCTCCGACGGAATCACCCGGTAGGAGAGCCCGCCGATGTTCTTGCGCGTGAGTTTGGGAATCGAGAAATCCGTGAGCACCGACGAGGTGCCGACGTGCGAACGGCTCGTGCGGCGGAAATCGCTGAAGACATGGTTGAATGTCAGCGTGTGGATTTCGCCGATGCGGTAGTTGAGCGTCAGCGTGGCGTTCCAGTTCGTGTTGCGCGATTCGCTGTGTTGATAGGATTGTTCGCCGCGGCTGTCCTTTTCGTAGTAATGGCCGTACCAGTTGTAGTAGCGCGCTGCGGTGTCGATGTTGTGCGTGACGTTGCGGTTGTAATTGGCCGTCACGAGCAGGTCGAGCCCTTCGGTAAAAAGGTTGCGCTTGGCATACTCCAGCGACGGGGAGAGCGAATGACCCTTGCGGTGTTTCTGGCCGAAGACGATTTCCTGATAGACGCCGGTCTGGATCTCCTTGTAAAAATTGGAATAGGAGAAGCCCAGCACGAAGCGGTCCGCCCATTTTTTGCCGACCAGACCGAGTTTGCCGAGCACGACCTCGTTGTGGAATGCGTCGTTGAAGCGCCGGACATGCTTCACGTCGTTCTTGTCCACGGGGAACTTGTGAACCGTGCCGTCGGGCAACACCTCGAATTCGCGCACCCAGTTGTCGATATAATAGTCGTTGTCGGAGTAGTTCTGGAAAGCGTCGATTTCGTACAGGAAGCCGCCCCGGGTCGTCTGCCCGAAACGGAGGTTCGAGCGGTGGGTGTTGAACGAACCGTAGGAGTAGGAGGCGTCGGCGAACCAGTTGCGCCGCCGTTTGTTCGTGACGATGTTGATGACGCCGCCGATGGCGTCGGTGCCGAAACCGACGGGCACCACCCCCTTGTAGACTTCGATGCGCTCGGCGAAGCTTGCCGGGATGTTGTTCAGGTCGAACGCCTGCCCGGCTCCCTCCTGCGGCACGCCGTCGATGAAGACCTTGACGTGCTTGCCGCTGAACCCGTCGAGCATCAGCTGCATGTCGGAGCCCACGCCGCCCGATTCGCGGAGTTTCACGCCGGGCAGTTTCGTGAGGGCGTCGCTCAGGCTCTTAGTCGTGTTCTGCAAGGCTTTCGTATCCACTGCCACCGCGTTGAACGGCGACCGGCGGACGCGGCCCACGCCTCCGCCCGTGACAACGACCGCTTCGAGTTCGGTCGCTGCCGGTTGCAGGACGACCGTGAGGTTCCGAGGGCTTTTGTCGACGGTTATATTTTTCTCTACGGTTTCGTAGCCGATGATCGAAACGGCCAGCGTATGCTTCCCGGCCGGCGCTCTGAAACGGAACCGCCCCATATCGTCCGTAGTGCTGCCGTAGTGCGTGCCTTTCAGACAGACGGTGGCGAAAGCGACGGCCGTGCTGTCTTTTTCCATCACCTTTCCCGAGAGCCATGCGGAGGCGTGCGGGCCGTGATGTCCGGCATGCGGACGATGGGGCTGGGCTGCGGCCGACTGAAAGCAGAGGGCCAGCATGACCGTCAGGAGTCCCCATGTTTCTATTTTCTGTTTATATCTCATTTGCGAGCGGGTTAATTTCGAGTGCAAAATTACCCGCCCCGCGAATTCCAGTCAATCGCCTTTTTTGGGGAATTTCAAACGACGGAAGTACCTAATTTCGATTAGCGAACTATGCGCGACGACGAGAAGGAGCGAGAACGCCGACGATAAATAACCGCGCGGGACAATAATCTGTCCCGCGTTTTTCATGCAGCTCAACGCCGAACGGTGCCATTCCGACGCCACAAGCTGCCACCTCGGGCCATTGCGGTAGAACCGTACGAAATCCGACCTATCTTGCACCCGAAACCCTAAGTCAATCGAGTATGAAACGAGAAGCGAATAGGATTCGGGATACGTAAAATCAGTCGCAGACTACCGAAATCGAATTTATTAACTGAAAACCTACGACGATGAATTACCCTTTTAATCGAAGAGCGCGCATGGACGAATCTGCAAGCACACGCCCGCCGACTGACCGACACGATACGACGACTCGACCGTCATTTCAACCCTGTGGCCGAGTGTGGCTGAATAGACAATGCCGAAGTATGCCGCCGGCTCCACATCTCGAAACGGACGCTACAATACCTCCGCAACAGCGGGAAGCTGCCGTACTCGACGCTCGGCAACAAATGCTATTACAAGCCCGAGGACGTGGAGGCGCTGATCGACAAGAACCTGACAACCAACTGCAGATAACTATGGACGAGAAAACGATGATCGAGAACCGCAGCGTCCTCACGTGCGATACGGCTGAATATGAGGAGCTGCTCGAAGCCATGCGCCTCGCCGCGCAGACGGCGGACAAACTGATCGCCGAGATCACTCCGCCCCTGTCGGGCGAACGCTATCTGACCACCAAGCAAGTAATGACCCATTTCCACATCTCCCGCCGCACTTTGCAGAACTATCGGGATAAGGGAATCGTGCCCTATACCGCAATCGGCGGAACGCTCCTTTATCCCGAATCCAAAATAAACGAGGTGCTGGAAAGGAATTACTACAAGCCATCCATGTAATACCCAATAGGCCATGTTCTAAAACATGGCCTATTTGATAATCGGTTTAACGCCTCGGCTTTGTACCTGCGAAGTGGCAAACAATCCGCAACACTCTGCCCGCTCCGCGCAGTCGCTACATATATCAAGGTATTTCGTTTTCCAGTCCGATATGGATTTGCGGGCGAAAGGCCACAGCGATTCGGGAAGTACGCATCGCGGTAGGTTGAAGATGGAAGCATCCATACGCCAGTCATGCAGCTCCGTAACGGCCTGCATCAATTCGGCCCAATAATCCAGCGGGTCGATCCATACGGCGTCGCTGTTTTTTATTGTATACCCCGTGTATTCCAACCCCATGAGCGAAATGAATTCTACGAACGGCAGATTGCGGTAAATGAAATTCGGCAATTTAGGCAGGCGCCGATAATTCATACGGGTGATGACGACCCGCAATTCGATTCCCATATCGTAGCGACCGAGGTGATACAATCCGAGCATCGTTTCGTCGAACGAGCCTCGAACACCTGTAACGGCATCGTGGTCTGCGGCATTGTCGGCATGGAGCGGAATGCCGAGCAGCATCTTTTCGACCCCGCAGGCAACAAGTTTCCGTGTATACGTTTTATCGGCGAAAGCACGTCCGTTCGTCAGCAGATGGATTTCGGTATCGGGCAGCTTCATCTTGATGTGGCGGATCATATCGAACAGCCGGTCACCGAGTAAAGTCGGCTCTCCGCCCGTAATGCCGAGAGATGGCAATTCCGGCGGTGCGGAGTCTATCAGCTCCATATTTTTGCGGAAATAGCCGTCCAGATCGTTCCGCTGCAAAGGCGGCTGACAGCACATGACGCATCGGTTGTTGCACTGCGAGGTGACGAACAGCGCATTGTCGTTCGAACTTATGTCGATTTTATCTCTCATTATCCGCGTGTTCCTGTAATCCAACTCTTGAAAATAGGCAGGACCTCCTCTCTGCGTTCAGTCAGCAGTTCGAAGATATACTCGATAATCGCCTTATGTTTGCGGCAGAAATTGGAGGTCGGGCGGAATCCATACATATCGCCTTGCGTGGAGTAGTTGCGCACGGGATCGGCCCCGCAGATCGACTGAAACGCGCAATCGGCGCAGCCTGCGATATATTCGGTCGCCCACAACCGCGATATTTCTTGTACCTTGCGGCCATAGAACAGATCTTCGTAACGGTCGCTCACTCGTCCCAAACGGAATGTGTGGTCGCCGTATTCGGCCAGCATACGCGATTCATCGGAGGCATAGACATATCCGTCATAGTTATATACAGCCACTCCGTTTACGATGCCCGACGGCGATTGCAAATCGACGAAGCCGATCGGAAACGGAGTCAGTATTTTGCGCAATATGAGCGTTGCAAACTCTTCGACGAATACTTCGCCCGACGTGTTGATTTCGATGATATATTCCAACGCCTGCTTGTAGAATGCGACGAATCGGTCGCAGTAAGTAGTCCAGTCATCATTTTCTTTTGCCAATCCATAAGGATTAAGCGCCCGAATGAAGATGCTGTGGAATCCGTTTTCACGATAGGCGTCGATAATCTCACGCGGATAGTCGAGCGAATACTCCGAGGTCGTCATCAACGCGGAAACACGTCCTTCGCCCAACGCTTCTCGTACCTTTGCAATTCCGCTCACGACGCGCTGATAGCTATCCGCTTTCCCTCGATTGCGGTTATGCAGAAATTGCGGCCCGTCGAGCGAAGTGGATATGACAACCCCGTACTGCTTGCACAAGTCGAGAATTTCATCCGTCGGATCAACGCAGTTCGTACAAATCACATAGGTCATCCGTCGTCGTTCGGTTTGGTTTCTCTCCTCCGCATACTCGATGCCCTTACGAATAAGGTGCGGAGTCAAGGTCGGTTCGCCGCCTTGAAACTCCATCGTCAGCGATGGCGACGGCGAACGGAACATCAGATCGACGGCTTGTCGGAGCGCTTCTTCGCTCATGTCGTATTCCTTGCGGCAACTCTCTTTGCTCGAAGCCTGACAATAGACGCAGTTCTGGTTGCAGCGAAGCGTCAGCACAAAAATGTGCAATGCTGTGAAGTGGTCGAGAAAGGCTTTGCGCGTCGCGAGCCGAACCACCATCGTATCGAGCAATCGCGGCAGCGGCCGCTCGCTGATGAAGAACGAGGCGGTAAGGTCCTTGTATAACTCTTCGTCGGGTCGGATTTGTCGGTCCACGATGCGTTGTACACTTCCTCGGGGCAGCGACAGATAATCGCCGAGGTCATTAACAAGCAATTCCTGGTCGCGAAAGACATGGAATCGGAACGGTAGCAGAGCGTATCCCATCACTCGTCGAATTCGAATTCCACGAAATCGTCGCTATTGGCGAACGCTTTAGCATACAAGATATTCCGCAAATCGCGTGTCTCCGACTCGACTATCTCCCGATTTTTATAGTCGATGAAGTTGGCATTGATTTTTCGACTTATCGACTCGAATTTCTCTGAAGAAATAGGTTCGGATGCCGTTAGCGTAATCGTTTGGAGCGTTGTCCCCGAACGGTTGGTGCGGGTGATTATGTAATCGCCACTCCACCAATAGAGCACCTTATCGACGATTCGCTCGTTGTAAATGGAGAGATCGACGCAAAGCACTATTCGTCCCTGTGAATCAAGTTGAATGTCTGTCATCTTATTTCTTCAGAAAATAGAGGGTTTGCGTATCGACCTCTCCGGTAGCCTTGATTCCGATGCTGTCTTGGAACTTTTTCAATGCTCGTTCGATTTCGACATCGAAGTCGGTCTTGCCATTGCAGAACGGTTCTTCGAGGAACGCTTTGTCGATCAATATATTTCTTAGCTGGGTTACATCGGAGCCACGCATCCCTTTTCTCAATAGTCGGTCGCCCAAATTATAATCTTTTGGAACCCATACTTGCAGTTTTGCAATGGTTGAGCTGCCCGCGATTCCGTCTTGAGCAATGCCGGCATCCTTTTGAAAGGTGCGGACGGCATTGCGAATCTCGGAATCGAAAACAACGTATCCCAAATAATTGGTAGCGACAGAGGTCTTTTCGATGTATTTGTGTTTAACGAGCAGATCGGCCAGTGCCTTTACGTCGGCGCCGTAGGAGTTCAACGACAACGTACGCACTCCCAATGTATAATCGGCCGGAGAAATTGTAGGCGTCGATGCGCTGCGAGATGTGGTAGATGACGAATAATGGGAATAATGCGACGAGCCCGACCGATGGGAGCTATGCGATCGGTGTGAACTGTGGCTACGATGCGAACTGTGACTGCGATGTCCTGCCAATGTGTAGGTGTCGTCCGAATTCAGATGCAGCAACATTTTGACGCTCGTGTCTTTGGTTGCTTGACCGTATTCATCCGTGGAGGTATCGTCCGAATCGTCCGAGAAACGATAGGCCGGCATTGCTTCGGCTCCATATGTGTTTGCCAATGTTGCCATCGAGGAAGCTACGATTCCTCGCAACAGGTTTTTTAGTCGGGGTTTCATGCGAATGTTAGTAGTTGGATGTAAATATACGGACAATATTTTATTGCATGAAATTTTTAATCGTTTAATTTTCTGCTCTATACCTAATTTGATTAGCTATTACTTTTTATAAGCGTATTAGGGGCGTGTATTCTGATACAGAAATCACAGGCTTGTTACAAAAATATAATGATAAGAGAGTAATATTTCCGAAAAAACGTATCTTTGCCTTCGTATTGAAAAGCTGAAACAACGGCAAGCAATCCGATGCTCTTTGCGCACCGCCAAAGCATGGTACAACGGAAGCGTTCTTTTGTAATACAACTGATATACAGTGACTTCAAAATGCGGATGCGGCATCGTTTTCCGCTCAAAAACAGACGATTAAATCCTTACAATAAGCTAATCAGTGAGTTGTGAGGATTTTTTATTTAAGGTAAAGTAGCGATTTAATCATTTCGATTGATTACGGAATTTTTGCCGGACATATCGAAGAGATATTACGACACAAGTCAATAATTCCGCTGCTGGGATTGCGAGCCATAACCCGTCGACACCGAACAGATGCGGCAACAAAACAAAACATGGCACCAAAAGCAAAATGCCTCGCAACAACGTGTACAGAGTTGACACCGAAGCCTTTTCAATACTTTGATAATAGCCGATGAAAGCGATATTAATCGCAAAGAATACGGCACACAGAGCAAAAAGCGGCAGACCATCAACAGCCAACCCATAAGCACTCTCCTGCGGATTAAGAAAAAGACGCACGATACCCGTTGCCCCAATCCATAAACATCCGGTCACAACCACACCGCACACAACGGCCGTAAAAAGCGAAACACGCAATGCACGGCCGACACGCGTCATCTGATGTGCGCCATAATTGAAACTGATGATCGGCGTAGTCGATTGGGCCACGGCATTACTGATCGAGAAAACGACTGGGAATAGATAGCAGGCTATAGCAAATGCGGCAACTCCTGCTTCGCCAAGTATAGAAATAAACATGTAATTGCCTGTCAACATCATGACACTCATCGCCAGTTCGGTCAGAAAAGTCGCAAAACCGATTTTTATCATATACCCCGTGTTGCGTAGGGTAAGCAACAACGAAGTCGAAGAAAGTTTCAACCGGTAAAATTTCAGCTTGGACGATAACAGCAGGAAATAGACCAAGACCATCAATCCGCCGACAGCACAAGCTATCGAAGTTGCCAGTGCCGCCCCCATGACACCCCAGCCAAGCGGAAATACCATATACCAGTCGAGCACGATATTAACGATCGCCACAACGATTTGCACCGCCATCGCATACTTCGGTGAACCATCGAGACGAATCAGCATCATGCCTACACATTGTATGAAGAGAAAAAGCAGCCCGGGCAGCAGTCCAAGCAAATAGCTCACAGCATTCGATTCCAACTGCGGACTGCATCCCAACGCATGAACAATCGGTCTGGTAAACGCGAGGCAGACAATGCAAATAAGTCCGACAAGCAGCAATCCCACAGCAAAAGCCTGTGTCATGATGATACGGGCCGATTTCGGTTTCTGTTCCGACAGACGGATACTCGCCACGACTGAAGCCCCGATGCCGAACATCAATCCGATGCCAGTCGCAATCATGAAAATCGGAGCCACGATATTAACCGCTGCGATACCGTCGGCACCAACGCCTTGACCGACGAAAATTCCGTCGATGATCGTCAGAGCCGAATTGAAAATCATTCCGATGAGCGTCGGAAAAAACAAGGCCCGGAACAAAGGGCCTATTTTGCCGTCTGCAAAGTCGAGTCTATCTCTGTCGAGATTCCTGCTACGCATAACATCAACCGTTTTTTTGAATTACGGTTGCAAATTTAGAGATTTCAGGCTGAAATGAGAGGCCGATTTTCCGGCCTGTTATGGTATTTTTCAATACAAAATTTTGCACCATCGAAAAATCCGACTACTTTTGATCGTATGATAACACCGACCTATTCGAATGAATCCGCGGGCATAACCGACTGGCACAAAAGCGTCGGACGTTCTATCAAGACCGAGGGCTGTTTGATTTTTCTAGCTTTCGACGGTCGAGCAACGGTTTCGGTAAATATGTGCAAAAAAACGGTTTTTCGCAAGGGCGATTTACTCATCCTCACGCCCGATGTCTATTTATCGGTATCGGAGGTGTCGCCCTGCTTTTCCGCGCGTTATGTCGCTATGTCGGAAAACGTGCTCGAAAGCGCCTACTACAAAATTACCAGCGTATCGTTGTGGGAGTATCTGCATTACGCCCCGATATTGAGACTCTCTCCGGCACAGCAAAAACTCGTATCGGGATGGTTGGAACAAACGGAATGGATGCTGACGAACATTACCGAGCCCGAACGCAATGTCCTGCTCGACAACAATATCTACAATCTGTTCGTCGCTATCGACAAAGAATTGTCCAAATCGGTCAGCCGGAAAACACTCGCATGTAAAGACCGCGCATGGGAAATCACCGTGCGACTATGGTCGCTTATGGCGAAACATGCGCTTCGGGAACGATCGGTCGGTTTCTATGCGAATGCCTTGCACATCACGCCCGACTATTTGAATAAGGTATGCCGCCGTGCTTACGGAATGTCCCCGAAAGCGCTGATCGATCAACAACTGCTTGTCGAGATAAAAAGCTACCTTACCGATACGCAACTTTCCGTTGCAGCTATCGCCGAACGGCTGCATTTCGAAGATGCCTCCTACATGTGCCGATTTTTTCGTCGCATGACCGGCTGTTCCCCTCTGAAATTCCGAAACAGAATCAATGAGCAAAGACGGTCGAAATAAAACGCATTAGGCAACACATAGTTCGGAATTTGCGCCCCGAACCGGTCGTCGCAACGAGCCGCACCGGTTTTGTCTCGGATAGGGTAGTGCTCTATTCCTGCTTCTGGCTGAAATAGAGTTCCAACAACTCTTTGGCGGCAATGAACGACGACATCCGGTCGCTCAAGACCCGTTGTTCATAATCGCCGATATGTTCCTCGATGACGGACGACCGATAAAACGAATTGCGTAATGTTTCGTTGATACTTTCGTACATCCAGTATTTGTTCTGCCGGTTGCGGTTGTGCTGGAAATAGCCGTTCGTTTCGACGTGTTGCAAATACTCCTCCACGCCTTTCCACACCTCCTCCAAGCCGGCGCGCGTCACTGACGAGGCCGTATACACACGCGGGATCCAACCCGATTCGGGCACGGGGAAAAGTCGCAAAGCTCCCTGAAATTGCGTACGGGCCAACTCGGCCTTATGGATATTCTCGCCGTCGGCTTTCGTGATGACCATCAGGTCGGCCATCTCCATGATACCGCGTTTGATGCCCTGCAATTCATCACCCGCACCGGAAATCTGCAACAGCATGAACAGGTCGACCATCGAATGCACAGCCGTCTCGGACTGTCCAACCCCGACGGTTTCAATGAATATCACGTCGAATCCTGCCGCTTCGCACAGCACGATCGTCTCGCGGGTTTTGCGAGCCACGCCGCCCAGAGAACCGGCCGAAGGGGAAGGACGGATAAAGACATCGGGATTGTGACAGATGCTCTCCATGCGGGTTTTGTCGCCGAGAATCGAGCCGCCGCTCCGCTCCGACGAGGGGTCGATGGCCAACACGGCAAGTTTGTGATGCAACGACGTTACCATGTCGCCGATAGCTTCGATGAAAGTCGATTTACCAGCACCCGGCACGCCCGTAATTCCGATTCGCACCGATTTGCCGGCACGAGGCAGACAACGTTCGATAATCTCCTGCGCTTTGGCATAATGCTCGGGATTGTTCGATTCGATGAGCGTGATGGCCTGCGAAAGAATAGTAATATCCCCCGCGAGAATCCCCGCAACGTAATCGTCGATGGACAATTCGCGCTTCTTGCGCCGCGTGAAATAAGGGTTTACGATGGGCTGGTCTTCAACGCCTTCCGAAACGTTCAGCGCCGTATCGTGATGCGTATCGGCATACTCCTTTTCGTAGTGGTCTATTTTGGTGAAATTCATAACGGTATTCGAAAATTGGCAAGGGGGTGCCGTTATTGTGCGGACGAAACGATTTTGTCGGTCAAATGAAGTGAGTTACCTTGCCACAACACCCGATTGCGTGCATCGGTCAGCAGGCTGAAAGGCACGTAATTCACACCGAAGTTCTTGAATATCTTCCCATCCGTATCGAATGCCACAGTAAACCGCGGCGAGAGATATGGCGTTACGACCGGACTTATTTTCGCATCATCATCACGCGTGACGAGGATTACCCGTAAACGTTCGCCCGATTTTTCGGTCAAGGCATACAACTGTTCGAGCGATTTCACGCAAGCCGGATTCGAGGCAGCGAAAAAGGCAATGACAGTCAGCGGTGCCGTCATCGGCCGAACACCGCCGAGCCACGTTTCGGTTTTGACTTCGGAAACACGCTCTCCCAATGCGGCGTTTTGAGCCTGCAACGAAAAAAGCGGAGCTATCCATGCAAGCAAGAGTAAAAATCCGTTTTTTTTCATGGCGTAGAAATTTTTCATTGGCGAAGTTACGAATTTATTTGTCTTATTTGTCAACGAACGTAATTTTTTCCGCACCGAACGTTTGGGATTCACAAAGATTGACGTATCTTTGTATGCCTTGAAAAGAGGCGATTTTGCAACGGAAAATTCACTAAAATCTTTTCTAACCATGAAAGTATCTCATATCGAACATCTCGGCATTGCCGTGAACAGTCTCGACGAAGCGATTCCCTATTGGGAGAATGCGCTCGGACTGAAATGTTATGCCATCGAAGAAGTTGCCGACCAAAAGGTACGTACAGCATTCTTCATGCTGGGACAAACCAAAATCGAATTGCTGGAGCCTACGTCCGAAGATTCGACGATCGCCAAGTACATCGAAAAACGCGGTACGGGTATTCACCACATGGCCCTCGCCTGCGAGAACATCGAGGAACAGTTGGCCGATGCCGAGGCGAAAGGAATCCGTCTGATCGACGCTACGCCGCGCAAGGGCGCCGAGGGTATGACCATCGCGTTCCTGCATCCCAAGTCGACACAAGGCATTCTGACGGAACTTTGCGAGAACAAAAACAAATAATCCGGTTATGAGCGAAATTCAGAATAAAATCAACCAGTTGATCGAAAACCGCGAGACCGCACGTCTCGGCGGTGGCCAGAAAGCGATCGACAAGCAGCACGAACGCGGCAAATACACGGCGCGCGAGCGTATCCAGATGCTTTTGGACGAAGGCAGCTTCGAGGAATTCGACATGTTCGTTACCCATCGTTGCTATGACTTCGGCATGGAGAAAAAACATACGTTCGGCGATGGGGTAGTCACCGGTTATGGTACGATCGACGGTCGTTTGGTCTATGTCTTCGCACAGGACTTCACCGTTTCGGCCGGTTCGCTTTCACTGTCGATGTCCGACAAGATCTGCAAGGTTATGGATATGGCCCTGCGAAACGGCGCTCCCTGCATCGGTATGAACGATTCGGGCGGTGCTCGCATCCAAGAGGGTGTCAATGCTTTGGCCGGTTATGCGAACATTTTCCAGCGCAATGTGATGTCATCGGGCGTCATTCCGCAGATTTCGGCCATCTTCGGTCCGTGCGCCGGCGGTGCGGTCTATTCGCCGGCTCTGACCGACTTCATCATCATGAAGAAAGAGACGTCGAACATGTTCCTGACCGGTCCGAAGGTTGTGAAGACCGTAACGGGCGAGGATGTAACGCAGGAACAGTTGGGCGGTGCACGCATGCACACGACCAAATCGGGCGTAGCGCAATTCGCAGTCGACACCGAAGACGAGGGTATCGCCTTGATCCGCAAGTTGCTCTCCTATATGCCGCAGAACAACATGGAGGATGCTCCGTTGGCTGTTTGCACGGACAAAATCACCCGTTTGGAGGATTCGCTCAACGAGATTATTCCCGATAGTGCCACCAAACCGTACGACATGACTGAAGTCATTCGCGCCATCGTCGACAACGGTGAATACCTCGAATCGGCAGCTGGTTATGCAAAGAACATCATCACTTGCTTCGCCCGCTTCAACGGTCAGTCGGTCGGTATCATCGCGAACCAACCCAAATTCATGGCCGGAGTACTCGACATCAACGCAAGCCGCAAGGCTGCCCGTTTCGTTCGGTTCTGCGATGCATTCAACATTCCGATCGTGACGCTGGTCGATGTTCCGGGCTTCCTGCCGGGTACGACACAGGAATATGGAGGTGTCATTACCCACGGTGCGAAACTGCTTTTCGCCTATTGCGAAGCCACGGTGCCCAAAATCACCGTCACCTTGCGCAAGGCCTATGGTGGCGCCTATATCGTCATGTCGTCCAAACATATCCGCGGCGATATCAACTACGCATGGCCGTCGGCCGAAATCGCCGTCATGGGTGCCAGCGGGGCTGTAGAGGTTCTCTATGGCAAAGAGTTGAAAGAACTGGCCGACAAGCCCGAAGAACTTGCAGCTTTCGTTGCCGAGAAGGTCAAGGAGTACAACGATAAGTTCTCCAACCCTTACAACGCGGCTCGTTACGGCTATATCGACGATGTGATCGAACCGCGCAACACGCGATTCCGCATCATTCGTGCGCTGCAATCGTTGGCTACCAAACGGCTGCAAAATCCGCCCAAGAAGCATTCGAATATTCCTTTGTAAACCGGCAGCATTATGAAAATGTTATTGGTAACGAACTGGGGATGGTCGGAAATACTGTGGGTGGCGCTCATTAGCATCTGCCTGGTATTCATCGTCTTAGTACTACTGGTCTTCATTATGAAGTTCTTCGGTTATATCTTCACGCAGCCGCAGACCACGGCATCAGCGGCAACCGTCGCACCGGTGGTTACAGGGCAGCTGCATGAAGAGGAGATCGCCGCTATCGTTACGGCTCTGACCCTCTTCAAAGACGAGATGCACGACCGAGAATCGGAGGTGCTGACCATCCAAAGTATCAAACGCGCCTATTCGCCGTGGAACTCGAAAATCCACGGTCTGACGCAGATACCCGACAAAAAATAAGCATTGCAAACGTCATGAAAAATTACTCGCTGAAAATAAACGGACAAAATTACGACGTGCAGATCGATAACGTGAACGAAAATTCGACTTTGGCTCACGTGACGGTTAACGGCACGCCCTACGAAGTAGAAATTGCAGGCGCCGAACGGACCGCCGCTTCCAAACCGCAGGTTGCACCTGCGCCCAAGGAGGCCGACAGCGCGAAAATCACGCCTGCAACGGCAGCTTCTTCGCCCCGCATTGCAGCGGCGGCTCCGACATCGGGCAGCACTGTGAAATGCCCCCTCCCGGGTACGGTCGTCAGCATCAATGTAGCTGTCGGCGACAAGGTTGCGCCCGGGCAAAACCTCGTCGTACTCGAAGCCATGAAGATGGAAAACAACATCGATGCCGATCGCGTCGGTGTGGTAAAACAGATCTTCGTGCAGCAGGGTGCTACGGTGATGGAAGGTGACAATCTGCTGGTTATCGAATAATTATGGGTACGTTACTAATGGCCTCCTCCAATTTCGTAGGAGAGAGCATCCAAAAATTTGTCGAATCCACGGGTGTCATCGGATTCTTCGGAGCGATGGGATGGGCCAACGTCGTCATGATCGGCGTAGCCTTCTTCCTGCTCTATCTCGCTATCCATCACAAATTCGAGCCGCTGTTGTTGTTCACCATCGCATTCGGCATGTTGCTCACCAACCTGCCCGGTGCGAACCTCTATCACACGGAACTCTTCGCGGGTGGCCATGTGCATTGGGATATATTCGTTGCACAGGCCGGTTTGCTCGACTATCTCTATTTGGGTGTTAAGTTGGGCATTTATCCATGCTTGATTTTCGTGGGCGTGGGTGCCATGACCGATTTCGGACCGTTGATCGCCAATCCCAAAAGTTTCCTGCTGGGAGCCGCTGCTCAAATCGGTATTTTCGTCACGTTTCTCGGCGCATTCGCGTTGGGATTCACCCCTGAGCAGGCCGGTTCCATCGGCATCATCGGCGGTGCCGACGGCCCGACAGCCATCTATCTCACCTCGAAACTCTCGCCGGAATTGCTCGGCCCGATCGCTGTGGCAGCCTACTCGTACATGGCACTCGTGCCGGTCATCCAGCCGCCTATCATGAAGCTGCTGACTACTAAGAAAGAACGCGCCATCAAGATGAAGACCCTGCGTCCTGTCTCGAAACTGGAGCGCATCCTCTTCCCGATCGTCATTGCCGTCATCATTTCGCTTCTGTTGCCGAGTGCCGCACCGCTCATCGGGTGCCTGATGCTGGGTAATCTGATGAAAGAATGCGGTGTTGTCGACCGATTGAGCAAAACCGTACAGAACGAATTGATGAACATCGTCGTGATATTCCTCGGTCTGACGGTCGGTGCGACGGCGACGGCCGAAGCTTTCCTCAATGGCCGGACGCTGGGAATCCTTATCTTGGGTGTGATGGCTTTCTGTATCGGTACCGCAAGCGGTGTATTGCTGGCCAAGGTGATGAACCTCTTCGTCAAAGACGATCACAAAATCAATCCGCTTATCGGTGCAGCCGGCGTATCGGCTGTTCCGATGGCGGCGCGTGTCGCTCAAACGGTCGGTCAGAAAGAAAATCCGAGCAATTTCCTGCTAATGCACGCTATGGGCCCAAACGTGGCCGGTGTCGTCGGTTCGGCCGTTGCAGCAGGTATTCTGCTTTCGTTCCTCGGATAACATCGGTTCATCCGACTCTCAAAGGGCGTTCGAAAACGGACGCCCTTACTTTTTTCAAAAGGTCCGCATATCTTCGCAAAAAATAAAATTGAAATGAAAAGAAAACGAAGTATCCAGATTTTGGCAGCAATTATACTGGTGTTAGGTGCAATTATCGGCTATGGCATACTCCAGCACAAGCGATTGAAAGAACGAGGGATCGAAACTTTCGCCGTTGTAACAAAAGTTTATTCCCGAACCGAATACCGAAACGAGGGCAGTTATCGTCGTCGGCCCCGCCGTAAAAAGGTAACCGTCTACTATTTAAGGTATCGTTTCTGCGCCGATAGCTCGGAATATACAGATGAATGTCGTCGGACGGAAAATCTGATAACGGCCCGTGTCGGAGATTCACTGCAGATATGCTACCTGCCCGAAAATCCAAAAGTAAACCGTCCGGTCCATCGCGGGGACGGATCCTATGTGTTGAAACGTTCCGCACGAAGCAAATACAGAACGAAATAGTTGATAAGCGAATGCTTTTCGAGTATTTTTTCGTTCTCGTGTCGTAAAATCTTCGGCGTCGGTTTGTTGTCTGAAAAAAAATATATACCTTTGCATGCCCGTAAATACGGGAAAAGGATTACAACAAGTTAAATTAAACGTAAAACACAGTGGATTCATTAAGCTACAAGACTATCTCTGCCAATGCAGCGACCGTCACCAAAGAATGGGTGCTGATCGATGCGAACGGCGAGGTATTGGGACGTCTTGCCTCGCAAATCGCGAAGATTCTCCGAGGTAAGAACAAGCCCTGCTACACTCCCCACGCGGATTGCGGCGACTATGTTGTCGTAATCAATGCCGAGAAAGTGAAGCTCACGGGCAAAAAGATGACCGACAAGGTCTACACGAGACACACAGGGTATCCCGGTGGTCAGCGTTTCGCTACCCCCGTAGACTACCTTGCGAAAAAGCCGACGTTCCTGATCGAAAAAGCCGTAAAGGGTATGTTGCCCCGCACGCGATTGGGTTCCGTTCTGCTGAAAAATCTGAAGGTTTATGCAGGCGAGGAACATCCCCATGCCGCACAGAGCCCGAAGACCATTAAATTAAACGAGATTAAGTAAAGAGTATTATGGAAGTTGTAAACACCGTAGGTCGCCGTAAGGCTGCTGTGGCTCGCGTATTCGTGAAGCCGGGTAAGGGTCAGATTACTATCAACCATAAGGAGCTTGCCACCTATTTCCCGCTCGAAATTCTCCAGTTCCAAGTGAAACAGCCGCTGTTGGCTACCAATACGGCTGAGAATTATGACATCACCATCAATCTCGATGGTGGCGGCATCAAGGGTCAGGCAGAGGCTGCCCGTTTGGGCATCGCACGCGCTCTTTGCGAGATCGACGCCGAAATGCGTCCGGTTTTGAAGAAAGCCGGATTCCTGACGCGCGATCCCCGCGAGGTTGAACGTAAGAAGCCCGGTCAGCCCGGAGCACGTCGCAAGTTCCAGTTTAGCAAGCGTTAATCCGCCGACGACCGGAATTTTCGGCAATGTACGGCGAGGTTTTCGAAACCGAACCGACTGGCAGCGCAAGTTGCTATTACCTTTCGGTTGCCGAGCCGCGGAAAACCTTTCGGGACCGGATGTACGTCCGCTACTCGCTGGGTTGCAGAAAAGAGAATTAAAATTAAACAACACGAATTAACATGTCACGTACAGATTTTAATACATTATTGGAAGCCGGTGCGCACTTCGGTCACCTGAAGCGCAAATGGAACCCCAAAATGGCTCCTTATATCTTCATGGAGAAGAACGGCATCCACATCATCGACCTGCACAAAACCGTGCTGAAAGTCGACGAAGCTGCCGCAGCCATCAAGCAGATCGCAAAAAGCGGTCGCCGCGTGCTGTTCGTAGCGACGAAAAAACAAGCCAAAGAGATCGTTGCCGAAAAGGTGGCAGCCGTCGGAATGCCTTATGTAACTGAACGTTGGGCCGGCGGTATGCTAACGAACTTCCCCACCATACGCAAAGCCGTCAAGAAAATGGCCACCATCGACAAGATGACCAACGACGGCACATTCGATAATTTCTCGAAGCGCGAAAAACTCCAGATCGCCCGTCAGCGTGCGAAATTGGAGAAGAACCTCGGTTCCATCGCCGACCTGACTCGTCTGCCTGCTGCACTGTTCGTCGTAGACGTTCAGAAGGAGGCAAATGCCGTGAAAGAGGCGAAACGATTGAGCATCCCCGTATTTGCAATGGTTGACACTTGTTGTGATCCGACCGACATTGATTACGTTATCCCTGCAAATGACGATGCCGCCAAATCGATCGCCGTTATCGTAGAGGCTATGTGTGCCGCTATTGCTGAGGGCACCGAAGAGCGCCGTCTTGAAAAGGAGAAAGAAGCACAAGAAACCGAAGCATCGGCCGAAGTTGCTCCCCGCAAGGAAGGCAAACCCCGCATCAAAAAAGCCGTCAAGGCAATGGCAGATGCCGAGGAGGAGGCAGTGAAAGAGATCGTAACTGCAGTCGAAACTCCTTATGAGGAACCGGTCGCAGTGGAACCCGCAGACGAGAAAGCCGAATAAAGCGTCTTTCGAAGAGAAATATTTCATGTAAAAACGA
>RYWP01000016.1:18228-26404 GCA_003979135.1 Alistipes sp.
GATGTAATGAAGCTCCGCAAGATGACCGGTGCCGGCATGATGGATTGCAAAAAGGCACTCATCGAAGCGGAAGGCGATTACGATCGTGCGCAGGATATTATCCGCGAAAAGGGTAAACTGGTCGTTGCGAAACGTGCCGACCGTACCGCTACCGAAGGTGTGGTCGTAACGAAAATCGTCGGTCAGAAAGCCTACATGCTTTGCTTGGCTTGCGAAACTGACTTTGTGGCACAGAATGCGGAATACACCGCTTCGGCCAATGCTATGTTGGACGTTGCCGTCGCAGCCGACGCTGCCGACCGTGACGCACTGTTGGCTACGAAAAACGCAGAGGGCCATACCGTCGAAGAGATGGTAACCGAGAAATCGGGGCAGACGGGTGAAAAAATCGAGTTGGCATTCTATGCTCGCATCGAAGCTCCCTATTGCGCAGCGTATGTGCACTTCAACAAGAAACTCGGTACGATTCTGGGATTCAACAAGGAGGTTCCGGCCGAGGTTGCGCACACCATCGCTATGCAGGCAACGGCTATGGCTCCCGTTTCGATCGATATTGCAGACTGCCCCGCAGATGTAGTGGAGCACGAACGCAAGATCGCCATCGAGGCCATGAAACAAGATCCGAAGAACGCCAACAAGCCTGAGGAGATTCTCGCAAAGATCGCTGAAGGCAAAATGCGCAAATTCTACGAAGAGAACACCTTGCTGAATCAAGTGGTTGTCGGTGAGAAAGAAACCATTGCCGACTTCATCCACAAAACAGACAAGGAGGCTACGGTTATCGCTTACAAGCGTTTCGCTTTGGGTGAATAATTCGTCGGAACATTTTCGAAAGAGGGCTGTTTACAAGTTGTAAACAGCCCTCTTTAATTAGAACGGAACCGAACGGATAACACACTCCTATATGTACGAATCACCCATTTCGACTTTTTCGATTTCGCCCTGCTTGACATACCACAGAAAACCCTCACATTCAGTATAACCCATGCGATGAAGTAAATCGAGGTATCGGCGTATCTGCTGCTGATAGCCGGTCTCTGCCCCTTTGCTTTTACCAAATTTATAGTCGACGACAACGGCCCGACATCCTTTCAACATCACACGGTCGGGGCGTTTGGTTAAATCTTCATCGGAGACAGACATCAAATCGCCATCGGGACGAATAATCGTACTTTCATTCCGGATGCAATCCCAATTACTATCGAACCATTCGCATACGACTGGATTTTCGAACGCACGTTCGATCATTTGCAGCAATGTTGCAACATCTGCATCGGAAATCAGAGCATCGCTCTGCATATTTCGGACGGCCCGCAGGATATCGTCCCGCGTCATCGCTTCCTGAAAAGCCTTATGCATCAGAATACCGAAATTACGCGGCGAAAGTTCACGCTCATCTTCCTCGAAATAGCGCTGCGACGGCAATCGCAACCGCAAACTCGGTTGAGTAGTAGGATAGTCTTTCAACACGACATGTTCCGATTTTTCTGCGTCGTCATCGGTCGCTACAGGACCCGTAAATTCGCCGAATTCAAAGCGGTCGCGTGTATCCGAATCTGAATTTGCGAGCATCTGCCACAGCAAACTCCCGACATGAGCCGATTTTTTGTCTTGCGGAACAAACACATGCAACGATTCGGCAGCACGGGTCAATGCCACATAGAGCAGATTGATATTGTCTACATGGGCATAGACTTGTTCACGGTAATATTCCGCCGAAAAATCTGATTCGGACATTGTTTTCCCGTATCGTACTGGAAATCGCCCGACCTCGGCCGTGTCGCCGTCGGCTTCGGCCCAAACGATATTCGGTACCCATCCCGAAGTTTTGGGGTCCAGCGACCATGAACAATAGGGAATGATGACCGCTTTCCGCTCGAGCCCTTTCGCCTTGTGAATCGTCATGATCTCCACCGCCGATTCGCTTTGTTCGATGGAAAGCGACTGCATCGAACCTTGTTCGTCCCACCAGCGCAGAAACAACGGAATATCGGCAATGCGATTGGCGCAAAATGTAATCAACTGTTCATGAATGGCCTGCAGATAGGCCGTATGATGCTCCGAATGTTGCAGTTCGTAGTGCATCACGATACGTTCGAACGCATCTTCGGGCGACAACAGCCGCAACGAGCGAAAAAAGGTCTGTTCGTGTTCGTTTAACGGCGTATCGAATGCTCTTCCGAGAAAACGGTTGTAGTTGGCCCGACTGAGCGAATCTTCGCTGTTCACAGTAAGCCGCAGCACGGAGACGAGAAATGTACTCACATCTGCAGAACCAATAAGCAACGCTTCGCGCGTCATCACATCGAATCGATAGCGGTCATCCGTATTGATTCGCTTGAAATCCAGCAGTTCGGCGGCAACTCGCGTCCCGTCGGTCGCACTCCTCACCAATATCAAGATGTCGCACGGTCGAAACCCTTTGTCTATCAAGCGGCAAATCCGGTCCACGACTGGCGGTTTTCCCTCGAACAGCTCTACCGAAACATAGCCCGAATGCTCTTTTCGACGACGGGGCACTTGTTCATGATTCCGATAAGCATCGGCCAGCGTATCTCGTAGCCGCTCTGCTTCGTCCGCAGGCAATCCGCCGTTCGTCTTCGCGGTATCGAGCAGTGTATTCAATCGTTGGTTGTCAGTTGCGACCATCCGATCGATCATGCGGTTGTTGAACTCCACGACGGTAGGCAGACTGCGGAAATTGTCCTGCAAACTGACAACCTCTGTATTCTCCAGTCCCAAAGCCTGCTGCGCGCCGTACCGGAGAATTTTCCAGTCGCCGCCGCGCCAACGATAAATCGACTGTTTGATGTCGCCCACGATGAAAACCGACGTCTGTTCGACCTGCGACAAGGCATTCCGCAACAGCGGCAGGAAATTTTCCCACTCTTTGATGGAAGTGTCCTGAAATTCATCGATCATGAAACGTTCGAACCGATTGCCGACCTTTTCATAGATGAACGGGGCATCGTTGTGATCGATAAACTCCGCAAGGATATATTTCGTTTCCGACAACAGCATCAGATTCTGTTCATCGCACATCCGTTGCACTTTTGCGTAGAGATCCGAAAGCAGGGCGAAACTCCGGTAATTGTCCCGCAAAAGCGTACAAGTATTCCAATGACGGATATTCCGGTCGTAAATATCGCACACGGTACGCAATAACGGCTGAATCTGCGCGATATGAGGCAAGGCAGGAGATTTCGCATTGCACCAGCCGCTTGTCGACGCACATTGTTTCCGAATGGTTTCGTTGTAGATTACGATCTCTCCAGCTGCGATTTTACGCAGATATTTCACCGGATAACCGCGCGTGAAATCCGCTTCCAACAGTCCGGCATCCTCGATTGTCGCGAGGGCTCGTTGCGCCGTCTCGCGCAGTTGGCGTTTCGTTTTTTCGGCTTGCGCAAGTGCTTCACGAACAAGATTCGACAGTTCATCTTTGGCCCGCATTGTGGAGAGCGTCTCCTTGTTTTTCTCTTTGAACAACTCCTTGCCCAACGACAACATACCGGTACGGATATCCCAGCCAGCCCCGTCATCGATACGCTCCTGTACGAAGTCGGTCAACCAACGCAGCAACTCCTTGTCGACCGTAATCTGTTCGATCAGAGCATCGGTACTTTTCGCAAGCACCGAAGCCGTTTCGATTTCAACGTTATAATTGAGATCGAGCCCCAGTTCCTTGATGAACGCCCGCAGGATACGTTGAAAAAAGGTGTCTATTGTCAGTACTGTAAAACGCGAATAGTCGTGCAAAATTCTCGACCGGGCTTCGGTCGCCCGTTTGCGCACGGTCTCAGCATCCAACCGCAACTCGTTGCAAAGCGACTCGAGATAAGGGCTTTCCGCACCGGAAACCAACCGGTGAATCTCTTTCAAAATGCGCGACTTCATCTCCTCGGTGGCCTTGTTGGTGAAAGTCACCGCGAGAATGTGCCGATACAGCGAAGGCTGCTCCACGACATCGCGTACATACTTGTACGCCAACTGATAGGTCTTGCCAGACCCCGCACTCGCATTGAAAATTTTCGCTTTCACTATCCGATTTTGGGTTTATTGAAGTAAAAGTACGAAACAAATCGCTAAAAACCATTCGTATTCACGATTATTTTCGTAATTTAGCGTCACGTTAACATCACAATATCTATCTATACATTATGAAGATACAAATTTCGAGCGCAATAGCGCTGTTATTTTCGTTTGCGGGTTTTGCTCAGACCATCGAACCGATATCTTTGGAAAGTTCCGACACTGCCCAGCAGGAATGGCTTCAATCATTCTCAGCAGTGGAAATCAATGCACCGCTCAATATCCTGTTCATCCGCATACCGGCTGCCGAAGCACCCAAAATCATCTACGATACCAAAGGCGCCTATACTACCAAATTCCGTTTCGATATCAAAAACCATGTACTGCGCATCAACGAAAAAGCTGATTCGCGCCGCCCCGAACAGACGATCGTAACGGTTTATTACAACTCATTGGAGTCTCTTTCGCTCTTCGATGCGACCGCTTCATTCCGCGAACCGATCATAGCCGATTTGTTCGATCTGACCATCGGATCGCGCGCAGCATTGACGACAACGCTCGACGTAAAGGATTTGAAAATGAATGTCACGGGCAACAGTTCCGCCACATTGGACGGTTCGGCCCGTTACCTGACGCTCGACGCATCGACCGGCAAGGTCGATGCCCTCAATTTGGTCGTGATGGCGGCACGGGTCAATGCGACCTCCGGTGCATCCGTCATGCTCGATGCCACGGAACGATTGGAAGCAACGACCTCCACCAGCGGAACGGTTTACTACAAAACCGAACCGAGTATCATGCGTGGCGGTATCCATTTCATGGGCGGCAATATCGAGCAAGCCAAATAACCGCGCTTTCACGGAGTCCGTATGCAGAGTTTTTTGGATGAAGTCGCCGCACGGCTTTATACCCGTTACGGCGAAGAACTCGCCGACAGGGCTCTGCTGTTCCCTTCGCGACGGGCTCGGTTATTCTTCACCGATTCCCTTTCGCGTATCGTCAAAGGGCCAATTTGGCAACCGCAGTGGGTCACCATCGACGATCTGATGTCCGAAATATCGGGACTGCGGATCGGCGAGCGTGTACGTCTCATCACGGAACTCTACAAGGTCTATTCGTCCTACCACGAAGAAGCGTTCGACAAGTTCTATTTCTGGGGCGACATGCTCCTGACCGACTTCGATACCATCGACAAATACCGGATCGATGCCGACATGCTCTTTCGGAACATCAGCGATCTGAAAGAACTCGAAGCCGATATTTCCTACCTCACGCCGTCCCAGTTGGAAATTATCCGCACATTCTGGTCTTCGTTCGGCGAAGAGGCCGACCTGTCGGAAGAAAAGCGCCGTTTCTTAGCCATCTGGAAAACCCTCGGTCCCATCTACCGGGCGTTCCGCAAACAGCTCGAATCGTTGGGAATCGCCTACAACGGAATGGTACAGCGAGCTGCTGCCGAACGGCTACAAGAGGGTAGTTTCACCTTTTCGGAACTGCGGCGGTATGTCGTAGCCGGATTCAATGCCCTGTCCGAATGCGAAAAAACGCTTTTCGGATTTTTAGCGACGAATGCCGAAACTGATTTCTACTGGGACTACGATACCTACTATGCCGCGCATTCCGAGCAGGAGGCCGGCATGTTCGTGCGGGAAAACATCATCCGGTTTCCGGCCCGCGATGCTATTTCGCACGACAACATGCACAACGAGAAACAGTTGACAGCCATTGCAACCGTATCGAATGCCGTGCAATGCAAGTACGTCACCGAAATCCTACGTCGACTTGCCCAAGAAACGCCTTTGGACAAACGCACCGCCATCGTACTGACCGATGAAAATCTGTTGATGCCGTTGCTCTACGCTCTGCCGGACGAGGCAAAAGAGGTCAACGTAACGATGGGATACCCCCTGCGGTCGACGTTGACCTATACGTTCATCGAACGGCTTATCGAATTGCAAAGCCACGGACGGACAAATAAAAACGGCCACACAGCATTCTATCATGCTGATGTCACGGGACTTTTGTCCCATCCTTATGTCATGGAACACGATGCCGATGCGATTGCTTCCCGTCAGGAACAGATCATCCGCGAACGCCGCATCACCATCGAAGCCGACTGGCTCGGATCGACCGATTTACTGAAGCGCATTTTCCGTCCCGCAACCACTTGGCGCAACTTGTCGGATTACCTGCTCGACGTACTTGACGGGGTGGCGCACACCCCCTGCACGGGCAGCGATGCCCGTCAACGCATCGAATTTCTCTCCGTCGCCGCATCCGAAATAGTCAAGCTGCGCAATTCGCTGGATAACTGCGACATCGAGCTTTCTACCGAGATCTATGCTTCGCTTCTGCGCCGACATTTGCAAACACTCCGTATCCCATTCGAGGGCGAACCATTGCGGGGCTTGCAAATCATGGGCATTCTCGAAACCCGCAACCTCGATTTCGACCACGTAATCATCCTTTCGATGACCGACGACAATTTCCCGGGCAATCGGGTTGCTCAATCGTCGTTCATTCCTTACAACCTGCGAGCGGCTTATAACTTGCCGACCCCCGAACATCATGAAGGAGTTTATGCCTACTATTTCTATCGGCTGATTCAGCGAGCGAAGACGGTACACATGCTTTATTGTTCGCATGCCGACGATAAATCGACCGGCGAACCGAGCCGTTATATCCGACAGTTGGATTATGAAAGCGGCTTCCCGATTCACAAAATCGAAGTGGGCGTGGATGTCAACTTAGCAGAATCGTCTGCGATCACAGTCGCAAAAGATGCCGGAATCATGCGCCGTCTGGCTCGTTTTACCGATCCCGAAAATTCCACCACACTTTCACCGACCGCCTTTTTCCGCTACGTGGCTTGCCCGCTACGCTTCTACTTTGCATCGGTCGCACGGCTGAAACCGGAGGACGAACTCACCGAAGAGATTGATGCGCCGATGTTCGGCACCATCCTCCACGCTGCCGTACACACACTCTATGGCTCCATCGAAAACGAATCGCACCCGGGCAATACATTGAAAACGTTGCTTCGCACCGATGCCATTGCCCGAGCAGTCGAAACAGCCATCAACGAAAACTACCTGCACGACAAAAACGCTTCGCCACATGACTACACCGGCAATTTGCTGTTAGTCAATGATATCGTCATACGATATCTACGTGGCGGCATCCTGCCTTACGATGCCGCCCATGACGAATTCACTGTCACTGGACTGGAATACCCCGTCGCATATGGATTTGCATTCCCGACCGCCGAAGGCGAACGCACGATGAAGTTCGCCGGTGTGGCCGACCGCATCGACCGGCTCGATGACGGCACATTGCGTGTGGTCGACTACAAGACCGGCTCGCCGCATTTGGACTTCAAAGGGTTGGACTCGCTTTTCCACGGTAAGGGAAAAGAGCGCTTGCCGAATATTGTACAAACGTTGCTTTACGCCATGATGCTCTATCATACCCGCCGAATGGATGCCGTGCCGGCGCTCTATTATGTGCGAGCCATCAATCAGCCCGATTATTCGCCTTTGCTGGACGACAAGGAAACGGGCGTTCGCGGCGCACCGTATTCGTTCTACCGCGAAGCGTTCGAAAAGCTCGTGAGCGACACCCTCGCGGAGATGTACAATCCCGACATCCCGTTCCGGCAGTGCGAAGACGCGGACACATGCACGTTCTGCGACTTCAAGACTATCTGCAAGCGGTGACCATCCGAACTATCCTTTCCGCATCCGCCGGCCATACTTTTCTTTGGCATACGCATAAGCCTCGTCGATAAGCGGCCGCAGCACATCGAAAGTCCGTTCCGTGGGATTCAGCACGCATATCCAGCCCATCCACGCATAGACCGGATGGGGCATGATGCAATCGAGCGCCGAAAAATCATGCGCCGCATCGACCGTGCCTCCTTTCGGAGGACGCGCCGGAATCTCGCCGAACATCGTTCGGAAGGTCGATTTCCGCACACCGATATTTACGCGCCAGACCCCTTGCCGGTCGAGCTGCGAACTACAATCGTTGTCGCCGTCTTTCTCTTTGATTGTCAACACATAAACGCCGCGTTTCAGCCGTCCGTCCGGATTGTAGAAAATTCCCCGTTCGCCCCAGCTTTCGACCGCGACGGTTCCGTCCAGCC
>RYWP01000017.1 GCA_003979135.1 Alistipes sp.
TTTTAAGCTCATCTGCAAGATTCACATAGGTTCTATAAATATGAATCCAAACCAAAATTGAATTATCGACGCTCCAGCAGAAGCAACTTACTTGTCAGACTTTCTGACCGAAATACCTGTAAACTGCTTATTTAACAAGAAACAGACAGGATGCGGTGCTACCGAGTTGGCTATCCGCAATTCCATTCCGACCATTATCGCCATGCCTTACGTGGCATTGGTGAAAAACAAGACCATTTACCGCAAAGATGATATTTCCGTGCTGGGCGTTTACGAGGGTATAACCGAGCAAGACATCATCGACTATGCAAAGCGCCATTCTCCATTAAAGATTGCCGTTACATACGATTCCCTGCCGCGAACGATTCGTGCATTGGAAACAGCAGGGCATAATCCGTATAAAGATATATTTTTGTTGGTGGACGAATGACACGTACTGTTCAACTCTTACTCGTTTCGCCATACGGCTATTAAAAACCTGCTTGCTGAAGCTGCTAATTTCGATAAAGCAACTTATATGACAGCTACTCCTATCGAGCAGGAATATGTTTTAGAGGAGTTGAAACATTTACTCGTTTGTGAAATCGACTGGCCACATCTGCAAGAGGTCAAAATACGTTCTCGTCAGACCTCCAAACCTGCCCAATATATCGTAAAAGAATGCCGTAAGGTGTTGGATAGCGACTTGCCTTATAACTTGCACATCTTCGTAAACAGCGTAGATTTTATTGCTAAAGTGATAGACCTTGCCAAACTCACTCCTGAACAAGTTAAGGCAGTTTGTTCCACAAGTGGGGACAATGGAGAAAACAACCAACGCAAGTTAGGCAAAAATTATCCCATAAGCCAGCCGTCAGACCCCGTGCAGAAGATAAACTTTTACACTTCGACCTGCTTTGAGGGGTGCGACATTTACGACGAGAACGGCATTACGTTCATTGTCAGCGACGGTAATAAGTCCAATACGCTGTTGGATATTTCCACGCTGTTCACACAGATTTGCGGACGATTACGGGATTCCAAATACAAAGGCGAGATTATCCATGTCTACTCCACGACCAAGTACAGCCGAGAGGTAACATTGGATGAATTTGTGGCATCGACAAAGCAAGTGCTTGCAGACGCGATAAACTATGCTAACGAAATAAATTCATTGAAGCGATACGGTCCGAGAAAAAACGCTGTCGAAAATCAAATATATCAACGAACAATATGTACGTATCGAGGGCAATCGATTGGTGGTAGATAAGAACCTCGCCAACATGGATATAGTCAATTTCAAGATATGTAGGCATATTTATAGAACCTATGTGAATCTTGCAGATGAGCTTAAAAGAAACGGGTACATTATTACAAAGCACACGTTCAGCGACATCATCGAGAAGATAGAAAATAAGGCCAACGCACGAGTTACATTCAAGGAACTGTTCGATGAATATCATCGTCTGAAAATCACCAAGCCATTTTTCTCGTTAGTGAGCCACGAGGATTTATGCGCTCAAATAGCATTTAAATATCCGTTGGTAAAACAGGCTTACGACGAATTGGGGACGGACAAAGTGCAGGCATTGAAATACCACGTAGGCAACATTCGTCGAGCGTTGACGAAACGCCAGCCAGCCCCCACCGAGTATAAAATCGTAAAAATGATAAACACAACTTTTCAGAAGCAGACGCCCATTGCAAGAAGCAAGATTAAGGATATGTTGCAGCGTATTTACGACGATTTGGGTGTTCAACGCACGGCAAAGGCCAGCGACCTTGCCAAGTGATACGAAACAAAGCAGACAACACCCAAAATCAACGGCAAGACGACGGCCTGTATGACAATTATTAGAGATCGGATGATTGCAAAGTAAAACAAATACGATTCTTTTTGCTATTTTTGAAGAAAAATAGGATATGAAATACATAGCCCCAACAGTAGAATCTACAAAATTTACTTGCCCCCATTGTCAAACGCTATCTCAACATAAGTGGACAGATGATGATGGACCTATCCGTCCCATGGATTATATACATGGCAGAGACGATAAAGATATAGTATACATTTCCACGTGTAATGCTTGTGAACAAAAAACGATATGGATGGGCGATAAAATGGTTTATCCTCAATTTCCCATAGTTGAACCTAATCCCGATATGCCATCTTGCGTATTATCGTTGTATAAGGAGGCAGGAGAGATATGCTCTAAATCCCCACGCGCTGCTTGTGCATTGTTGAGATTGGCAATAGAAAAATTATGCAACGAATTAGTTGGAGAAGATACGATTGACAAAAATATTGCAAAGTTAGTTAAAGAGGGACTACCTCAAAAAATCCAACAAGCATTGGATTTAGTACGTGTAATCGGTAATAAAGCTGTACATCCTGCTCAAATTGCATTAGATGTCGATGACATTAATACGGCGAAAACATTATTTGAATTGTTGAATATCATTACCGCTAATATGATTACCGAGAAAAATCAAATAGAGAGTTTGTTCAATATGTTACCCGAATCAGCAAAAAAAGCGATAGAAAAAAGGGATAAATAAATATATTTTTAATTATCTAAACTCCAATTAGCTAAATACTGGTTGGAGCTTTTTTATTTTTATCACACCCACACGCAAATACACCAATCAAAGCCCCCACCCCTTGTCGAATATAAAAATGAAAATTATGGACAAACAATCGAGGGCAAAACGCATTGTGGATTTGCATGTGTTTTACGGACAGAACGAGGTGGTCGAGGAACTTATCCGTGCTGGCAAAATCGACGAGGAATACATGTATCCGTTCGTCGACACGGACGACGAGATTTTCGAGTGGTGGTTGGTATCGCCTTACTTGGCACAAGAACTCAAAGAGCAGGGCGAGGTCATAATCGACGCACTTAGCTGCTGCTGGTGGGGACGTACCACGAGCGGACAGGCAATCTACATGGATAACGTGATACAAGAGATTGCAGGAGCGTGAAACGCGGTCTGCACATCGACATAGCCAAATTGTAATACACAGAGATTAGGGACTTTGCAATTTCGAGAAGATTTTGCACTCCCTAATTTCCGTTTTTCTGCTGGTGCAAAGTCGATAATCTTGGCTTTGAAGCGTTTACAAAGTCCATACAAAGGGCTTACGACTGCATTGTCTCGAAATCTTTTGCCCCAATCTACAACAAACGAATTTTCGTATCCAGTCAGCCGCCTATTGCAGAAGAATTTTGTTTTTTTGAACTTTGCAGCAACCTATCTGGCAACAATCCATAAAAAAGAGAGCTTGGCTCTTTGCGTTTTCGGAATATGTTTCTACTTTTGTAGACGACATATTGAATTTACGGAAGCGTAAGTTTATTCTCGATTGATGAACGTAGGAAATTCATTTTGTGTAGAGAATAGGCCAACCGTTATCTTTTCGTTATACCCGTTTTGGGGCATAGCGTGGGATTGTTGCCTTTTTAATACACGCTGGTTTCCTACGACCAATCAATCTTAAATAGGCTTTCAGCCCTACGCTTTCTTTTATTATTACTAACCACATCTTTGGAGGCTGAAGGTGTACAATTATTTTATATTATGTTGTTCACAAACAAAGAAAAAAGTGCAATTGTAAGAGTTGCTGTTGAAATGCAGGGTGCAGATGGGAAAGATGATGTCAAAGAATATCTCCTGAATGCTGCAGTTTTTCAAAAATTTCATATTGGGAATGCAGAAATTGATAATGCTAAGTGCATATCTCTCCTTGAAGCACTATCTACCATCGCATCAATGGCAACAGAAGAAAAAGATTTTATATCCGCATTTTTAGGTTCACTTATCGTTGTTGACGGTCATATTGACGATAAAGAAATGACCTTATGGAAATTTATTTCAACAATATGCGGTTTCCCTACAATGAATATCCAAACGGCTATTGAGAGATTTCAACAATATATGGCAAAATGAGCATCTTTTGGCAATCAAGATCAGATGAGGTCAAAGAAGAAATACAAGACCTTGTTGGGCAAATGAACAGATTACTATTACGTACTCAAGATAGTTTGGTGAATAACAATGGGGTTACAGACCTCAATGTTACGGAAATCGAAGATTTAAGCCAAAAAATGATAATTGTACACGATCATATACAGGCTTTATCAAATGAATTATCCAATGCAAAAATTGCAACTCTTCATGTTCCATGGTTGGATGGCCGTTACTTTCCTTTACCGATGTGGATGGGGTCGTATAATTTGTGTGTAACTAAAATCCAAAATGCCTTGATTGCGTATGCAAATTCTTTTTGAATCAATCAAACAAAAATACATAGCGCTGAAAGGTGCTGATAGCTACAATAGGTTATATGCTAAAATTAGCCATTCAAAAGCACTGACCGAGATTTGCGGCACTACTGTTCGACGAGGATTACCTCCAACAGCAGGGGATTTTATATATAAAGCTTCGCTGATACCTTCAATATATATAACATTTGACAATGTGAAATCCTCTATGGCGGCTTTAATTATGCTTCATATCTGGAATGAAAGAGTGAATAGCGTCTATCACTTTTGTTCGGAATATACGTTGGATACAATGGCCAGACAAATCATTGCAGGATGTATTAGACTTCGTTAAATATAAAGACTTATGGGATTTTTCGATAGGCTCTCTGATTTTGGAGAGAGGACACAAGCAAAAATGATTGTCAAAAGAATTGATATTGGATTACAACAACTGGAAGAGGAACAATCACTACCCGAGCTCAAAGGGTTATCATCTGCTGTAAAAATCGATATTGATAATATGTTTGCGATAACTCAAAAATTATCTATGGAATCTCTACTCTGTTTGGAATTAGAGTATAAAGGGTACCCTGTCCCATATTTTACTTTTTTGAGTGTCATATCTAAAATATCAGAGAACGTCATCGCACGAGGTGGACATTCGCTTTTATAAGTTTAATAATATGGAAATAATTATAATCGTTATTTTATTCATGATTGCTATGTTTCTAAGGCAATCTATTCGAAGTGATTCAGAACAATCAGGACGTAATATTTGCCCGAAGTGTGGCGCAAAAATGGAGATGGGAATGATGTCTCGATATCATTGCCCTCGTTGTGGATATCATCAAGGAAATGGTTATTTTTGAACAGCATATATGGTTAGCAAATAGGGCAATGACACACTATTTACTAACCCTACTTTTATCTACCCTATTCACCAACGGATAGGCAATAAGCCATAATAACTCCCTGCAAATTTCACAGGGAGTTATTGTGATTTCCGCTTTGAGCTTTTGCGTTCCCGTTATTAAAAATGATTGAACACTTTAACAAATGCGTGATACAAATAAAAGATTATTTTGCAAAAAAGAAAATGATTAAAAAGATAAAAAATTATTTACTCATCATTCTATTGCTATTTGTGGGAAACTGCAACAGTTATGGACAGAAGAAGCTCGCATCGGATTACAACCTGAAAAAGGCTATTGAGCTTCTGCAGAATGACGGAGACGAAAAAGAGGTGATGAAATACCTCGATTTGCAACTTGGAGAGACTCCACAAAATGCCGATGTATATATGACAAAGGCCACAGTTTACAGAAAACAGAAGAGATACGATATGGCTTTGTCTTCGATAAATAAGGCTTTGAAATTTTATCAAAAAAATGGAATGTTCCCCAAGTATTCGATGTATTGGTGGCGAGCTTCTATTTACGAAAAACTGGAGGAGTATGACAAGGCTTTAGCCGATTACGGCACAACATACAAGATTGCCTTAAAGGAAGCCCTTGAAAATATTTCTGATATTCTTTATCAGCGGGCACAGGTATACTTCAATTTAAAAGATTATGAAGCCGCCGATGCGGATTACCGTCTGATGTTGAAACATAATGAAGCGGATCAAGTTGCCATGATTGGGTTGGTTCGTAATATGATGGAACGAGGAGAGTATGACAAGGCATTGGAATTGGTAAATAAGTGTGAGAAATACAATGCCGATTACGATGAAATTTATCGTTTCCGTATGCAGATTTATGACAAAACAGATGAGACAGATAAAGCGATTGACGATGCAATCGCATATTTTGACAAATCTGATAATCCAAGTTCTGAACTAATCAATCCGATACTCAAAAAGCATTTGAGCTATGCTTTGGCACTGGTCAATGCAAAAATTGCCCATGAAAACGATCACTACGGTTGGAAAATGTTACGCACGACCATCTATGAATTGGGCAATGACTATGTACGTGCTATTACAGCCTACAATGACATAGAAAAAGAGTACGGAGCATCTCCAATGATCTATTATAATCGGGCTGACTGTTACAATGAAATCGGCAATATGGAACGAGCCGTTGCTGATATGACCAAGAGTATTGAATTAGCAGAAAATAATAAAAAACATTTATACTTTTTAATCAATCGCAGGGCCGACTATTATCGAAAAGGTGGCAATTATAAAAACGCTATTGAAGATTATACAACGGCAGTGGAGCTCGATCCAACAAATGCATATTCCTATTACGCCCGAGGTTGGAGTTATGAATTGTCTGGAGATGACGATGCGGCCATGAAAGATTACAATGCAGGAATTGATGTTGATAGCGAATATCCCTATATATTCCTGAATCGTGGCAGCCTTTATTTGAAGCGTGGCGACACAGAAAAAGCACATGCCGATTTCGAAGAGATTATCCGTCAGGATACAGTGGTCATGGACAGTAGCTGCCGACACTACGCACTTCATTTTCTCGGACGTGACAAAGAGGCCGAGGAATGGATAGATCATATTATAGAGCAGGAGCCGACGAACAAAGGTAATTACTACGACAAGGCTTGTCTATTGGCACGTATGGGACGGCATGGCGAATCGGTCGAGGCGCTCCGCCATGCCTTTGAACTCGGCTATCGCAGTTTTGCCCATATCGAGCATGATGACGATATGGATCCGATCCGAGAACTGCCTGAATTCAAACATTTAATTGAAGAATATAAGGCAAAACCTATTCGAATAGAAGCCGATGACGAGCAGACAAAAGATAAGATTGAAAGGGTCTCCGAAATCCAAATGAAGAAGATGTACAGCGGCATTTATGAAATACCGTGTACAATCAACGAGTTGTCATTAAAGTTTATTTTTGATACAGGTGCAAGTTCGGTTACCATCTCCTCCGTGGAGGCGAATTTCATGCTAAAAAACGGGTATCTGCAAGATGCAGACATTAAAGGGAAAGAACATTACAGTGTGGCAACGGGCGAGATTTACGAGGGCACAACGATTCGGCTACGGGAAATCAAAATTGGTGATGCTATTCTTCGTAATGTCGATGCGTCGGTCGTACACAACCAGCAGGCTCCGCTTTTGCTCGGGCAATCTGTTCTGGAGCGTTTCGGCACAGTGACGATCGATAATATCAACTCCAAACTTATTATCAAACAAAAATAGCTCTTAAAGAAATGCAAAAAATTCTTAAAACTCGATTTTCAACGGACGAATCAATTTTGATGGATATAAAAAAAGGTGGAAAATTTGTGCAGTTTCAATATGCAAATATTCTACCTCTTGGGGGGGGGTATCTGCATGGGATTTATGCCCACTGCTATATACTATGTTCTGTCCGATAAGCCAGCTCTTCGATACGGGTGGCCATACTTATTGTTGAGTCTTCTCTTGGGATTAGGAATAGGTCTTATTGGTTATCGTCAGAGAAATGTTACAGATGCTTTTTTAAGCGAACATGAATCTGCTATCAATTCTCGTGGGTTAAATAGAACTATTAAAGATTCACTATATCATATAAACGAATCTATTAATAATAGTCCCTTAGCTTATTAAGAACAACTACTTTTATGAAAACCTACTTACTCCCCATATTGGTCGAGGATTTTTCTTAGCAGAAACTAAAAGCACCACAAAATTCTTAAAAAGTAGAGGAGGGGAATTTTTTTCCACGCGTTTTCTCAACAGCTACGAGGACAGACTTTGCAAAGGGGTCTTAAATATACCCCTATTGCAATGTTTGTCCTCTCTCTTTTCATTCTCACATAATTCACTATCAATAAATCACTTAATCATTAACCTGCAAGCGATTGCAGATAGCGATTGTTGGACACAATGTTGTACCCCAAGCCAAAATTCATTTTTTTCACCTTTGTAAATCGCTGAAAACAAGCAAAATGCTGTTGTAGCTCAGCGGTAGAGCACTTCACTCGTAATGAAGGGGTCCCGAGTTCAAATCTCGGATTCGGCTCTCGATACAAAAAGAGGTCGCACCAAAAGTGTGACCTCTTTTTCGTTTATTGTGAATCGGGTTATTCTTCGTCCGTGTCGGTGTAGGCTTTCAACAGCTTGTCCTGCACGTCGGCCGGCACCTGTTCGTAGGAAGCGAACTTCATTGTGTAGGTCGCCGAACCCGAAGTCAGCGATGACAGCGAGGTCGAATAGCGATACAGTTCGGCCAGCGGCACCAGCGCCGTCAACCGGTCGAAACCCTTGTCCGATTCCATGCCGGCAATCATCGATCGTCGGTTCTGCAAGTCGCTCATCACGGCGCCCATGTATTCCGACGGTACCAGCACTTCGACGTTGTAAATCGGTTCCATGATTTTCGGCCCTGCATTGCGGAACGCCTCCTTGAATGCGTTGCGTGCCGCCAGTTTGAACGAGATTTCGTTCGAGTCCACCGGGTGCATCTTGCCGTCGTAGACTACGACGCGGATGTCGCGGGCGTAGGAACCCGTCAGCGGCCCCTCGTCCATCTTCTCCATGATGCCTTTCAGAATGGCCGGCATGAAGCGTGCATCGATCGCGCCGCCCACGATGGCCGAGTAGAATTGCAGTTTGCCGCCCCACGGCAGGTCGTATTCCTCTTTCGTCTTGACGTTCACCATCATGTCGCCCTTGCCGGGCACCTTGTAGTTTTTCGGTTCCGGCATTCCTTCGTAGTAGGGTTCGATAATCAAGTGCACTTCGCCGAACTGGCCTGCGCCGCCCGATTGTTTCTTGTGGCGATAGTCGGCTTGTGCCACCTTCGTGATGGTCTCGCGATAGGGAATTTTCGGAGCGATATATTCGTATTCGAGTTTGTTTTCCGTCTGAATCCGGCGGCGCAGGATGTTCAGATGGTGTTCGCCCTGTCCTTGTATAATGGTCTGTTTCAGTTCTTTCGAGTATTCCACCAAAATGGTCGGATCTTCGTAGCGGGCGTCGGCCAGCAGTTTCCCCAATTTTTCCTCGTCATTCTGTTCTTTGGCCTTGATGGCCGCACGGTAGCGCGGTTCGGGGAAGACGATCGGGGCGATAGTCACGGGTGCCGACGGTGCGGCGAGCGTGTCGTTCGTGCGCGTGCCTTTCAGTTTTACGGTGCAGCCGATGTCGCCCGCCGACAGTTCCGTCACCTTGATGCGGTTCTTGCCTGCCACGGCAAAGAGCTGCGACAGCTTTTCCTTATTGCCTGTGCGCGTGTTGAGCAGTTCGGTGCCCTCGGTGATACGGCCACGGATCACGCGGAAATAGGTGATTTCGCCGATGTGTTGTTCGATCTGGCTCTTGAATACGAATGCTACGGTCGGTGCTTCGGCATCGGCTGCGATTTCTTCGTTGTCGACTGTGCGGAATTTCGGGGCTTTCAACGGGCCCGGGGCTACGTTGATGATGAACTCCATCAAGCGTTTCGTGCCGATGTCGTTTTTGCCGCTCGCGCAGAAAATAGGCATCACCTCACGGTTCGCCAATCCGATTTTCAGTCCGGCACGAATGTCGTCCTGCGTCAGCGTTCCCTTTTCGAAGTAGAGTTCCATGAGCGCGTCGTCGTGTTCAGCCGCCATTTCGACCAACTCGCGGTTGAGTTGTTGGGCGCGTTCCATCTCTTCAGCCGGAATTTCCAGTTCTTCGCGGTGGCCGTCATGGCCTTTGAAGCGATACATCTTCATCAGCAGCACGTCGATGAATGCATCGAACTGCGGTCCTTGGTTGACCGGATATTGCACGATGACGGGTTTCACGCGCGAGGCTGCTTTGACCGATTCATAGGCTGCTTCGAAATTGGCCTTGTCCGCGTCCAGCTGGTTGATGACGCCGATGACCGGTTTTTGAAGGATGCGCGCATAGCGGGCTTGGATTTCGCTGCCGACCTCCCAGCCGTTGACGGCGCTGTAAAGGAAGATGCCGACGTCGGCCACCTTGAACGCCGAAAAGAGGCTGCCGCAGAAATCGTCCGAACCCGGGCAGTCGATGATGTTGAGTTTGCGCTCCATGAACTCCGTGAAGAGGATCGTCGAGTAGATCGAGCGTTTGTATTCGTGTTCGATGTCGGTGTTGTCCGACAGCGTATTATTGGTTTCGACGGAGCCTCGGCGGTCGATGACCTTGCCTTCGTAGGCCATCGCTTCGGCCAGCGTGGTTTTGCCCGTGCCAGGGGCGCCCAGCAGCACGATGTTCTTGATCTCTTTGGCTGAATAGTTTTTCATATTCCGTATCGGTTTTAAGGTTTGTTGCACATTAGGCGACTATAAATATACGAAATTTTTATGAACAGCCAACGTTTTCCTTAGTTTTTATTAAAGACTATTTAGGCGGGTTTATCGATTTCGGAAAGTTCCACCAGTTTGTTTACAATGGCGTAGATGGTCAGACCCGCCGCCGAGTGGATTTGGAGTTTTGCTGCGATGTTGCGCCGATGAGTGATGACCGTGTGGGTCGAGATGCAGAGTTCGTCGGCGATTTGTTTGTTGGTCAACCCTTTGACCACGCATACGATGATCTCCTTTTCGCGTGCGCTCAGCGCTTCTTGCCGACGGTTTTCCTGTACACCGTCCGAGGCGAGACGTTCGACCGCCGGAATGAAGATTTCGTTTTCCACGGCATTGTGCGACGCCAGTTCCTGTTCGCAGGTGAAGATGTCGAACAGTACGCCGTTGAGTTCGTTGGTGCTGCCCGTGGGGTAGTATTTGATGATGATGTTTTTCAACTCGCGGAGCCGTTCCTCGATTTGGTCGTGGTGCCGGCGGAATACCTCCATCGAATATTGCGAGCCCTTTTCGCCCGCAAGCAGCGCTTCGACATAGGGGAATACGGTTTTCTCCTCATAATCCATGTGGCGGTCGACTTCTGCGACATATTCGTCGAAATAGCGCATGATAGCGAACGATACGTCGCTCTGGGTGCAGTTCACGGCACCGATCAACTTGCGGCGGATCTCCGGCAGGCGGAATCGCAGGAAATAGTCGTGCGAATTGTGCAGATAGTCCGTCAGCGAGCGCACCGAGACCTCTTCTGCAAGGATGGTTCCTTCCGTGCGGTTCATCAGCAGATTGACCACAGCCAAGAAGGTTGCTGTGTCGACATGGTTCGTCGTGCAGACTTCGGCGATGGTTCGGTCGCCGAATCCGAGCGCGATGCCGAAACGGCTCATCACTTGCAGGACGGGGTAATGGTCGCCTACAAGATCGCACATGCGGTCATCGCCGGTATATCCTCTCGATTGAAATCCGTTCATTGTCGTTCCGTGTGGCAATCGTACAAAAGTAACCAAAAAGCACCGAACGCCCAATACCTATATTTATGTATTTTATATTTCGACGATCCGGTTCCGGATGGCATAGACCACCAGCGAGGCGGTGTTTTTGCAGCCCGTTTTTTCCAGAATGTTGGCTCGGTGCTTGTCGACCGTGCGTTTCGAGATGAAGAGTTCGTCGGCGATTTCCTGATTCGACAATCCCCGGCATACCGCCACCAAGATTTCGCGTTCGCGCGACGAGAGCGGTTCATCGGTTACGGCTTCGCGTGTGCGCATACGGCCTGTCAGCGACGACAGTAGTTGCGGACTGAAATAGGTGCCGCCTTCTGCAACCGTTTCGATGGCTTCGATGACATCGCCGATGTCCGAGTCTTTCAGCAGGAATCCGCGGGCTCCCGCTTCGACCATCCGCGAGTAGTAGCTCTCTTCGCCGTACATCGACAGCGTGATGATTTTCAGTTCCGGACGTCGTGCCAGTGCGCGTTCGGTCGTTTGGGCGCCGTCTATTCCCGGCATGGCGAAATCCATGAATACCACGTCGGTGTCGAGCGTATCGAGCATCGCTAAAAATTCTTCTCCGCCGCTCGCTTCTCCGACTACGCGATAGCCCGTGTGTCTTTCCAGCAGGCCGCGCAGCCCGTTGCGGAACAAAGTGTGGTCATCGACCAGTGCGATACGGCAGTCCATTTTTTTTCGGGTTTCGGTTCCGTGACGTTGCGTCCTCGTTGCCTTGCGATGCGTCGTCTCTTTGTTTTCTTATTGGGTTTTCGATCCGTGACAGTTATTAAAACAGTGGCGGCAGAGGGGTTCGTAGTTGTCTTGGGCTCCCAGCAGCACTTGTTTTTCATCGGTTGTCAGACGATGCGAGTGATGGGCCAAGTTCCCGCAGCGGACACAGATGGCATGGACTTTCGTGACATATTCGGCCGTCGCCATCAGCGTCGGCATTGGGCCGAACGGCTTGCCCGTGTAGTCCATATCCAGCCCTGCGACGATTACGCGGATGCCGTTGTCGGCCAGCTGCCGGCAGACATCGACCAAACTGTCGTCGAAGAATTGCGCTTCGTCGATGCCGACGACATCCGCACCGGCGGACAGCAGTAGGATGTTCTGCGGCGAATCGACCGGTGTGGAGCGGAACGCATTGGCGTCGTGCGACACGACCTCCTCTTCGGAATACCGCACGTCGATGCGCGGTTTGAATATTTCGACTTTCTGGTGGGCGAATTGCGCCCGTTTCAGGCGGCGGATGAGTTCTTCGGTCTTACCCGAGAACATCGAGCCGCAGACGACTTCGATCCAGCCCTTCCGGCTGGCACTCTCCAAAAACATTTTTATTAATAGCTCTCTCGATAATACTAATGACCGTGGGTAGTATGTGCACCCTATTTTTGTTAATAGCTCTCCCGATAATGCTGATCGTTATGGGTAGCGTGTGCCCTTTTCAGTCCTCCAACCGCGTGATGTGCGCTCCGAGGCGGTTCAATCGTCCGTCGATATCCTTGTATCCGCGGTCGATCTGGTCGATATTCTGAATCGTCGAGACGCCCTCCGCCGACATTGCGGCAATCAGCAGCGCCACGCCCGCACGAATATCCGGCGATGTCATGCGCGTGGCCCGCAGCCGGTGTTCGTGGTTGTGTCCGATGACCGTTGCGCGGTGTGGGTCGCACAAGATGATTTGCGCCCCCATGTCGATCAACTTGTCGACGAAGAACAGACGGCTTTCGAACATCTTCTGATGAATCAGCACCGAGCCTTTCGCCTGCGTCGCCACTACCAAGAAAATCGACAGAAGGTCGGGCGTCAATCCAGGCCACGGCGCATCGGCGATGGTCATGATCGATCCGTCGATGAACGTTTCGATGTGGTAGTGTTCCTGTTCCGGAATGTAAATATCGTCGCCCCGTTGCTCGAACCGGATGCCCATCCGTGCGAATTGCGCCGGAATGATGCCCAGATTGTCGTAGGACACGTTCTTGATGGTCAACTCCGAGCGGGTCATCGCCGCCATGCCGATGAAACTGCCCACTTCGATCATGTCGGGCAGTAGCGTATGTTCCGTGCCGCCGAGCGCTTCGACCCCCTCGATAGTCAGCAGATTCGACGCGATGCCCGAAATCCGGGCTCCCATGCGGTTCAGCATCTTGCAGAGTTGTTGCAGGTAGGGTTCGCATGCTGCATTGTAGATGGTCGTCGTACCCGGTGTCAGTACGGCGGCCATTACGATGTTGGCCGTACCAGTCACCGACGCTTCGTCCAGCAGCATATAGGTTCCGTGCAGGTCGTGCCCCTCGACCATGAAAAATTCATCGGCTACGTCGAAATCGAATTTGGCACCCAGCTTCTGGAATCCGAGGAAGTGGGTGTCCAGCCTGCGGCGTCCGATCTTGTCGCCGCCCGGTTTGGGGATGTACCCCACGCCGAAACGGGCCAGCATCGGGCCGATGAGCATGACCGAGCCGCGCAGTTTGGTGCAGCGTTGGCGATAGTCGTCGCTGCGCAGGTAGTCGAAATCGATGTCGCGGGCGCAGAACGTGTAGGTGTCTTCTGCGGGGTGTTCCACTTCGACGCCCATGCGGCGCAGCAGCTCGATGAGTTGCAGTACGTCGAGAATCTGCGGTACGTTGCGAACCGTGACCCGTTCGGGGGTCAGCAAGGTTGCACACAGGATTTGCAGCGCCTCGTTTTTGGCGCCTTGCGGGGTGATGCTGCCGTGGAGCCGGTGGCCTCCTTCGACCTTGAATACAGCCATATCTTAATCGTAATTATATCTTTTTGATTGCATCGGGTCGTCCGATTTTCGTCTCCGACCAACCGAAGCCGATACGCGTTTCGCCCGTATGGACAAAGTTAACAACATTTCGTGCTTTTTCCCGCATTCGGGGATTTTTTTAGCGAAAAATTTTTGCGGATTGTTTTTTTGTTGTACTTTTGCAATCCGGTAATTCAGCGGCGTGTGCCGAACCGATGGGTCTGCGGAAGCACGGCCCAATGTTTCGGAGAGGTTCGTCGGAGAATCGGAACAACGGAGAAACAATAAAAAAACAGGATAGCTATGGCAATGAAAAGAACCTATCAGCCGTCGCGTCGGAAGCGGATCAACAAACACGGTTTCCGTCAGCGTATGGCTACGGCCGAGGGCCGCAAGGTATTGGCAGCACGGCGCGCAAAAGGCCGCAAGAAATTGACCGTATCGGACGAATCGACGTTCAAATACGCTTAGGGTTCCGTTCCGAACGCATTGTTCGGAAACGCAGACTGAAGCCGACCTGCAAGGGGTCGGCTTTTTTGTAAAATAAGATGATCGATATTATGTTGTTTACCGAGCGATTGATTTTGCGGCCTTGGCACGGCGACGATGCCGATGCTTTGTATGAGCTGGCACGTGACGAACGGGTCGGGCCGGCTGCCGGATGGCCTCCTCACCAGTCGGTGGAGGAGAGCGCTAATGTGATTCGTTCCGTGTTCAGCGCACCGGAAACTTATGCTGTCGTGTCACGCGAAACGGATTGCATCGTCGGGTGCATCGGATTGATTGGCGCCGACGTCAGCAACATTCCCGTCGCTTCCGACGAGGCCGAGGTCGGTTATTGGCTCGGCGTGCCTTATTGGGGGCGTGGACTGATGTCCGAGGCGTTGCGGGAGTTGATGCGGCACGCTTTCGAGACGTTGGGTTATGCCGCTTTGTGGTGCGGATGGTTCGACGGCAATGTCCGGTCGGAGCGGGTGCAGAAACGGTGCGGATTTCGGTTCGTCCGCACGGCTTACGACCAACCGTGGCCGCTTACGGATGCCATCCTTACCGAGCATTTCAGCCGCATCACACGGGAGGAGTGGTCAAAACTTTGTTCGGAGAGATAAAACGAATGCAGGCAAGCAGCCTGCGGAAACCGCCCTCTCAAAAGGTGTCCTTGTACAAATCCAGTTCGCCGCGTTCGACTTTACCGTGGATGGCGGCCAGTTTCGCAATGACGGGCGAGATGTATTCGAGCGTGTCCGTTACGGCCGATTTTTCGCTTTCGCCCTTGATGCGGTAGAGCATCGCTGCGTAGAGCGCCCGGAAACATAGCTCCGTGTCGTTCATGCCCGGGTTCCCCACGATTGCTCGCAGGCGCGGCAGTTCCGGTTCCAGTTTCGCATACGTTTCGCGATAGTGGGCTCCTGCCGGAAGTTTCAGCAGTTGCAGATGAAGGTCGTGCAGGTCGGCTATCAAGTGCAGCGTGTGTTCCAGATGGCCTTTTGCCTCCTTGCCCTCTTGTTGCAGCAGGTTCGCCAGATCCATGTACCACATCAGCAATACCGATTTCCGTTCTTCGGGCAGGTCCTTGCGCGGAGCCACCAACTGCGAGTGGATGGCTTCGGGACTGAATTGCAACGCCCGCAACAGATCTTCCAATTGCCACAGATAGAGAATATATTCCGCGATGTTTTCGCGTCGTTTGGCCTGTGCTATGTCCATGTTTTCGATTACTCGTGTCGGGTTTCCGGTTTGATCCACGTCGTGGTGCCTGTGCTGTGGTTCCAGAAATATTGTTGCGATTTGAGCAGGTTGCGCGATTGGAGCACCATGTTTTTGGTCTCGGTCAGAATCGTCAGATAGAGCATCGAAGCTTTGGTGTTCGACCGCGCTTCGTTGATGCGCGTCAGTTCCGACTTGATGGCTTCGGCGATCGATTCGAACAGTTGGTCGCGTCGCGCCAGCACCATGTCGATGTCCGTGAAATCTCCTTTGCGCAGCATGACGTTGATGTGGCGGTAGATCGATTCCACATCGTCGTTGATGGCCATCAGGTCTTTGGCCTGTTCTTTCGAGAGGCCCTCGTGGTTGTTGTCGATGTGTTCGAATGCCGGTCGCGTGATGTGCATCAGCGCTTTGGTCATCTCGTTCAGATAGTCGACGATTTGCACGTAGTAGTGGGCCGTGTTGACATCGCTCGTTTGCAGATGTTTGAGTGTCGGCAGCAGCGTGTATTTGCGTTCGCGCGATTGGTAGAACAGGTCGTTCGCCTCTTTCACCAAATTGCGCAGTTCCTTGCGGTTTTCCTTCATCACCGCCAGCAGCGTGCGGTCGTAGATTTTCGTTGCACATTCCATCGTCATGCACACTTCGTTACGCAGGCTCTGGATAATATCTTCCAGCGTATGTTGTTGCGGTTTCTGTTGCGTTTCGGCGGTGCCTTTCCCCTTTCTCGAGAGGTTGCTGCGTACCAGCATCCAGCCGCAAAGCACCGTTACGATGATGAATGCAGGCGTTTTGCCGTAAATCAGCACGAGCCCTACGGCGAATGCTATCAGGAATCCGCCCAGCGCCGTGATGAACCATCCGGCCACGACGGTCGTCACGCCCGAGATGCGGTATACGGCGCTTTCGCGTCCCCACGCACGGTCGGCGAGCGACGAGCCCATAGCCACCATGAAACAGACATAGGTGGTCGAGAGGGGGAGTTTGAGCGACGTAGCCAGCGAAATCAGCAGCGCCGAGGTGGTCAGGTTGACCGTCGCGCGTATCATGTCGTAGGGGGCTCCGCTGTGTTCGACATCTTCATATTCGAAACGGCGGGCGATGGCTGCACGGATGCGTTGGGGTATCGTTCGCTCCAGTCCCGCATTGATATTGAGAGCCACTCGGACGATCGTCCGCGAGAAGACCGACGAGCCGTATTGTTCGCCTTCGCCTTCTTCCTGCGCCGAAAGCGACAGTTCGGTCTGCGAGACGTGCATCGCTTTTTTCGAGGTCCAGAGCGTGAAAATCATCACGGCACCCGCACCCAAAAGGATGAAGAAATTGGCCGGCACGTTCTCCGCAAGCGCACCCATCATCATCTCCGTGTCGCCCGTGTGGCAGGCGATGGAGTAGGCGTCGAATCCGGCCACCGGCACGCCGATGAAGTTCACCAAGTCATTGCCGGCGAATGCCAGCGCCAGCGCGAACGTGCCCGACAGAATGGTAATGCGAAGGATGTTGATTTTGAATCGTTGGATGAGAAAGAGCAGCAGCGAGCAGACCACCCAGCAGATGAAGAGCGAGAGCAACAGGTGGTGCTCGATGAAAATATTGACGGGATGGTCTGCGAGGATGTTTTTCAGACCTTTGAACACGGCGAAATAGATGATGGCCGTGAGCGATGCACCGCACCAGAGCGATCCGTAGCTGCGGAACAGGGCCATGTAGCGGAACGAGAAAATCAAGCGTGAGACGTACATCACGAAAGTACCGCATGTGAATGCGATGACGACCGACAACAGAATGGCCGAGACGATACCCATCGCGCGCGAAGTGTTGATGAACTCGCCCAGCGAGCCTGCCGTTAGCGTCGGGTCTGCCGATATTTTGTAAATCGACACGGCGATGGCCGAGCCCAGCAGACAGAAAATCAGCGACACGGTGGTCGAGGTCGGGAGACCCCACGAGTTGTAGAGATCAAGCAGGATGACGTTAGCGAACATCACGCCGAGGTAGAGGATCATTACTTCATGGAACGTGAACATGCCCGGATTGAACATGCCGCTGCGGGCGACCTCCATCATGCCGCTCGATGTGACGACGCCGACGATGATGCCGACCGAAGCGACCAGCAGAATGGTGCGGATCGAGGCGGCTTTGGAGCCGAGGGCGGAGTTGAGGAAGTTAACCGCGTCGTTCGTAACGCCGACGAAAAGACCGGTGATTGCGAGAACGGCGAGAATGCCGATAATGACGGTGTAGATTTCGCTCATTTGGAGAGTTATTCCCTAATAAACCGAACAAATTTAGGACTTTTTTTTCGATGTCCCTCGCCGACCTTCCAATCTTAACGTTAACTTAACATTTTTATTCGGGGCTGCGCATAGTGCTTACGACCGTGGGGCGCGAGTTTACTCTTTTTGCAGACTTGAAAAAAGATGGGCGGGGCATCATTAGAATGCCCCGCCCGTCGCGTATCGAAAGAAATGAAATCTTATTCGCCCAGCAGTTCCGAAACCTTTTCGTAGAGCTCTTCACCGCGCAGGTTCTTTGCCACGATAGCCCCCGTGGAATCGATCAGAAAGTTCGACGGGATGGCTTGTACGGCATAGTCTTTCGCTGCCTGATTGTCGAACCGGTTGAGTTCGCTTACGTGAATCCAATCCATGCCGTTCTTTTCGATGGCTCCCAGCCACTTGTCGCGGTCGCGGTCGAATGAGATGCCGTAAATCTCGAAACCCTTGTCGTGGAATGCCTCGTAGGTTTTCTTCAAGTGGGGAACCTCGCCCATGCAGGGGCCGCACCACGACGCCCAGAAATCGACCAGCGTGTATTTGTTGGCCGGATTCTCGACAACCGATTTCAGCGTCACCGTCTCGCCTGCGGCATTCGGCTGCGCTACGTCGATATAGGGTTGTCCCGCTTCGGTTTTCGCCATCTTCTCAGCATGTTCTTTCAGTGCCGTCAGACTTTCGCCCGCTTGCAGTTCTGCCGGAAATTTGGCGATTTCATCCAGCAGTTCCTGCCCCGTGAGTTCGTAGCTCTTTTCTTTCAGCAGCATGACGCCCAGCTGGTTGCCGATATTGGCCGCATAGGTTTCGTCGGAGAGTTTGTCGTACTCCTCGCCGATTGCTTCGCGGCGTTCGGCCGAGGTCTCCGGATTGCGGTATTCTTCGACCAGTTTTTTGATCGCTGCGTTGAATATTGCGTATGCGTCGTTCGACGGCGTGCCCGAAACCGCGATAGCTCCCTCCGTCTCGTTCTGCGTAATTGCAATGTTGCCCGGTTCGAGGAAGAGCATCGTCGCAAAAGCATGTACCTGTTGCTGCGGATCGGCCGAATCGGCAATGGTGCGGATGTCGGGATGTGCGGCGACGCCCTCGAAACGGAATGCTCCTGCTTCCACAGCAGCCGAATCGAGCAGATTGCCGTGCCGGTCGAACAGATAGACCTTACCTTCCAGTCCGGCCACGTTGCCTTCGATCACATACTTGTTTTTGGATGCGCAGCTGCACAGCAGGAGTGCGGCGGCTGCGAAAATCGACAGTTTTTTCATCTTCTTGTCTATTTGTTTTTGAGTTCTTCTACGGTTTTGCGGAGTTCGCGCAGTTCGCGGGCCATCTCCGGCAGAATTTTGAAGATAGCCGCCGAGCGGTGGTATTGCATGCCCGGCAGGGCCGGATAGCCGAAGCGGATTTCGTCATCGGGCACATCCTTGTCCAAGCCGCTTTTCGAGCCGATTTTTACGCGGTCGCCGATGGTCACATGGTCGGCAATGCCCACTTGCCCTGCCAAGAAGCAGTTGGCGCCCACTTTCGACGTGCCTGCGATGCCCGTCTGGGCCGATGATACGGTGTTCTCGCCGATTTGCACGTTGTGGCCCACCTGCACCAAGTTGTCCAGCTTCACGCCGCGGCGGATGATGGTCGAGTCGGTCTTCGCACGGTCGACGCAAGTGTTCGCGCCGAGTTCCACATCGTCTTCGATGATGACGTTGCCCAACTGGGGAATTTTGTCGAATCCGCCTGCGGCATTGGGCATGAATCCGAATCCGTCGGCTCCGACGACCGCTCCTGCATGGAGGATGCAGCGTTTGCCGACATGGCAGCCCTCGTAGATTTTTACACCCGGATAGAGAATCGTTCCCTCGCCGACGGTGACGCCCGTGCCGACATAGACTTGCGGATAGATCTGGCAGCCGTCGCCGATAACGGCCCCCGCTTCCACGACTGCGAAATCGCCTATATAGCAATCCGCTCCGATTTTCGCATCCGGCGCTACGGAGGCCCGTTCGCTGATGCCTGTGCGACGGGGTTTCGCTGCGTTGTACATCTCCAAGAGTTTCACTACGCAGGCACCCGCATTTTCGACCTTGATGAGCGTTGCCGCAACAGGTTGCGACGGCTCGAACGTTTTGTCGACCAGTACGATGCTCGCTTCGGTCTTGTAGAGCCACGGTTCGTATTTCGGGTTGGTCAGATAGGCCAGCGATCCGGCGCGTCCTTCCTCGATCGAGGAGACCGTATGCACGGCTGCGTTTTTGTCTCCGACGATTTCGCCGCCGAGAAATCCGGCGATCATTTCAGCTGTAAATTCCATTTTTTTTCATTTACTGTCATGGATCGCAACACAATACCGAAATTAAAGAGTTTCGTTGCTTTCCTTGTTTTTATGCTTCGTTTTGGGCCGCTTTGTGTCCGGCTTTTCTTACAAATAGTTTTCGATACGGATGCCGCGGGGCATGAATTCATCGACCGTCCGTCCGAACGCCAGCACTTCGCGCACGGTCGACGAGGCGATGTCGGCCACGTCGGAGGGGGTAAAGAGCATCACGGTGGTGATTTCGGGATAGATCCGGTGGTTGGTCGCCTCCATCGTGCGTTCGTATTCGAAGTCGGTGGTGTTCCGCACGCCGCGCAGAATGGCGCAGGCTCCCGTCTCGCGGGCGAAATCGCCGGTCAGTCCTGCGTAGATGCGGGCTTCGATGCGCGGTTCCCGGGCATAGAGGTCGGCGATGAGCTTCCGGCGGTTCTCGATGGGGAGCAGACCGTGTTTTTCGGGATTGTTGCCGATGCCGATAATCACACGGTCGAAGAGCCGCAACGCTTGTTCGACCAGCGCTTCGTGTCCGCGGGTGAACGGGTCGAACGACCCGGGAAAGATGGCGATCCGTTCCATATCGGAGTCAAAGATACGAAATTTTATTTGTTCCGTCGCGTAAATCGCACATATTCCGCATAAACGATTTGCGTGTGGGGGTTGGTCGAGACGATTTCTTGTCGGATTGCTTTCGTGCCCCAGCGGATGAACAGGAACCTGCGCGGTATGCGGTGTACGATTTGCCGAAGCGTGTCCGCGTTCGTCACGCGGCATTCGACCGAATCTCGCCGCATCGTTCCTTCCACTTCGCACCACGCATCGTTCCAGCGGAACAGTTTCACTGTGTCGTGCAGCCATACCGTGTCGCGATACTGGATAATCACCGTATCTCGCAGTTTCGCCGCTGCTTCGATTCGTTGTTTCGTCGAGAGGGTCGCCGTCGCTTCTACCCGGCTCAGTTTGATGCCCAGTTCTTGGATGCGGCGGGCATCGTTGCTCCTCAGGCGTTCGTATTCCTTGCAGCGGAGTTCGAGGGCTAGCACCGAGGCCGCTTCTTGGCCTGCTGCTGTCTTGTAGTGCGTTACGCTGTTGAGTAGCGTTGCTTGGTTGCGAACCAGTCGGTTCCGATCTGTAAGGGTTGCGCGGTAGGCTTTGCCGACCACGCCGAGTGCGGCCGAGAGCAGCATCACGGCCAGAATCAAATACTTTTTCATGGGTTGAGTGTTAGAAAATTGTTCGCCGTGCCTGTCGGATTTGCGATAGGATCGGGAAGACGAAATAAAAAAAGAGGCATCGAAGATAATACTTCGATGCCTGCTCATGTTTCCAAACAGCGAAAATCGGCTGTTCTGTAAGGTTGCCCGCGTTATTTGATGATAGCGACGCGATTGGCTACGGGGCTTTTGTATTGGTTGTGATTGTCGCCCATACCCTCGTATTTCAGCTGCTTCGGATTTACGCCTTTGTTTACCAAGTAGTCGTATACGCTCTTCGCACGTTGTTCCGAGATGCGTTGGTTGGTCGCTGCCGAACCGGTTTGCGGATCGGCATGTCCTTCGATGGTGTAAACCTTGTCTTTCGGGCCGTTCTTGATGAGGTCGGCTTTCAGATCGAGACGCACTTTCTCTTCGGGCGTCAGCGTCGTCGTGCCGATTTTGTAAAGGATGATGGTCGAGGGATCGAGCAGGTCGCTGGCGGCCATTGCCGTCGCTGCTTCGGCCGCTTCGACTGCTACAGTACGTGCATTGGCTGCGGCTTGGCGGGCGGCGCGCAAATCCTGATTCAGTTGGGCGTTTTCGGCCATTGCGGCTGCAAGCGCTGCATTGCTTTCGGCTACGGCGTCCTGATAGACACGGATCTCAGCGGCCGTATAGACCGTTCCGCTGGGTTTGCGTTCCCAGTTGCGGCGGTTGAAGCGATAGCTTACACCCAGCGTCGCACCCAAACCGTACATATAAGATCCGTCGAGTTCGCTCGGGCAGATGCGCGACGGTGCAAAGAGTCCTTTCAGTTCCAGATTGATGTCCAGAGCGTCGCATACGCGGAATTTGTTCAGCAAGCCGTAGGCACATGCGAATGCTTGGCCCGTGGGAGCGTGGTTGTCGACATGGTTGTCATCGGTGAAGTTGGTGGCCATGTAACCGAAGCCGAAGTAGGGTACGGCATAGTATACTCGGTCTTCGCGATAGCCTCCGAGCCAGTTCGAGAGGTTGATTTCGATGTCCATGTGGGCGAACAGATAGGGCCACTTCTGTTTGTCGTAGACCGGATGGTAGTTCTGGAACTGACCGCCCTGCAGCATCAGACGCATACCGATGACCGGATGGATCCACTTCGTGGCCGAGATGTTGACCTCGTAGCCCATGCGGTCGCCCGTCGAGCCGAGGTTGGTTCCGTTGGAGAATGCCGTGGCGAAACCGCCGCCTACCGACAACTCCCAGTTATCCCAGAACTTGTTCGTGACGAACCCTGCGAAACTGGGTTTCTGGGCGGGTTCCTGAGCCCAAGCCGTTGCGGCGAACAATGCCGTCGCCAAAACTGCGTAGAATCTTTTCATAGTCGTTTTTGATTGATTCGTTTTTTGCCTTGTTACGGGGCATCCCCTGCAAGGTGCGTGCAAAACTGATTGGCATCGGGCAAAAAATGAAAAAGAGCATTCCCATGCATGGGAATGCTCTTGTGTATCGGGATTTTTGGTCGAATAGGATCGGAGCGACTATGACCGCAGAACGCACGGGGACAGTTTCCTGCTTAGAGAACCCCGTTCAAACGGGGTCAGCCGCATTTCGAGTAGCCGCATGACATGCAGGTCAGACAGCCGTTCTGATAGGCCATGTTCTCCTGTCCGCAGCTCGGACACTTGCCTTTTGCGCTCGTGCCGTCGATGATGTATTGTTTCAGCGAGCGGCATACGCCCGTCTTCCAAGTGTTGATGGATTCGCTGTCCAGTTGGAGCGATTCGACGAGCGACACGGTTTTCTCGATGGGCATTCCGTGGCGCAGCACGCCCGAAATCAGCTTTGCGTAATTCCAGAACTCCTCATTGAACAGACGTGAGATGCCGCCGATGGTGTTCGTGTAGCCGTAGCGGTCGGTGTATTGGAAGTCGTAGCGCTTCGAGCCGTCCGCTTCGCGTACCTTGATGATGTTGCCCTGCTTGATTTTGGGCGGGATATACATCGCGTCTTCCTCGATTTTGCCGGTGAAGATTTCGTAGGGGCGTCCGTCCTGCAATCCGACGAATGCGATCCAGTTTTCCGTGCCGTTCTTGAACCGTACGATGTCCGCCGGAATCGATTTCGGGCGTTTCAGCGGAGCCGATGCATCGGCGGCCAGCTTTTTCTTCGACTTCTTGTCGAGCAGTACGCCGTCGCGGCAGCCGTCGCGATAAACCGTGATGCCTTTGCAGCCGCTCTCCCACGCCGTGCGATAGACATCGGCCACCAGTTCTTCCGTGACATTGTTCGGCAGGTTGACCGTCACCGAAATCGAGTGGTCGACCCATTTCTGAATGGCGCCCTGCATCTTCACCTTGGCTACCCAGTCGATGTCATTGGCCGTCGCCTTGTAGTAGGGCGACGCTTCCAGCAGCCGGTCGAGTTCCGCATCCGGAATCGTGTCGAGATTCTTCACATCGTATCCGTTCACTTCCAGCCACTTGACAAAATTGTGGTGGTAGACGTTGTATTCTTGGAACTTTTCGCCTGTTTCGTCCTCATAGTCGACATGGGTGTCGTGGTCCGAGGGATTGATTTTGCGGCGGCGTTTATAGACCGTGCGGAAGACCGGTTCGATGCCCGAGGTCGTCTGCGACATGAGCGAAGTCGTGCCCGTCGGCGCAATGGTCAGCAGGGCGATGTTGCGGCGGCCTACCTTGACCATTTCGTCGTAGAGTGCCGGATCGGCTTCGCGGATGCGGCCGATCATCGGGTTATTCACCTCCTTGTTTGCATCGTATACGGGGAATGCTCCGCGTTCGGCTGCCATCTTGACCGATGCGCCGTAGGCTGCCAGAGCCAGTTCTTTCTGCACCTTGACCGCGAAATCGATGGCTTCGTCCGAGCCGTAGCGCAGGCCCAATGCCGCCAGCATGTCGCCTTCGGCCGTGATGCCCAGTCCCGTGCGGCGGCCTTTCTGTGCCATCGTGCGGATTTTCTTCCACAACTCCAGCTCCACGCGGCGTACGTCCGCATCTTCGGGGTCTTTTTCGATTTTTTCGATGATTTGTTCGACCTTTTCCAGTTCCAAATCGATAATGTCGTCCATCATGCGCATCGCCATTTCGACGTGTGTGCGGAACTTCGTGAAATCGAACTTCGCCTCTTTCGTGAACGGTTTCTCGACGTAGCTCAGCAGGTTGATGGCCAACAGACGGCACGAATCGTAGGGACAGAGCGGAATCTCGCCGCACGGATTGGTCGATACCGTGACGAATCCCTCGTCGGCATAGCAGTCGGGAATGCTTTCGCGGATGATCGTGTCCCAGAAGAGCACGCCGGGTTCCGCCGACTTCCACGCATTGTGGATGATTTTGTTCCACAGCTTGCGGGCATCGATTTCCTGTTCGTATTTAGGTTCGGCTGCTCCGATCGGGAATTGTTGGCGATAGTTTTTGCCCTCCTGAGCCGCGCGCATGAACGCATCGTCGATTTTGATCGAGACGTTTGCGCCCGTCACTTTGCCCGTGTCGACTTTTGCGTCGATGAAGCGTTCGGCATCGGGGTGTTTGATCGAGAGCGACAGCATCAAGGCTCCGCGACGGCCGTCCTGCGCCACCTCGCGCGTCGAGTTCGAGTAGCGTTCCATGAACGGCACGATGCCTGTCGACGTCAGCGCCGAGTTGAGTACCGGACTGCCCGTCGGACGGATATGCGACAAGTCGTGGCCCACGCCGCCGCGGCGTTTCATCAACTGCACCTGTTCTTCGTCCATGCGGAAGATGCCGCCGTACGAATCGGCCGGATGGCGATGGCCGATGACGAAACAGTTCGACAGCGATGCCACTTGGAATCCGTTGCCGATGCCGGTCATCGGGCCGCCTTGCGGAATGACATAGCGGAAATGGTCGAGCAGCGCGAACACTTCGTCGCGCGACATCGGATTCGGGTATTTCCGTTCGATGCGTTCGATTTCGGCAGCGATGCGGCGGTGCATCTGCTCGGGCGATTTTTCGTAGATGTTGCCGAACGAGTCTTTCAGGGCGTATTTCGAGACCCAAACGGTTGCGGCGAGATCATCGCCCCCGAAATAGATTTTCGATTCGGCGACCGCGTCGTTGTAGTCGACTTTCTGCGGTGCTTCGGTGCCGGTGGATTTAGCCATATCTTCGTATGTTCTTATTGTTCGCGGGGTTGGGTGCTTCCACTGCTTTTCGGGAGGCGGAAGCGGTTTGCAAAGATGGGATTTTTCCGGCAATAAATCCAATCCTCGCGCCCGATTTTTTCGACAAATTATTTACAATCTCCGCAATTCGTTCGAGGTCTGTTCGGTAGCTTTTTCTGCGACCGATGCCTGTCCGAGAATAAGGGAGACGCTTCGGATTCCGAGCGCCTCCCTCGTCGTGGAATGGAGCAGTTTTTATTCGGTTTTTCGACGTTTCCAGTAGGTGAGCGTGTGCATCGCGGACGAGATGAATAGCAGCCAGTAGCATACCTGCGTGAATGCTTCCGTCGGTTTTTCACTTATCAGATCTGTCTCTTATACACATCT